>NZ_JBFBJL010000023.1:0-154707 GCF_040686075.1 Streptomyces sp. NPDC086519
CCCCGGGCGCACGCCCGTCGGGGTTGGGGGCTGGCCCACCCCGTGCGAGGCCGTGTTCCGGCTGACCCCCCGGGCGGGCCGCCCGGCGGACAGCCGGTGGGCCTCGGTGGACCCGCGTCCTCGGGGCGGACCGGCGTGTCCGTCGACGTCCGGTGGCCGGTCCGCGCTTGGGTGCGAGGTCTAGAACTCCTCGACGAAGTAGGGCTCGACGGTCATCCAGCCGTTGCCCGAGGCGCCGTTCAGCCGGCCCGTGGAGTTCTGGGCGAGGGTGTACCAGGACTCCACGTAGTCGGGGTCGTCGGTGAACCAGCTGTCGGGGATCGCGCTCAGGACCGCGTTCACCAGCGGGATGTAGGTGCCTTGGTCGGTCACGGTGAGCAACGCCGTGGTGATCGCCTGCGCCAGCGCACGGTAGTTGGTGCCGTCGTCGTCCTCCATCATGACGACGTCGGCCAGGTTGTACTTGTAGTTGGACCAGTTGACCAGGATCTGGTTCGGGTAGTAGACGGTGCCGTCGTAGTCCAGGTAGGGCATGTCCACCGAGTCGACGCGCGCCGCGCCGTCCTGGCCGAAGCCGGTCACCAGCGAGAACATCTCGGCGGCGCCCTTGAACCAGGGCTCCTGGTCGTCGTTCACCTCGACGGCCGTGACCTTGGTCGCCCACCAGCCCGCCGCGCTCGCGGCGTGGGCGCTGTTCGCCGACTTCGACGGGAGGGAGGTCAGGCCCTTGTCGGCGAAGGCCTTCTGCAGCACCTTCAGGCCGGCCCGGTGGGCCTTGGTGACGTCGATGTCCAGGATGTACAGCGGGCGGTCGGGAACGTGTGCGGTGCCGACGGCGTGGGCGTGGCCTCGGCTGTCGTACGCCGTGATGTTCCTGGCGTCGTCGTCGGCCGCGGCGACGGCGATCCAGGGGGTGGCTGCGGCGTCCAGGTGCGACCGCATGGACGGCGCGGCCAGCCGGACCCGCAGCAGCGAGCCGGTCGATGCGGGTAGGCCCTTCAGGCCCGCGATGCGACGGTCCGCGGCCGAGACGGAGGCGTACAGGTTCCTGCCCTCCGGGAAGGCGGTCCGGCCGGTCAGCCCTTGGAGGTCCACGTCCCCGGTGCCGAGCGCAGCCGCACGGACCTGCTCGCGCCACTGCGGGTCGCGCAGTGAGGCGGACAGCGCTCGCGCGATCTGCTGTTCGGTCGACCACACCGGAGATTTCCGGAACGTCGTGGCCTGGTCCCCCGCGTCCCGCAGCGGCGCTGCGATCGCCGGCTGGACGGAGCCGCCGATGACCGCGGACAGCATCACGCCGATGAGGACGCCGCGTCTCTTGCTTGATCTGCTCACCATGCTCCTTGTGTTGTCGGTCGCCGCCGCGCCCACGGTGAACGGACGGCCGTCATAGGGGGATGGGCCCGGATCCGATCCATTTGGTCTTGTCCGGGACATGACATACGGGAGTGCGTGGGGTGAACGGGCATCAGCGTACGAATGATCGGGGTCGCGGCGGGGCCAGGCCGCCGGTTCGCCGCGCACGCCTCGCCTCGCCTCGCCCCGCCTCGCCCCGCCCCGCCTCGCCTCGCCTCGCCTCGCCTCGCCGGGAGCCGGTGTACCCGGAGTCGCGGCCGGGGAGCGCGGCTACCGGGGGCGGTCGGCGCGCGGTCGGCCGCGCGGACTGCTCGGCAAGCCGAGCATGATCTTCTCGGTGTCGGCCAGATACGTCTCCGCCGCGCGCCGCGCCTCCGCGACGTCCCGGCCGGCCACGGCCCGTACCACCGGCGCGAGGCGGTCCGCCGCCCGCGCCGCGTCCTCGAACGGCGCCCGCAGCGCGGTCCGTACCGGGAGATAGGCGTTGAACAGCGTGTTCGTGAGGAGCAGATAGACCCGGTTGCCCGTGGCCCGCGCCAGTTCGCGATGCACTTCCACGTCGGCGAGCTGGACGGCGTCGGCGTCCGGGCCGTCCGCGACCTGACGCAGCAGGTGTTCCAGCCGCCGGGCCTGCCGGTCCGTGCGCCGGTCGGCCGCGCGGCCGGCGATGAGGGTGCCGATGTGCCGTCGTGCCTCGAAGACCTCCCGCAGCCACGTGGAGTCCTGTGCCGCCAGCATCGGAAGCAGGTCGGCGCCACCGGTCCGCAGGTAGTCCAGGACACGTGTGCCGATGCCGTGCCGGGTGCTCAGCAGTCCCGCCTGCTCCAACCGCGTCAGCGCGTGCTTCAACGTCGTACGGGTGACCCCGTATCCAGCCGCCAGCTCCCTCTCGGGGGGCAGCAGGGATCCAGGGCCGTGCGTGCCGCCGAGGATGTCCTCACGCAGCCGTGCTTCAAGCAGGTCGACCACGGTTCGGCGCGGAATGCTCTCGACGGCCACGGAGGATCTCCCAGGCTTCGGTCAGCGGTTCAGTGGCCCACTGGTCCAGCGGCCCACCGGTTCAGCGACTTCTTGGTCTAGTGGCTCAGCCACTGCCTCAGTGAAGCAGTCCCCCAACCACCACGTCAATTACCTGTGGAGGCAGAGCAGTTGAGCAGGTTTCGCGGGGTGGGTGGAGCGCCGTGCCGCACGGCAGGCTTCCGCCCCCCCAGCCGGGGATCCGGCGCGCCCGGTCCGGTCACAGGGTGGCTCCGTAGGGGGCGCGGTCCTCGGGGACGAGCGGTGTCGCGGGCGTCGTGCTGCCGCGCGGACGGCCTCGCCGGAGGCGACCGCCTCGTCGATGGACACCATGGTGTCCAGGGGGTGGTGGCCGAGGCCTCCATGACGCCGACACCGACACCGACACCAATGCGGACAACGCCTCCCACAAGGCGCCGGAGTCGGCCGGGATGCCGCGCGGGGTGTTCAGACTCCGCGGGCGTCGATTCCGAGCAGGCGCAGGTACATGGCGTTGAGCGTGTCCACGGTGTTCTCGAAGTGCGCCGGATCGGTGATCCGGTGCCTCGCGAACCGCGCGAACATACCCAGAACGGCATCGGCGACCGCTTCGGCGTCCGCCGCCGGATCGGCCCGTCCGGCAGCGGTGAGCCGCTCCACGTAGCGGATCATCCGCCGCCGCGGCCTCTCCTGGATCTCCGTCCAGACCGCCGCGATCGCGGGGTCCGCGAGGGCCTGGTGCTCGATGACCGTGAGCAGATCGAGGTGCTGGGAATAGGCGGCGAGGAAGGCGGCGCTGGACGCCCGGCCGAGGGCCACCGGGTCGTCCTCGTCGACGCCGGGGACCTCGTGCGCGGCGAGGAACTCGTCGCGCACCGCCGAGGCCACGGACGTGAAGATGTCCGCCTTGGAGGTGAAGTACAGATAGAACGACGCACGGGAGACATGCGCCGCCTGGGTGATGTCGGCGATAGTGGTCCGCGTGTACCCGTGCGCGGCGAAGACATCTTCCGCACAGCTCAGGAGCCTGGTCCGGGTCTCGTGGTCCTTTCCCTCCCGTGAGGTGCGCGCCCGCGCCCAGGCCGCCTCTTCCGTCATGACGGGCCGTGCCCGAGTTCGTCGAGGATCTGCCGGCGCAGCCTGTACTTCTCGATCTTGTTGGTCGGGGTGCGGGGTAGGTCCTTCACCATGCGTACGATACGTGGCCGTATGTACTTGGGCATCGCCGCGCGCGCGTGGTCGCGCACGTCCTGGGCGGTGAGCCGGGCGCCTTCGGCCGGGACGACGAAGGCGACGACGTCGTCCTCGTCGCCCTCCCCGGACGGGACTGCGAACACGGCGCAGTACCGGACCCCGGAGAGCTGGTTGATCACGTCTTCGACCTGGTACGACGAGAGGTTCTCGCCGCGGACCCGTATGCGGTCGCCGAGCCGGTCCACGAAGTAGAGCAGACCGTCCTCGCCGCGCACCGCGGCATCCCCGGTGTGCAGCCAGAGGTTGCGCCACGCGGTGACCGTCGCCTCCGGTCTGCCCAGGTACCCGAGCATCGTCAGCCCGGGCAGCCGGGGTCGGATCGCCAGTTGTCCGGGCCCCTCGACACCGCATTGGCGGTCGTGCTCATCGAGGACCGCGACCTCGCAGAACGGCACAGGCAGGCCCATGAATCCCTTGCGGGTGACCGTGCTGCCGCCCAGGACGGTCTGTCCGCGCTGTGCCGCCACCTCCTTGACCGCGCTGTGTGAGAGGCCGCGGTAGAGGTGGGCCGGGGTTCCGTGGCCCTCTGCCGTCTCCTCGATGAACGCGCTCACCACGGCACCGGATTCCGTCTGACCGAATCCGGCGAAGACGAAGTCGAATCCGAATCGGCGAGCGACCTCGGCGTGATGGAGCGGGAGGGGTTGCAGGTAGACCTTGTTGAGGGTGTTCGCCCGGTCGTCCGCGGCAGGTTCCCGCTGCATCAGCCAGGGGATCATCACGTCGAGCAGGATCGCGGTGGTGGCGCCGCGGGAGGAGATCCGTCTCCAGAAGTCATCGGGGCTGAACCGGTCCCAGAGCGCCACCTCGCATCCCGTCCATGCGGCTCGCGCCACGTTCGCGATCGCGCCACCCACGTGATACATGGGCAGGTCACTGTAGATGACGTCGTCGGCGGTCAGCGGCATCCGCAGGCCGAAGGTGTACTGGGCCATCCACCGGTAGGGCTGCACCACGCCCTTGGCCGGCCCGGTGGTTCCCGATGTGTACACGATGTTGGCCGGGTCGTCGAAGCCGACCCGGACGTCGGGGCGCTCGGCCTCGGCGGTCAGCGACGCCCAGGGAAGTGCGCGCAGACGTGGATGGAGTGCCGCGACGTCGGCGACATGGTCATGTGCGTTCGGGGGCGGTGCGTACACCACCAGCGGTGGCGGTGCCTGCAGTTGGTCCACCACGTCGTTGACCGCGGGCAGCAGCCGGGCGTCGGTGACGAGCAGCGAGGGTGCGGTGTCGTTGAGCTGGTAGGCGAGAAGCCGGCCGGTGAATCCGAAGTTCACCGGGCAGTGGACGGCTCCGGCTTTCCAGATGCCGAACATCAGCAGGGCGGCGATGTACGAGTTCGTGGTCAGCACGCTGACTCGGTCGCCCTTGGCGACACCGTGGGCGGCCAGGTTGCCCGCGATGTGATCGCTGATCCGGCCGAATTCGGCGTAGGTGTGGGTGATCTGGTCCTCGCCGTAGTGCAGGAACACCCGGTCCGCGCGGGTGCGGGCCCAGTGGTCGAGGCGCTCGGTGACGATGTCGCCGTCGGCCTGCAGGAGGGCGAGCAGGGCGTCGTTGTCCACCGTGATTCCTCTCGTGGGGATCTCAGGGGCGGGTGCCGAAGGCCGGCCGGCCGAAGAGCGTGGGGATCAGCCGGTACGCGTCGCGCACCCAGTCGCACAACAGCGGCCGGCTGTCCCGGGGATCGATGACGTCCTGGATGCCGAACCTTTCCGCGGTGCGGAACGGTGATCCCAGGTTGGCGAGTTCGGTGCGCAGGCGGTCGGCCTCGGCGGCAGGGTCGTCGGCGGCCTCGATGTGTGCGCGGAAGGCCGCCTCGACACCGCCCTGCACGGGCAGTGACCCCCAGTCGCCGGACGGCCAGGCCCAACTGCGCATGGCCCGGTGACGGTTGACGATGCCGGCGCCGCCGACGCCGTAGACGCGGCGCACGATGAGTTCGGCCTGCGGTACCCGGGCCTGGTAGACGGCGCTGATGGCGCGTGCGCCGTGCCGGATGGTGCCTCGTCGTTCGGCGGCCAGTCCGATGGTCATGCCCGCTTGATCGGTGAGGCTCACGATGGGCAGGTGGAAGGTCTCGCACAGGTCGACCAGCCGGGTGACCGCGAGCGCGCCCTCGACCGACATGGTCGCGCCCTGGCAGGGGTCGGCTGCGATCACGCCGACCGGATGGCCGTCGAGGCGGGCGAGTGCGGTGACGGTGCCCCCGCCGTATTCGGCGTAGGTGAACACCGAGCCCGCGTCGAAGATCGCGTCGAGGACCGGTCCGATGGCGTACGGGCGGCGCTTGTTGTGCGGAATCGCCGACAGCAGGCGGTCCTCGCGGCGATCGGCCGGGTCGGTCCCCGGCAGGACGGGAGGCCCCTCGTACACGCTCCGGGGAAGATACGACAGGAAGGCTTTGATCACCTCGAACGCGGCGTCCTCGGACTCGACCACCCGCTCGACGGCTCCGCTGGAGCGGTGCACCTGGGTGCCACCCAGTTCGTCCTTGGTGAGGATCTCGCCGGTGGCGCTGCGCACCAGCGGCGGCCCGGCAGTGAAGAGCTGACCGACGCCATCGGCCATGACCGCCAGGTGGGACATGACCAGCCGTGCCGCGCCGAGACCGACCGTCGGCCCCAGGCAGGCGGCCACGACCGGGACCACCGACAGGTTGTCGACCACCGCGTCCCACGCCGGGTTGACCGGGACGTAGGTGTAGCCGGCGTCGAGGGCCATCTTCACGCTGCCGCCCCCGCTCTGACCGTCGAGCAGCCGAACCATCGGCAGCCGCATCTGATGCGCGTATTCCTCGAGGTAGATCTGCTTGGCGTGGATCGCCGCGTCGCCCGCGCCGCCGCGCACCGTGAAGTCGTCGACACCGAGCACCACCTTGCGTCCGTCGAGGTGCGCGGTGCCCGCGATGAAGTTGGTCGGAGCCACCGCGACGGCCGCGCCGCGCTCGTCACGCGCGGCGAACCCCGCCAGCGCGCCGATCTCGGCGAAGCTCCCGGGGTCGGCCAGCTTGGCGATCCGTTCCCGGGCGGTCATGCGGCCGGTGCCGTGCTGGCGGGCGATCTTCTCCGGTCCGCCCAGGGCGCGGGCGAACGCCTCACGCCGTGCGATCTCCTGGACCTCGGCCGACCAGTCCTCGTCCACGTCCTGTGCGCCGGCACGGGACTTGCCCGCAGCGGGACCTCCAGGGGGTGCCGCCCCCTCGGTCGCCTCGACCAGCACGAGGGGTGTGCCTGCCGCCACGACGTCGCCGGGAGCGGCCAGGAGCCGCAGGACGTGCAGGTCGCCGTCCGCACGGAGCACGTGCTCCATCTTCATCGCTTCGAGCACCAGCAGCGGGGCGGCGTCCGGCACGTCCGTGCCGGCCTCGGCGGAGACGGAGACGACCACGCCGGCCATCGGCGCCCGCACCGCGTCGGTGCCCTCGGGCAGGACCCGTGACGCGTCGGGCGCGACCGGTCCGGCCGGTGCCGTGTCGCCGGGGTCCGCGGCGAACGGGGCCGGGGGCGAGAGGTGCGAGGCGAAGCCGGCGAGACGGGCCGGAAGGTAGGAGGTGTCCCATGCGCCGGTCAGGAAGTCGGGGTCGGTGAGGATCGCGTGCAGCAGCGCCCGGTTCGTCGCGACCCCGTCGACGCCGCACTCGGTGACCGCCATGGCGGCGCGGCGCGCGGCGTCCTCGAAGTCGCTCCCGACGGTAATGATCTTGGCGAGGAGGGGGTCGTACCGGGGGCCGACGGTCCATCCGGCATAGCCGGCGGTGTCGACGCGCACCCCCGGCCCGGAAGGCAGGGCGAAGCCGGTGATCGTGCCCGTCGCGGGGTACGGGTCTCCGGAGCGGTCCGGCTTCTCCGCGTAAAGACGGGCCTGGAGGGCGAAACCGCGGGCGGCCGGGGGTTCGGCCAGACCGCAGTCGGCCAGACGGGCTCCCCGGGCGAGGCGGATCTGGGTACTCACCAGGTCGACTCCGGTGATCGCCTCGGTGATCGTGTGCTCGACCTGCAGGCGCGGATTGGCCTCCATGAACCAGAACTCGTCACCGTCGAGGAGGAATTCGACCGTGCCGATCCCGCGGTAGCCCACAGCGGCCGCCAGCCGTGTCGCGGCGGCGATGATACGCCGTCGGGTGTGCGGGGCGAGCGAGGGGCTCGGGGCCGCCTCGATCAGTTTCTGATGGCGGCGCTGGATGCTGCAGTCGCGCTCCCACAGGTGGCTGACGCCACCGTGGGTGTCGGCGACTATCTGTACCTCGATGTGCCGGGCGTCGAGGAGCAGCTTCTCCACGTAGAGCGCGCCGTCGCCGAAGGCGGCGCGGGCCTCCGAGGCGCAGCGGTCGAACGCCTCCTCGAGCTGCGCGGCGTCGTGCACCTCGCGCATGCCCCGGCCGCCGCCGCCCGACAGCGCCTTGACCATCAGCGGGCCGTGCACCTCGAAGAAGGCCCGCGCCTCCTCAGCCGTGGTGGGCCCGGACGATCCGGGAGGCACCGGAATCCCGGCCTGTTCGGCGACGCGGCGCGCCGTCACCTTGTTGCCGAGCCGGGCCAGCACCTCGGGCGGAGGCCCGATGAACCCTGTCCCGGCTTGCTCGCACGCCCGCGCGAAGTCGGCGTTCTCGCTGAGGAAGCCGTATCCGGGATGGACCAGATCTGCGCCGCACGAGGCCGCCGCCGCGACCACGGCCTCGATGTCGAGGTACGCGCCGGGTCCGGTGCCGGGCAGCGGCAGGGCCAGGTCGGCGCGCAGGACGTGCAGGGCGCGGGCGTCGTCCGGCGCGTGGACGGCGACCGCCGTGTCGCCCAGGAGATGGATCGCCCGGATGATCCGGACCGCTATCTCTCCCCGGTTCGCCACCAGGATCCTGGCCATGCCGCTCCTCACTGACACTGACGTCACTGTCAGCGCCCTGTATAGCACGGCGCCACGGCGAGGTCACCGCTCCGACTCGAACAGGTACGCGGACCATCGGCGTGCCATCCGGAAGGCGCGCGGCGGTTCCTGGCCGAAGGCCGGGCAGCGACTCCCCCGCCGGCCGGGCCGGCCTCGTCCGGCCGCCGGTACCGGCGAGAACGTCAGCCGCGCCGAGCCACTGCCGCACCTCGCGGAGGGGGCCGAAGGGCCGCGCACGGCGGCCCCGTCGGTCCGCGGACGGCCCCTGCCGGGTGGCCGGCCACCCGCTCCCGTGGGCGGCCGCGTGTACGGACCCGTCCGGGCCGGCACGCGCGCCCCACGCACAGACCTGGACGTGGGCGCCCTGCCCCGCACGGCTGGGGCCAGATCGGCCGGCGGGGGGCGGCCTCGTCCCGAGGGGTGGAACGCCCGTTGCCCCACAGGCCGACCATGCGTACCGTTCCTGCCCAAACGGGAACGAGTAGAAGACGTCACGTTCTCTGCCGTACCCAAGACCCGAGCAAGGAGCAAGTGCCATGGACTCAGGCACCAACCGTTCCCGCGCCGCCGCACCGGCCTCCGGAAACACCGTCACGGATCCCCTGGCCCCGGGCGCCGGCCGCCGTGGCGTCCTCGGACTGCTCGGGCTCGGCGCCGCCGCGGTCCCCCTCGGCGCCCTGCTCACCGCCTGCTCCTCTGCCACCCCGGCCGGCGACAACGCCAAGGCCGCCGGCTCCGCGCCGGTGGACGCGGGCGGCGACATCGAGCAGCTCACCATCGCTCTCCCCGGCTCGCTGTCCACCCTGGACGTCAGCCACGAGGCCGGCATCCTCAACTACATCGCCGTACTGCTGGCCCAGGAATCACTGCTGTCGGTCAGCCCGGACGGTGCCCTCGGAGCCGGCCTGGCCACCTCCTGGACCCACCCGGACCCGCTCACCTACGTCTACGAACTGCGCCAGAACGTCACCTTCTGGGACGGCACACCGCTCACCGCCGCCGATGTCGTGGACTCCGTCGAGTACCACCTCGACGCCGCCAACGCCTCCCAGCTCGCCTACGCCTACTCCACCGTGAAGTCCGTGCATGCCACCGGCTCCCACCAGGTGACCATCCGGCTCAAGCAGCCGTACGCGATGTTCCAGTGGACGCCCACCCCCAGCACCCTGCTGATCGGCAGCAAGGCCTACGCCGCCCGGCACAAGGGCAAGCTGGGCACGGCGTCCGCGCTGCTGATGGGCACCGGGCCGTTCAAGGTGACCTCCTTCGCCCCCGACGACCATGTCGAGTTCGAGCGCAACGAGAAGTGGTGGGGCGGGCATGTCCGGGTGAAGAAGCTCCGGCTGACCTTCGTCGCCGACGACAACACACGGCTGCTGGCGATGCGCTCCGGCGAACTGGACGGCGCGGTCAACCTCCCCGCGGACCGGGCCGCGCAGTGGGAGCGGATCAAGGACACCGAGGTGCACTACGCCTCGGACCACTCGGTGGTGGCGCTGGCCTTCAACACGTCCAAGGCCCCCTGGAACGACCCGAAGGTACGGCAGGCCGTCGCCCACGCCACCGACCGCCAGGGCTATGTCCGCTCCATCCTGCGCGGCAAGGGCGAGGTCGCCTCGGCCCTGGTCACCCGGGGGCAGTGGACCGGGCTGCTGACCGACGCCGAGGTCAGGCAGGCCTACACGGCCGTCCCGCAGTACGGGTACGACATCAACCGGGCCCGCACCCTGCTCGCCTCCTCCACCGCCAAGGACGGCTTCACCGAGGAGCTGCACTACCCCGCGAGCGGATCCCAGTTGGGCCGCGCCGCCCTGGCCCTGAAGGAGGCTCTGGTGCCGCTGGGGATCACCCTGAACGTCAAGGAGGTGCCCCTGGAGAAGTGGATCTCCGAACTGAGCGAGCCCGACCGCGGACTGCACTTCCTCTGGTACTACCCCACCACCGGCGACCCGGCCGAACTGGTGGAGCCCTACCTGGACTCCGCCGCCATCGGATCCACCAACATCGCGCACTACCGCAACCAGGCCGTGCACAAGGACATCACCGAGGAACGGGCCTCCGTCTCCCCCGCCGCCCGGGGCAAGGCCCTGGCCGACGCCCTCCAACGGGCCGGCGCCGACCTGCCCTACCACTCGCTGTGGTGGGGCCAGAGCGCCACCGCGCTGAGCTCCAAGGTCGGTGTGAAGGACTTCGGCACCTTCTTCTTCATCGGCCCCTGGGCCACCCGTCTGTACCCGGCCGGCTCGTGAGCACCGCCTCCGCGGCCGTGGTCGCCGCCCGACGCCGGCTGATGGACCTCACCCAGGTCATCGAGGCCCAGCCGTCGCCCGACGGCCGGACCACGGCCGTCTCCGCCGTCCTCCCCGGACCGGACGGGCACTCCCGGGCGGACGTCCACCTCGCGTCCGGCGGCGGCTGTGCGCCGCTGGCGGGCGACGGTTGCGCCGCCCGCCGGCTGCCGCGCTGGCTACCGGACTCCCGCTGGCTGCTGGTCGTTCAGGAGGACGGTGACGAGCGCGGCAGCGCCCTGGCCCTCGCCACCGCTGCCGGCGGCGACCCGGCGCGGATCCTGGACCGCTTCCCCGGCGAGATCGAGGACGTCCTGGTCGCCGCCGACGGGAGCGCCGCACTGCTGCGGGTCGCGGAGCCCGGCGCGGACCGCGACGGCATGAACCTCGGCCTGCCCGTCGAGGGGTCGGCGGGCCCGGCCGACCCGGTCGTGCAGCGTCCCGGGACAGGGATACGCCGGCTGTGGCGGATCTCCCTGACCGCCGGGCGGCCGGCCGAGCCGGTCGGCCCCACCGGGCTCACCGTATGGGCGGCACACTGGAACGGCGGGCGCCACGCCCTCGCCGTGGTCTCCCGGGACGCCTGGCCGGCCGGGTTCTACCGGGCCCAGGTGGTCCTGCTGGACCTCGCCGCCGGCTCGGTGCGCGAACTGTCCCCTTCCGACCCCGGCATCCAGCCGGACCATCCGGCGCTCTCCCCCGACGGCCGTTACGCCGCCTGGGCCGAGGGCCTGTCGATCGTCTCCGGCCTGCTCCGGCTCACCGACCTGGCCACCGGCGCCCCGGTGCCGGTGCCTGCGCTCGACGACATCACCTCGCTGCACTGGAGCGGCCCGCGCACCCTGTGGTACGCGGGCTGGGACGGCACCGGCTCACGAGTGGGCCGGCTGCGGCTGGGCGCCGGCGAGGTGCATCACGAGGAGCTGTGGCACGGCGAGGCCACCCTCAGCGGCGCCGGGTACCGGCCGCAGATCCGCACCTGCGCGGCCGGCCGGGTCGCCGCCTCCGTACTGCACGCCCCCGGGACCCCGCCCGAGGCGGTCACCGCCGACGTCGGCACGGCCGCCGAGGAGCCCCCGCGGGCCGCCGGCCCCGCCCCGGCCCCTCACCCCGTCCCGGAACCGGACGCCACCCCGCGGCCAGAGCCCTTCTGGACTCCGGTGACCGCGTTCAACGCCGGACAGCAGGTGCTGGACGAGGGCATCACCACCGAACCGCTCAGCTGGCAGGCATCGGACGGCAGCCGGGTCACTGGCCTGCTGCTGCACCGCGCCGACCTCACCGGCCCGGCGCCCGCCGCCGTCCTGCTGCACGGCGGCCCGGCGTGGCTGTGGTCCGCCGGCTTCGCCCCCGGCGACGTGCTGGGCCTGCCGCTGGCGCTGGCCCGGGCCGGCTACCGAGTGCTGCTGCCCAACCCCCGCGGCAGCGCGGGCCGCGGGCAGGGGCACGCCCGCGCCGTGGTCGGCGACCTCGGCGGCGCCGACCTGGACGAGGTGTTCGGCGGGGCCCGCGCCCTGCTGGACCGAGGGCTGACCGCACCCGGCCGGATCGCCGTCCTCGGGCACAGCTACGGCGGCTACCTCGCCGCCCTCGCCGCAGCGCGCGGCGGTCTCTTCGCGGCGGCCGTGGTCGTCTCCGCGCCCACCGACTGGCCCTCCTTCGCCGTCACGAGCGCCATCGGCGGCGGCTACGACGACGCCTACCGCATCACCGGCGGCGGCCACACCGACGGGCCGGACACCCCCTCCCCCGCCGCCACCCCCTCCCCCGCCCGTGAACGCGACCCGGCCCCGACGCCGACGTTGATCCTGCACGGCTGCGCCGACCGGGTGACCCCCGTCGAGCAGGCCCGCGCCCTCTACCGGGCCCGGCTCCTCGCCGGGCACCGCGACGTGGAGCTGGTCCTCTACCCGCGCGAGGGCCACGAGTTCACCGAACCCGATCATCTGCTCGACGCCTGCGCCCGGACCGCCGACTGGCTGGACCGCCACCTCGTACCGGACCCCGACACCACGGGCGGCACCTCATGACGACGACGCCCCCCACCGCCGGGCAGTCCCCGCAGACCCCTGCCGCACCGTCGCCGGGCCCCGCCCGCCGGCCCGGCCATCCGCTCGCCGCCTACGCCGCCCGCCGGCTCGCGGCGGCCGTCGCGCTGCTGCTGGTCGTCTCCCTCGCCGTCTTCGCCCTGCTCGCCCTGGCCCCCGGCGACCTGGCCCGTACCCTACTCGGCACCCGCTCGGCCACCCCGCAGGCGTTGGCCGCGGTCCGTTCCGCCCACCACCTCGACGATCCGTTCCTCGTCCAGTACTGGCACTGGCTCGCCGCCGCCCTCCACGGTGACCTCGGCGTGTCCGTCCGTACCGGGGCGCCGGTCACCCAGGCCGTCGGCGATCGCATCGGGCTGACCCTGCAACTGGCCCTCGGCGGTTTCGTCCTGGCGCTCCTCGCCGGAGTTCCCTTCGGGACGCTGGCCGCACTGCGGCGCGGCCGCGCCACCGACCGGATCGTCCAGGGCCTCGGGGTGGTCGGCCTGAGCGCGCCCGCCTTCGCCTCCGGGCTGCTGCTGGTCCACCTCTTCTCGCTGCGCGCCGACTGGCTGCCCGCCTTCGGCGCCGGGGACGGCGGCACCATCGACCGGCTGCGCCATCTCGTGCTGCCCTGCGTCGCCCTGGCGGGGTCGGTGACCGGGCTGCTGCTCAAGCTGACCCGCGCGGCGGTGCTCCGCGAGCTCGACGCCGACCACACCGCCTTCGCGCTCGCCCGGGGCGTGCCGCCGCGCGAGGTACTGCTGCGGCACGTGCTGCGCGGCGCGCTGCTGCCCATCGCGACCGGCGCGGGCCTGGTGCTGGCGTACCTGGTCGCCGGAACGGTCCTGGTCGAGGCGACCTTCGCGCTGCCGGGACTGGGGCGTCTGCTGGTGGACTCGGTGACCTACAAGGACGTACCAGTGGTGCAGGCCGTCGCCCTGCTGGCCGCCGCCGCGGTCATCACCGTCAACCTCGTGGTGGACCTGCTCACCCCGCTCATCGACCCGCGCATCCGGACCGGAGGCACCCGATGACCATCCCAGCCGAACCCGCCGCGGACAGCGGCCCGGCCGTTCCCGTCCGGCCCGCCGCGGACGGCACCGCCGGACGCCGCAGGCTGCCCCGGCCAGGACTGCTGGGCGGCGTCTGTCTGGCCGTCCTCGCCGTGCTGGTCGCCGCCGCCGCCCTGGGCGGGCTGGTCTTCCCGCACTGGGCGCGGCAGGACCTGCTGCTCGGCGTCAGCGGGCCCAGCCCCGGCCACCCCCTGGGCACCGACGACCTCGGCCGCGACATCCTGCAGACCGCGGTGGTCGGCACCCGCAGCGCCCTGGTCGGACCGGCCCTGATCGCCGTCGGCTCCATGGCGCTCGGCAACCTGCTCGGCCTGTGGGCGGGCTACCGGGGCGGCTGGGCGGACGCCCTGGTGGGCCGCTGGGCCGACCTGGTGCTGTCGCTGCCCGCCCTGCTGGTCACGGTGGTCGTCGTCGGCGTGCTCGGCGGCGGCTACCCGGCCGCCGTGCTCGTACTGGCCGTGCTCTCCAGCCCCACCGACACCCGGCTGGTCCGCTCCGCGGTACTCGCCCAGCGGCACCTGCCGTACGTGGAGGCCGCCGAGGCCCTCGGCCTCAGCCGCCGCCGCATCCTGCTCGGGCACATCTGGCCCAACGTCCTGCCGCAGGCCCTCGCCAACGCCCTGGTCAACTTCAGCTTCGCGCTGGTGGCCCTCAGCTCGCTCTCCTTCCTCGGCATCGGCGTGCCCCCGGGCGCCGCCGACTGGGGCCGGATGCTCTCGGAGAACCAGACACTGATGTACGACAATCCGGCGGCCACCCTGCTGCCCGCCCTGCTGGTCGTCACCGCCGCGACCGCCGTCAACCTCCTCGGCGACCGTGCCCAGGACGCCCTCGACCTGCGGGCGAGGACCCGGTGACCGCCACCGCACCGCAGCCGGCGCCCTCCGGGCCCCTGCTGGCGGTCCGGGCCCTGCGGCTGGAGACCACCTCCGTGCCGCCCCGCCCGCTCGTGCACGGCCTGGACCTGGACGTACACCCCGGCGAAAGCGTCGGCATCGTCGGCGAGTCCGGCAGCGGCAAGTCGCTCACCGCCCGCGCTGTCGCCGCACTGCTGCCCGGCACCGTACGCGCCTTCGGCAGCGTCGTCGCGGGCGGCCGGGAGATCACCGACGTCCGGTCCGCCCGCCCCGGCGGCCTCTTCGGCAAGGCACCCGAAGGCCACCGCGGACGCACCGTGTCCCTGCTGATGCAGGACCCGTTCACCATGCTCCACCCGCTCCGCACCTGCGGCCGGCAGATCGCCGACGGCATCCGGGCCGGCGCCCCCGGTATCAGCCGCCGCGGCGCGGCCCTCGCCGTCACCGAACGGCTCGCCGAGGTCGGCCTGGCGCCCGGGACCGCCGACCGCTACCCGCACGAGCTCTCCGGCGGCATGCGCCAGCGCGCCGCCCTCGCCGCGGCGCTCGCCCCCGGTCCGCGCCTGCTCATCGCCGACGAGCCCACCACCGCCGTCGACGCCCACCACCAGGGCGAGGTGCTGGCCCTCATCCGCCGGCTCCAGCAGGCCCGCGGCATGGGCCTGCTGCTCATCACCCACGATCTACGGGTCGCCTTCTCGGCCTGCGACCGGCTGTATGTGATGTACGCAGGCACCATGCTGGAGTCCGGCCCCGCCAGGGACATCGAAACCGGCCCCGCCCACCCCTACACGGCCGCGCTGCTGGCCGCCGAGCCATCGGTGCGCGAACGCTACGAGACGCTGCCCACCACCCGCACCGTCGCCGGCCCGGCGACGCCCGCCACGGGCTGCCCCTTCGCCGCCCGCTGCGCCTGGGCCGAGGCGGACTGCCGTACCGCAGAGCCCGTCCCGCACCCCGTCGGCGACAGCACCGGACCGGGCGGGCGGCTGACCGCCTGCCGGCGGATGCCCGCCGTCGCCGCGGACGTCGCCGCCGCGACCCGTCGGACAGCGGCTGTCGCCGTCCCCGACCGGACGGCCCGTCCCCTGCTGCAGGTGCGCGGCGCCCGCAAGTCGTACGGCGCGCACGAGGTTCTGCACGGCGTCGACCTGGAGGTTCCCGAGGGCGGCGCCGTGGGCCTGGTGGGCGAGTCCGGCTCCGGCAAGTCGACTCTGGCCCGGCTGGTGACCGGCCTGGAGCAGTTGGACGGCGGCCGGATCGTCATCGCCGCGGACGCTGCCCGGCAGGACGCCGGCAGTCGTGACGCCGAGCCGCTGCTGCTCGCCCCGGGCCGTCCGGCCCGAAGAAGCCGTCTCGCCCTCGCCTCCGCCGTGCAGATCGTCTTCCAGGACCCCTACTCCTCGCTCAACCCCGTCCACACCGTCGGCTCCGCGCTCCGCGAGGCCGCGGCCTCCCCGGCCGCCCGGCGGCGCGCAGAGAGCACCACGACGCCGGTGGCGACGGCCGAAGAGCTGCTGGAGTCCGTCGGTCTGCCCGCCGCCTACGCCGCACGCCGGCCCGCCGCGCTCTCCGGCGGCGAGCGGCAGCGCGTCGCCATCGCCAGGGCCCTGGCCGTACGCCCGAGGCTGCTGGTGTGCGACGAGTCCGTGTCCGCCCTGGATGTCTCCGTCCAGGCGCAGATCCTCACGCTGCTGGCCCGGTTGCGTCAGGAACTGGGCCTGTCCCTGCTGTTGGTCACCCACGACCTGGCCGTCGCCAGGCAGGCCACCGACCAGCTGTATGTGATGCACCGGGGACGCATCGTGGAGCGCGGCCGCACCGACCGGGTGCTGGACCACCCCGAGGCCCCGTACACCCGCCAACTGCTCGCCGCGCTCCCGGGATCGTCGGCCCTGCCCGGCGACTCCGGCACATTGCGGAGGACGGAGGGATGAGTGGACCGGATAGCCTTCCTGCCGCGGCGTCACCCGTCGCGGCAGGGCACGATGCGGAAACACAGGGGAGCGGCAGCGTGGACAGTACGACGAACGGCCCGGAACGGGCCGTGCCGGACACCGTGGCCGCAGGGCCGCGCGGCACGCTGGCCGCCAACGTCAAGCGGCTGCGGCTGGCCAGGGGTTGGAGCGTGCGCGAGCTGTCCGCCCGCACCGGCACCAGCAAGGCCCTGATCTCCCAGATCGAACGCGCCGTCGCCAACCCGACCGTCGAAGTGCTCGCCCGGATCGCACACGCCTTGGACTCACCCGTCGACGAGATACTGCGGGCCCGCCTGACCGTGCCGGAGATCGTCCGGGGCGCCGACTTCGGCCCCGGCCCGGCCGACGAGACCATGGTGCAGCTGCTCTTCTCCTCCCATGAGCGGGCCAGGTTCGAGATGTACCGCTCCGCCCTGCCGCCGCACGCCCGCAGCCACCGCAGTACCCACGGAGCCGGCTCCACCGAGTACGTGGTGGTACTGCGCGGCACGGTGAACCTGGTCGTCGGCGAGCACACCCACCGTCTGGAGGAAGGCGACTGCGCCCGCTTCGCCTCCGACGAGGAGCACCACTACTCCACCGACATGCGGGCCGCCCTCACCCAGACCCTGATCGCCTACCCGGACTGACCCGCCGGGCCGGTACGCGAACAGGCATTGGGCTGTCACCGACTCGGGTGGGCAAGTCCCGTCTCCGACCGCGCAGATCGCGAGGGCGAGCGATCCGGGCGGAACGACGGCGATGGGGGCGAGAGACCGGCTGGGATGTGCAAGTTCGTCGCCGCCCGGCACGACCCCCTGTCGCAGCCGGCCGGCGTCGACGACCCGGAAGCTCGTCAGCACATGGCCGGGCGGGACAGCCGCGGCGTGCCCGCGCAGGTCCCCGGCGGTCGGTCGCGCATCGCCTGGCAGAGGCTGTCGGTGTACGGCGGATGATCCTGGGCGGCGTCCACCGGCGCCCAGGATCATCGCTGTGAGCGTGCCGTGCGGCCGGTGCGGTTGCCCGAGGAGCCGCGCGCCGTCGGCGGGTGCATGGGAGCGGCGATCACCCCTTGGTCGCGCCGGCCGTGAGGCCTCCCACGACGTAGCGCTGCGCGAGCAGGAAGATGACGAGCACCGGTGCGGCGGAGATGAGCGTCGCGAGCACCAGTTCCGGTGGTGACACCTCCGCGTTCGCCCCCACGACGGGGTTGAAGTTCGGCGTCGAGGTCAGCATCTGGGACAGGCCGACCTGCATCGGATAGGCGTCGCTGCCCGGCAGCATCACGTAGGGCAGGAAGAAGTTGTTCCAGTTCTGTACGAAGCTGAAGAAGCCCACCAGCGCCACGACCGGCATCGCGAGCGGCAGCGCGATCCTGGTGAAGGTCCCCGCCTCGCTGCACCCGTCGATCTTGGCCGCTTCGAGGAGTTCACCGGGCACGGCCTCGGCGAAGTAGATGTAGGCCAGGTAGACGCCGAAGGGGAAGAACGAGAACGGCAGCACCACCGAGAGCGGGGTGTTGACCAGGTGAACGTAGTTGACCTCGAGGAAGATCGGCAGGACGAGCGCCGAGGTGGGCATCAGCATCACCACGAGGGTGGTGATCAGCAGCAGGCGCCGGCCCTTGAAGTGCAGCTTCGCCAGCGCGTAGCCGGCGGGGATGCTCACCGCCAGGGTGATGACGAGGGCGAGCAGCGCGTACAGCACCGAGTTCTTCATCCACGTCTTGACCGCGCCGCCCTGGAAGGACATCAGCGCGCCCCAGTTGTGGCGCAGGGCATGGAGACTGCCGGGGGAGAACGGGTTGGCGCCGACCAGTTCGTGGTCGGTCTTGGCGCCGGCGAGGAGGAGCCAGACGACGGGGACCAGGAAGAAGATCCCGAAGACGATCAGGATCACCGAGGTCAGGGAGCGCCACGCCCAGCGCTGGGCGGTCACGGATGCAGGGGTGGACATGCTGATTTCCTAGTCGGTGTCGAAGAGTCGTCCGCGCGTCACGAAGAGGCTGGTGCTGACCAGCGCGATGACCAGGAGGTCGAGTGCGATCGCTGCCGAGCCGTTGAAGTCGTTCTGGGTGAAGGCGAACTGGTAGGCGAGCTGATTCATGCTGTAGTCGTTGGGCACGACACCGAAGCTGGCCTGGGAGATCAGCTGGGGTTCGACGAAGAGCTGGGTGCCGGCCGCGAACGCCAGGATCAGCATGTACGTGATCGACTTGCGGATCATCGGCAGCTGGATCGACAGCGCCGTGCGGATCCGGCCCGCTCCGTCCATCTTGGCGGCGACGATCACGTCGGCCGGAATGGTGTTCAGCGCGCCGTAGAGCACGAGGATCCACCCGCCCGCGCCGGTCCAGAAGGCGATGATCGCGAAGATCACCGGCAGGTGGCCCGGTGTGATGACGTCGGTGAAGTGGTCGCTGCCCATCGCCTTCAGCAGGGGGGCGACCGGGCTCACGGTGGGGTCGAGCACGAAGAGCCACAGCAGCACGCTGGAGGCTCCGGCGAGGGCGCCGGGAATGTAGTAGGCCAGGCGGATCACGGCCCTGGTCCGGCGCGAGGCCAGCTGGTGGACGACGAGGGTCAGCGAGACGACCAGCACGCTGAGCATGGCCAGCCAGATGACGAGGTAGACCGCCACATGGCCGAGTGCCGGCAGGAAGCGGTAGTCGGTGGCGGTGCGGGTGAAGTTGGAGAAGCCGGCGAACCCTCCGCCGGCGTCGGTGAACGCCAGGTAGACCGAGTAGCAGACCGGGACGACGCCGAAGAGGGCGAGCAGGACGACGTAGGGCAGGACGAAGAAGTGTCCGGCCCGGACCTGCCGGAAACCGGCACGGGTCCGGTTTCCGGCAGTCGCGGTCATGGCTGGTTTCACTCTTCCGGTGGAAAGGGCGGTCACTTCGTGACCTCGTAGCCGAAGGTCCTGGCCTGATTCTCGATCTCCGTCTGCCAGGCGGGGAGCTGGGACACGACGGTCTTGCCCTGTGCCATGCCCGCCTGAACGACCTTGGCCCAGATGGCCTCCTGGCTGAACTGTGCCGAGCCCCAGCCGGACCACACCTGGCCGGCCGCCTGGCTCAACGGCGCCACGATGTCATCGGCGTAGTAGCCGCTCTTCTGGGTCTCGCCGGCCCAGGTCTGCGCGGCGGGGACGTAGGCCGGGTAGGTGGGCGCCAGAGCCGAGCCGTACTTGGCCTGACCGGTGACCCAGGTGGCGAAGTCGGCGGCCGCCTTCAGGTTCTTGCTGTGCGAGGAGATCCACCACGCGCCACCGCCGACGTCGCCGGTGACGGTCTGGGCGTCGTCGGCCCACTTGAGCGGGGAAGCGGCTGCGATCTGGCCGGCCGGGGTCTTCAGCGTGCCCTGGAAGACCGAGCCGCCGTACCAGGACGGACCGGGAAGCATGAGCACCTTGTCGGCCTCGTTCTTGACGAAGTCGGAGCCGAACAGCGACAGCGTGGACATCGTCTTGTCGGCGATGAGGCGGTCGAGCATCTTCGCGGCCCTGACGCACTTCGGGTCTGCGGTGTCGGCCTTGATCGTTTTCGCGCCGGTGACGCCGTTGGCCGGGCACTGCGCGGCCCACATGTAGATCTCGGGCGTCCAGGCGTCGCCGGCGGTGCCGACGAGGTAACCGGGGTGCTCGGCAGCGACCTTGCCGGCGAGCTGCTGGTACTGTTCCCAGGTCGTCGGCACCGTGTAGCCGAACTTGTCCATGAGCTTCTTGTTGTACCAGAGCACGTTCTGCGCCAGGTCGTTGCGGAAGCAGTACGTCACACCTTTGACGGTGCAGACGTCGAGCGAGCCCTTGGCGAAGTTGTCCAGGGTGGTCTGCGGGACCAGACCCTTGTTGACGGCGGCCAGGTCGCCGGTGCCGCTGAAGGATCCCCACGAGGCCGAGTTGTTGTCGGTGGTGAAGGCGACGTCGGGCCAGCCCGAACCCGCACGGTCGAAGAGCTGTGTCTTCGTCTTGAACGTGTTGGAGCCGTTGGCGTTGCCGTCATAGGTCACGATCTTGACCTGGGCGTGGGGATGGGCTGCGTTGTAGGCCTTGGCGATCGGCTCGCGGGTCGAGTCGACCCACACCGTGACCTGGGCCTTGCTGTCCTGCGACGCGGCTTTGAACCCGTACTTGCTGCCGCTGTCGGCGACGCTCGAGTTTCCGCCCACGCTCTGCCCCCCGCTGCACGCGGCCAGGGTCAGGGCGCCGATGACAGCGGTGGCGGTGAGCGCCGCGCCCCGCACACGGCCGGCTCGGCGCGGACGCCGTCCGTGAGCATTCGAGTGAACCATCTCCATTGTTGCTTCCCTCGGTCGATCGTCTTGTTTCCGGCTATCCGCAGGCCAGAGCCTTGATGCCGGAGATAACATCATACATGTGACGTTTACACAAGGCTCTGGAGCCCCGTTTCTCGGCGGCCCGCCCCGGACCGCCTCCGCGCACTCCCGGGCGGCGCCGGCTGAGGGCCTGCCCGAGGCCCTCAGCCGGTCTGCTGGACGGAACGCGGGCGCAGGTGTGTGATGCCGCCGTCGACCTCCAGGGCGGTGCCGGTGGTCGATCCCGACCGGGGACTGGCCAGGTAGGCGACGGCGTCCGCGACCTCCTGCGGCGTGACCATGCGGCCGGTGGCCTGGCGCGCGTCGAGCGCGGCCTTCTCCTTGGCCGGGTCCGGGAATTTCGCGAGCATGCCGTCCACGAAGCCCGTGTGGACGGTTCCGGGCGAGACGCAGTTGACCCGGATCCCCTCCCCCACGTGATCCGTGGCCATGGCGTAGGTCAGCGCGAGAACCGCACCCTTGGAGGCGTTGTACAGGACGCGTTGCGGAAGACCGTTGAGCGCACCGATCGAGCAGAGGTTCACGATCGCCGGAGCGGCCGACCTGCGCAGATGTGGGAGAGCCGCCGCCGAGACCCGGGCGATGCCGACCACGTTGACGTCGAGGACCCGGTGCCAGTCGGCGTCGGTGAGGTCCTCGACCGTGCCGACGGCGCTGATCCCCGCGTTGTTGACCAAGACGTCGAGAGCACCGGACTCGGCGACCACCCGGGCGATCGCGGCGTCGACGGAGTCACGGTCCGTGACGTCGCAGCGCACCCCGTACAGCCCGCTGGGCAGGCGCGGGACATCGAGGTCGAGGACGGCGACCCGCGCACCGCGATCGGCGAGTTCCACCGCGATCGCGAGCCCGATGCCGGCGCCCCCGCCGGTCACGGCCACGACCAGTCCGTCGTACTCCGGTGGACGCGTCATCAGGCCTGCCCGATGCTCTGGGTGGCCGAGCCCAGGCCGCTGACGGCCAGCTCGACGATGTCACCGGCGCGCAGGTAGGGCCGGCCGGGCAGCCCCATCGCCACGCCGGCCGGAGTGCCGGTGTTGACCAGGTCTCCGGGCTCGAGCACCATGAACTGGCTGAGGTACCAGACCACGTGGGCCACGGAGAAGACCATGTCCGCGGTCGTGCCGTCCTGGCGCTTGACTCCGTTGACCGAGAGCGAGAGGCGAAGGGCCTGCGGATCGGGCACCTCGTCCGCGGTGACGAACTCGCCGCCCAGCGGATTGAACGTCTCACAGCTCTTGCCCTTGTCCCACTGCCCGCCCCGCTCCAGCTGGAACTCGCGCTCGGACACGTCGTGGGAGAGCACATAGCCGGCCACATGCGCGAGGGCGTCGTCCGGGGAGGCCAGATAGCGGGCCTTTGTGCCGATGACGACACCGAGTTCGACCTCCCAGTCCGTCTTCGTGGAGCCGCGCGGCACCAGTACGGTGTCGAACGGTCCGACGACCGTGGACGGGTCCTTCATGAACACGACCGGCTCGGCGGGAATGTCGGCCCCCGTCTCCGCGGCGTGGTCACGGTAGTTGAGCCCGATGCAGACGATCTTTCCAGGACGTCCGAGCGCGGCGCCCACGCGTAGTTCCCCGGCGCCCTCGAGCGGCCGGAGAGTACCGGCGGCGAGGGCGTCGGCCACCCTCGCGATGCCATCGCGGGCGAGGAAGGCCGGGCCGATGTCGTCGGTGAGCGGGCGAAGATCGAGGTGGGTGCCGGCGACCACGACGGTGGGTATCTCCGCGCCGGCCGGGCCCAGACGGGCGAATCGCATGGGAACTCCTTCTCTGGTGCTTTGTTGCCGGATCACTGGATCCGGCTGATCGAGGCCGTCGAGGTCGGAACGGCCGTGGGGGCGCAAGGACCGGTCGCCGACGGGCCTGATCCACGCGGCCCGGCCACCGAGCCGGCAGACGTCGATGGCGGCGTCGGACTCGGATCCGCCGATGCCGAGGCGGGCGGTCGTCGCGTGAGCCGGCGGGCCGGAAGTGACCAGGGCCGTCGTCCCGCCGAGGGTCACCGGCCCGCGCATGGACGCCTCCACGTCCCGCTCACGGCCGGGACGTTCGGGCGGGCGGGACAGCCGGGCGCCGGGAGCGGCGGGAAGCGCTCGCGTTCCAGAGCGGTGGGGAGTCTCATCGGCACCTCATCGCCCCAGCCAGCCTCCGTCGACGGGCAGGACGACGCCGTCGACGTAGTCCGACGCGGCGCTGCACAGGAACACCGTCGCACCGGCCAGGTCCGAGGCGCGGCCCCAGCGGCCCGCCGGAATGCGCTCCAGGAGGGAGCGTGAGCGCTCGGGGTCGTCCCGCAGGGCCCGGGTGTTGTCGGTGGCGATGTATCCCGGCGCGATCGCGTTGACGTTGACGCCTCTCGGCGCCCACTCGTTGGCCAGAGCCTTGGTCAGTCCGGCGATGCCGGACTTCGACGCCGTGTATCCGGGCACGTTGATGCCGCCCTGGAAGCTCAGCAGCGAAGCGGTGAAGACGACCTTGCCCGATCCGCGCCGCAGCATCGGCCGGGCGACTGCCTGGGTGAGCGCGAACTGCGAGGAGAGATTGACGCCGATCACCTCGTCCCACAGGTCGAGGGCGTGCTCGGCTGCGGGCTGCCGCCGGATCGTACCGGCGTTGTTGACCAGGATGTCGGGTGCGCGGTCCGCCAGTTCGGCGCCCAGGCCGAGGACGGCGGCACGGTCCGCGAGGTCACAGCGGCGGCCCTCGAAGGAGCGGCCGGCGGCCGTGACGAGCCTGCCGACCTCGGGGTCGTCCTCGATGCTCATGCTCACGCCGATGACATCCGCGCCCGCCTGTGCGAGAGCGACGGCCATCGCCGATCCGATACCGCGCCGCGCGCCGGTGACCACGGCGAGCTTTCCGGTGAGGTCGAACAGGCTCATCGGGTCTCCTCGTCGTCGCTCCGGCAGTCGACCAGGATCTTCATCGCGCGGCCGCCCTCGAGCGCCGTGAACGCGTCGGCGACCTCGCTCAGCGCCACCACCTGGGTGATCAGCGTGTCGGCGGGCACGGCGCCGCTGCCGAGCAGTTCGACCGCCCGCTCGAAGTCGCTCCGCTCGTACACCCGGGCGCCCAGCACCCGCAGCTCACGCCAGAAGATGCGCTGGAGGTCGACGGGCTTCGGCTGCGGGTGGATCGCCACCACGACGACCGTGCCCCGTACCTTCGCCACGTCGGTCGCCGCCAGTACGGCCGGTGCCGCGCCCGAGACCTCGAAGACGACGTCCGCACCGGCGCCCTCGGTCCACCGGCCGACCGATTCGGTCAGGTCGGAACCGGTGGGGTCGGCCGTCCGGAGGCCGAGGGCCGCCACGAGGCGGCGCCGCCCGGCGTCGGGCTCGACCAGGAGCACGTCCGCGCCGGCGTGACGCGCGACAACCGCTATCAGCACGCCGATCGGGCCGCCCCCGAACACCACCGCCTTGTCGCCGTCGGCAAGTCGCGACCGGCGTACGTCGTGCACGGCCACCGCGACGGGTTCGACGAGTGCGGCGTGCTTGAGGCTGAGACCGTCCGGAAGCGGTACGAGCAGGTCGGCCCGAACGTTCCAGCGGCCCTGGAGCGCTCCGGGTGAGTCGATGCCGACGAAGACCAGGTTCTGGCAGATGTGCCGGTGGCCCGCCAGACATGCGGGACAGGTCCCGTCCCAGTCGAGCGGCATGACGGTGACGGGGTCACCGACGGACCGGCCGGTGACGCCCTCGCCGAGCGCGGCGACGGTGCCGGACATCTCGTGGCCGATCACCGCGGGGCGCTCGACCCGGGCGTCCATGTCGCCGTGGAAGATGTGCAGGTCTGTGCCGCAGATGCCGGTGTAGGCGACCGCGATCTGGACCTCTCCGGGCCCGGGTGGGACGGGCGTCGCCTCGCCGACGGCGAAGGTGCGGGATCCTGTGTAGGACGCACTGAGCATGCGGGTTCTCTTCTGCTGTCGGTTCACGATGCGAGTTCGGCCCAGGCCTCGGGAGGCACAGTGGCGTCGCGGCGGGCGACGAACTGCGCGACCTGGGCGGCGTTGCGCAGGCCCGCCACGACCGAGACGACGGCCGGGTGCCGCAGCGGGAACTGCACGGCGGCGTCGGGGAGGGTGACGTCCCAGCGTTCGCAGACGTCGGCCAGGTGGTTGACCTCGGCGAGCAGCTGCTCAGGCGCGGGCTGATAGTCGTACGTGGCGTCGGCCGGGGGGCGCGGGCGTGCGAGCAGACCGGAGTTGAACGGTGCGGCAGCCACCACGGCCACTCCCCGGCCGGCGCACGTGTCGAGCAGCTCTTGCCCCGAACGGTCCAGGAGCGTCCAGCGATTGGCCAGCATCACGACGTCGAGGTCGGTCTCGCGGACGGCGCGCAGCGGGACGGCGACCTGGTTCATGCCGATCCCCACCGCGCCGATCACGCCCTGTTCGCGCAGCGAGATCAGTGAGGGGATCGCCGCGGTGACCGCCTCGTCGGCGTGGGTGTCGGGGTCGTGGACGTAGACGATGTCCAGCCGGTCCAGGCCCAGTCGCCCGAGGCTCTCGTCGATGCTCCGGCGGACCCCGTCCGCCGAGAAGTCCCAGCGCCGGACGAGATCATCGGGCACGGCGAAACCACCGGATGCCAGGTCCGACCCGGTGGGGTCGGGGTTGGGGTCCAGCGCGCGGCCCACCTTGGTGGAGACGGCGAACGAGTCGCGCGGACAGCCGGCGAGCGCCTTGCCCAGGCGCCGCTCGGACAGGCCCAGGCCGTAGTGCGGGGCGGTGTCGAAGTAGGTGATACCGGCGCGATACGCCGCCGCCACCGCGTCTGCGGCTTCCCGCTCCCCGGTGGCCCGGTAGAGGTTGCCGAGTGAGGCCCCGCCGAATCCGAGGTCACTGACCTGGACGCCGCTGCGGCCGATGGTCCGCGTCTTCATGCGATCTCCAATCCGTACACGGCCGTCGCGGTGCCGGCCCACACCTGCTCGCGCTCACCGGGGCCGAGCGGAGAGATGAGCTCGTCGAACACCGCGGTGACCGCCGCGTAGTCCACGCCTGCCAGCAGACAGACGGGCCAGTCCGAGCCGTACATCGTGCGGGCGGGACCGAAGTGCTCGAGCACCGCCGCCGCGACGGGACGCAGGTCGCTCACCTGCCAGTGCTCCCATGAAGCCTCGGTGACCAGTCCCGAGAGCTTGACGGCGACGTTCGGGAAGCGGGACAGGGCGACCAGGTCGGCGGTCCAGGCCGTGAGATCACCACGGGCGATCGGCGGCTTGCCCGCATGGTCCAGCACGAAGGAGACCTCGGGGAGCGCGGCCACGGTGCGTCCCACGCCGGCCAGTTGATCGGGGGACACCACGAGGTCCCACGTCAGACCGTGCCGGCCCAAGGTGGCGAGGCCGCGGCGGACCGCGGGGCGGTCGAGCCAGGCCTTGTCGGGTTCCGCCTGCAACTGATGGCGGGCTCCGACCAGACGGCGGCCGCCGGGCAGTTCGCGTGCGGCCGTGAGGACGTCGTCGAGGTCGCCGGCTTCGAGGTCGAACCAGCCGACGACGCCGGCCACCAGCGGTTCGGCATCCGCCAGCGCGATGAGCTCGCGGGTCTCTTCGAGGGCGGCGACGGTGTGCACCACCACGCTCCCGGTGACCCCGGTCGCGCGAAGCTGGGGCGCCAGCTCCGCGAACGAGAACGAGCGCTTCAGGACGGGCAGGTCCTCGGTCCAGGGCTGGGGCCGCCGGTCCAGGTCCCAGACATGGTGGTGGGCGTCGATCCGCATGTCCGCCTCAGTCACACGGAGTCGCCAGCGGCATCGGCGCACGGGCGGGCGGCCGGGGTACGAGCAGGCGCTTGCCCGCGCTGCCGGGACGCACATGCGGACCGCTGGCGCTGCCCCAGTCGGCCGACTCGGTCAGCGCGGCGATGCCGGCCTCGTCGACCGTCAGGCCGAGCCCCGGCCGGTCACCGAGGACGATGCAACCGTCCATGACCTCCTGGTCGACCGTGATGCCCACCGGGGCCGCGAGATCCTGAACCTCTGTCGCGATGTGGTTCGGTACGGCCGCGGCGGCGTGGGCGAGCGGGTTCGCGTTGTATCCCACGGGGCTGACCAGCAGGTCGAAGGCGTGCGCCAGCGTGGCCACCCGCAGGAAGTGCGTGATGCCCCATACGCTGCCGGTCTGCACGACATCGACGGCACCCGCCTGAACGAGGGGGCGGAACTGTTCGAGACCCGTGAGGTTCTCCCCCGTGGCGATCGCGGCGCGGACGGCGCGGCCGATCATCGCGTGCCCGTCGGCGTCCCAGCGGCGCACGGGCTCCTCGATCCACGCGAGATCCACGTGTTCCTCGAGGCGCTGCACGTATGCCACGGCTTCCTTGCGCGACCAGGCCTCGTTGGCGTCGAGCATCAGCCGGGGCGCCACGCCCAAGGCCGCGTAGACGTCGCGGACCAGTTCGAGGCGCCGCAGGTCGCCGGCCAGGTCCAGCCCGCCCTTGAGCTTGACCGCGCCGAACCCGCGTTCGGCGAAGGATGCCTGGAGGCGCAGGAGTTCGTCGTCGTCGAGGGGCCCGTCGAGGCCTGAGGCGTAACCGGGGACGACTCGGTCCCGAGCACCGAGCATGCGCCACAGGGGCTGGTCGGCCGCCTTCGCCTTGAGATCCCACAGGGCCATGTCGAACGCGCCGATGGCGCCGAAGACCGAACCGGTGTGGCCCGTCTTGAAGACCGTGGCCAGCATGCGGTCGTAGAGTCCGACGACGGCTCGCGGATCCTCACCCAGGATGGCGGGGAAGACTGCCTCCAGGCCGTCGTGTGAGCCGAGGCCCACCCCGGTGAGTCCCGCGTCGGTGTCGACGAGAACGACGGGAACGGCGGTCACGCCGGAGGCGACACAGCCGTTGACATCCCCGATCGGGCGGCCCCAGCGGTGCAGGGTGGTCAGCGTGCGGTAGCCCGTGACGCGCATCCCTGCCTCCTTACGACTGCCCTGCGGCAGAGTCTTGAGCATTCTTCCTCCAGACGAGTGGCCTCATTATGAAACATATGATGTCTGACGTCAAACGTGAAATGTAAGATCACAACCTGCCGGGAGCGCGGAGAAATATTCGAATTGCCCTGATGTGAGGGAATGACCTGAATGCTTGGAGGAGGCTCACCCTGCGATGAGCGCACGGGCCACCCCATGAACCCCCGCGCCCGAACAAGTCGACGCCGAAGTCGCACAACGTCTGACGTCTTATACTCGCGTCTCATGGCGAGAGAACGCGATCAGAACCTGGTTTTGGCCGAGCGCCGCAACCCGTCTCCTATGCTGGGTGTGGCGGTGGTGGAGGACCTGGTCGACGCGATCGTGTCCGGGCGTCTCGCACCAGGTGATCTCCTGCCCCCCGAGGGCCAGCTCAGCGAGCAGTTCGGGGTGAGCCGGACCGTGATCCGCGAGTCGGTCAAACGCGTCGAGGAGAAGGGCCTGGTCACCATTTCGCGCGGCCGCGGGACGCAAGTGCGGCCGACCTCGTCGTGGAACACCCTCGACCGCGTGGTGCTGACCTCCCTCATCAAGCACGACGAATCTCTCGCTGTGCTCGACGAGCTGAGTGTGGTCCGGTCGCAACTGGAGTCGGCGATGGCGGCCGAGGCCGCACGCGCTCGCGACGACGAGCAACTGGCCCAGCTCGGCGAGGCGATGCAGCGCATGCGGGACACCATCGACGACCAGGCCGCTTTTCGGCAGGCCGACCTCGATTACCACAGACTTGTCATGTCGATCTCCGGCAACCGGCTGGCCGAGAGCATCGCGCGCGTCCTCCTCGACCGAGCGCTGGAGAGCTGGCGCTACCACGGGATCGATGAGCCCGGCGCGTTCAACGTCACGCTGAACGAGCACATCGCCATTCACTCCGCGATCGCCGACGGTGACGCCATCCGCGCCCAGGCGGCGATGAACGTCCACATCCTCGAGGCCTGGCGGCGCCGGCGGCAGCCCGCCGCCGAGAAGCCGCATGACGCGTCGGCAGCCTCGGATGTGAGCTAGCGAGGGGGCTGACCAGGTGTGACCGGCCTGGTCAGCCGCCCGTCGCCCACGGCGGGGACGGGCCGCCCCCGCCGTTCGGCCGCGCACGGTCAGAGCTGACGGAGCCTCAGCTGCACCGCGTCTCGCAGGAGACCTACGGGCGGCGAGTTCGCGAGAACCGAAGGACCGACTCGTAACGGCGCTGTTCCGCGTGCTCCAGCCAGATCATGGATCCGTCGGCGCGCGCGGCAGCGTCACCGGCGACGTGGTGTGTCGAGGGCTCGAGGCCTACCGCCCAGGCTCCCTCACGCAGGTTCAGCCACTCGAAGAAGCACGGGAACGCGGTGGCGTCCACGTCCAGCTCGAAAGCCTGCCCGAGCGCGTCGTTGACGAGTCCGACCCGGTGCCGGCCCCTGTCGTCGGCCTTGAGCCGATGCTCGTAGACCTGCTCGACGAAGCCGGGCTGTGGCTGACCGAAGACCCGGTGGTCGGTGCCCTGCTCACAGACGCTGTCAGTCTGCCAGACAGTCTCCTCCACGTCGGCGACGAAGCGCGTTCCCTCGTCGAGGAACGGCCAGCCGATGTTCACGTGGTACAGGAACATGTGCGGGGTCCTGTCGAAGCCGGCGTTGGTGACCGTGTCGACGAGCCGGATCTCGGTGCCGCCGAGGTCTGCTTCGATACGGCGTCGCAGCACGAGGTGCTCCCCGAAGTTCGCCGCCTGGACCACCTCGCCCTCGGCCCAGAGCACACAGCGCTCCTCGGAGACCCAGTCCTCCCCGTACCCGGTGAGGCGAGCCGGAATGTTGGCGACCCGGCCGTGCAGACCGTGGCTGACGGTCTTCCTGGGCGGGTAGGCGTAGTGGGTGGCGTCGACCTCGCCGCCGAAGAGCGTGTGGTCGAGACCGCCGGTCACGACCAGGCCCGACATGCTGCGCAGCCAGGACAGTCCCTGTTCGTCGGCGTTCTCGTGAAGGCCCGGGTGGCGGAACCCGGTGCGGGAGCGCCAGCCGACCGAGACGCCGTCCAGTTCGGCGACGCCGATGTCCATCGCCCGGTCGACGAGCACCTCGAAGTAGAGGCCGCCGCCGGTTCGGAACTCCAGCACACGGATGCCGCGCTCGACGCCGTCACCGAGAACGACGCTGCGGACCCCTCCGTACGCGCTGATCTCACCGGCGTGACGGGCGATCTCCAGACGACTGGGAACTCTCTGCACCCTCATGCCATCACCCAGCCGCCGTTGACCTCGACGGTCTGACCGGTCACGAAGGCGGCGTCCGGACCGGTCAGGAACGACACGACCGCGGCGAGCTCGGCGGACGTGCCCCTGCGCTTGAGCGACTGCCGTTCGAGCACCATCGCGTTGTAGGCCTCGGGGTCGTCGTGGATCTCTTCGGCCGCGGTCTTGAAAGCGCCCGGCGACACCGCGTTGACGCGGATGCCGTGCGGTCCGAGCTCCCGCGCCAGGGCCCGGGTCATCGCGACCGCCGCGCCCTTCGTCGTCACGTATGCCGCAAGGTGCTCCCAGCCACCGTGCATGGTGATGGACGCGACGTTGACGATCGAGCGGTCCTCGCCGGTCGGCCGGGCGGTCATCTGGCGGCCGGCGAGCTGGGCGCACAGCCAGTAGCCGCGCTGGTTGACCGCGTGCACCGTCTCGTAGTCGGCGGGCGTCATCTCGAGGAACGGCACGGTCGGATAGACCGCCGCGTTGTTGACCAGCAGGCTCACGGGCCCGAGTGCGCGGCGCGCCTCGTCGAAGAAGGCGGCGAGCGCGGTCTCGTCGCGGAGGTCGACCACGCGTGACCACACCTGGTCGGTGACCGCCGAGACCGCGTCGACCGTGTCCTTCAGCGTCCCCTCGACGACGTCGGTGACGGCCACGCGATGACCGTCCTGCGCCAGCCGGAGCGCTATCGCCCGCCCGAGCGAGCCTCCCGCCCCGGTCACGACGGCAACACCCATGACTCAGCTCCTCTCCAGCAGGTTCTTGCGCTTGTTCTGTTCCAGGAGGCCGGTGCGCGCCGCCTCCGCCTTGCGGTGGTGGCCGCGCTGGATGCTCACCGCGGCCTGTTCGTGGACGGTCAGGGTCGAACGGTGGTGCCCGGCGCGGTGCGCATGCAGGGGGCGTACCGCCGCCGGCGCCGCGTCGACCACCTCGTGCACGTGCAGCAGGAGGTCATTACCGGACGCCACCAACACCGCCCGGCCAAAGACCAGGTCAGCCCGGACGCACGCCACGGTGTCCTCGGCGCGGACCCGCAGATCCGCCATCACGGCACCGACCGCGCGGCGTGCCGCCGGATCGGCCGACGCCGCGGCGGGCCGTCCCGCACCCGGTTCGAGCACCACACGCAGGTCGGCGATCACCGCGCGGCCGACCGGGCCGGCCGCGGCCAGGCGCCGTCCCGGCACGTCCGCGGCCGGCAGGTTCCACGACGTGCGCGGGCGTACGCGGGTACCGGCACTCGTACGGTCTCGACCAGGCCTTGCCCGCGAGTACCTCGACGCCTTCGCGGACCACTGAACGGCCCACGCCGAACGGGCCGACGAGTTCGTCCTCGGTGGGCAGCACGGTTCCCGCCCCGAACGATCGCCGCGCGATCCAGGAACCCGGTACCCGGACGGCCTCGGCGTGACGAGGCGAGGGGGTCATCGCTCGCAGGCCCGGCGCAGCGCGGCGTGGCGGCGGTTCACGTCGGCGATCGCCGCGGCCGGGTCGCGCCCCGCCACGACCGCCTCGCGGACCTGCTCGGACAACTGGTCCTGGAGCGTGATCCAGCCGGGGTATCGCGGCCGCACCCACGCGGCTTCGAGGGTGGCGAGCGTGTCCGCGTAGAACGATCGGCTGCTTTCCCACACCGCGCGGTGCGCGGGCTGGCCGCCGGCACGTGGCACCAGGTCGGACTGGACACGATCGTCGAGAAAGGCACGTACCCAGGCGCTGACCGACGGGTCCGACGCGGACCGCGCCGCGATCGCCAGGCCGGTGCCGCCCAGGACGCTGAGCGGCCCGGTGCCGCGCCATGACGGCGCGTCGCTCCATGCGAGCGTGCCGGCGTAGGTGACGTAGCCGTAGGTCAGCGGACACCAGGCGGGGCCGTCACCGGCCTTGAGGGACTCGTGGACGCCGATGGGGTCGAGGACCTCCCGGGTGCTCGTGCGGAAGACCTCGCGCAACAGTGCGACCGCATCGGCGGCGACGACCGGGTCGAGGAGCAGACCGGGGTCGGCCGGCTGTCTGTCGGAGCACATCGCCAGCAGCATCAGCCCTGCGTGAGGGCCGGCCAGACAGAGCGTCAGCGGGTGCTCCCGCGCGAGGGGCAGGACGTCCTCCCACCGGTGTACGACGGGCACACCGGGGCGGCGGACGGCGACCTGGGCGGCGGCGTCGACCGGCACGGCCCAGGTGCGCGCGCCCAGCCGGTAACTGGCGCCGCTGGCTCCCACCGAACCGGCCACCCACCTGTGCAGTTCTGCCAGGTCGACGAGGTCCTCGTACGCCGTGAGCGCACCGGCGGCGACGGCGGCTCCGAGGCCCGGGTGATCGATGATCATGAAGTCGTACCGCTGTGCCAGCTCATCGATGGGATGCGCTTCGAACTCGGCGAGTGACTGCCGTTCCCAGTCGACGGATGGGGCGGCACCGGTCGCCTCGAAGGCCTCGAGCGGGAGGCAGGCACGCGGATGGTCCCAGGTCATGCCCCGGAGCGCGGGCGCCCGTTTCATGCGACCACCTTGTCCTGCTTGAGCGCCGCCACCTCTGCTTCGGTGAGACCGAGTTCGGCGAGGATCTCGGCGGTGTGTTCACCGACGGTGGGAGCACCGCGCTCGACGCGTGCGGGCGTCGCGGTGAGGTGGAAGGCGAAGCCCGGTGTGGTGACGATGCCCTCGGTCGGGTGCCGGTAGGTGACGAAGCTGCCGTTGTGCTTGACCTGCGGATCGTCGACGACGTCGTCATAGGAGTTGACCGGGCCCACCCACACGCCGCGGCCCCCGAGCCGTTCGAGCCATGAGGCCGTGGTGTCGGTGATCAGGTTCCGGGCGACCGCAGCCGAGACCTCGTCGCGGTGCAGGAATCCGTCGCGTTCGGCGTCCCACCGCGCCAGGGTGGGGTCCCCGAAGATCTCGGCGAGCAGCCCGAGGTCGGCGAACGCGAGCGCGATGCAGGAGTCGCTGGTCGGAAAGATGCCATAGGGGGCGCGGATGTAGCTGTGGGCGTGGATCCCGTGTCCGCGCGTCTGTGCGACGCCACCGACGGTACGTACCGACAGCTCCTGCATCTGCATCGCGATCATCGCGTCGAGCATGTTGACTTCGACCTTCTGTCCCTCTCCGGTGCGCTCGCGGTTCAGCAGTGCGGCGAGTACGCCCTCGAAGGCGGAATACGCGGTGATCGCGTCGGCGACGAAATACGGTCCCGCCTGTGGGATGTCCTCGGCGCGCCCGGCGCTGTACAGGGCGCCGCTGAGACTCTGCAGCAGCAGATCCTGGCCCGGGCGATCGGCGTAGGGGCCGTCCTCGCCGTATCCGCTCATCGACACGTAGACGATGTCGGGGCACACGGAGCGCACCGTCTCGTAGTCGAGGCCCAGTCGCGCCGCGACACCGGGCCGGTAGTTCTGCAGGAAGACATCGGCCTCGGCGGCGAGTTTGAGCACGAGTTGCCTGCCGGTGGGGCTCTTGAGGTCGACAGCGAGGCTGCGCTTGTTCCGGTTCAGCGACAGGAACGACGCGTTGACCTTCTGCCCGACGGCACCGCCGGCCGACGTGTGGCGCTGCCACTCGCCCGTCACGGGCTCGATCTTGAGGACATCGGCGCCCAGGTCGCCCAGGCGCATGGCGGCCAGCGGGCCCGCCATGGCGATGGACAGGTCCAGGACGCGGTAACCAGACAGAACGGACACGATCGAATCCTCAGGAGTTCGGGAGCTGAAGGACACCGTCCACGCGGCGGGGCGCACCGTCGTACTCGTCACGCAGTTCTTCGGGAAGGACGTGCGAGGGTACGGACTGCCAGGCGACAGGGCGCAGGAACCGGCGGACAGCGGTGGCGCCGACGGACGTGAAGACGGTGTCCGTGCCCGGCCAGGGGCCACCGTGGTGCTGGGCCCATCCGACGGACACGCCGGTCGGGTAGCCGTTCCAGACGAGACGGCCGACGCGTGCGGTAAGGGTGCGGGCGAGCTCCGCTGCGATCTCGTCGTCGGACTCGGCGTGCACCGTCGCGGTCAGGGCTCCTGGCAGCATGTCGACGGCGGCTCGGAGTTGCGCGGTGGAGTCGTAGCGGGCCAGGACGAGGTAGGGGCCGAAAACCTCCTCGAGCAGATCCGGCGTCAGCTCGGCCGCCTTGACCTCGACAACGGTCGCGGCGACGGTCCGGCCGGCGGGCCGACCGGCACCCTGGTCGACGGCTTGGTCCGCGGCTCGGTCTGCGGCCTGGTCTGCGGCTCGGTCTGCGGCTTGGTGCGTCGCGTCGGTGTAGGCCTCACGGATCTTGTCGGTGAGCAGGGTGAAGGCGCGTCCCTTCACCGTGCCGAGCAGGGCGTCGCGGAGTGCGTCACCGTGGGCTCCGGCCGGGACGAGGGCGAGCCCGGGCTTCGTACAGAATTGTCCGGCACCGAGTGTGAAGGATTCGGCGAGACCGCGGCCGATCTCGCCGGACCGGGCCGCCGCGGCGGCCGGCGTCACGGCGAAGGCGTTCACACTGCCGAGTTCCCCGTAGAACGGGATCGGCTCGGGGCGGCTTGCGGCCAGGTCGGCCAGGGCTCGGCCGCCGCCGACCGAGCCGGTGAAGCCCACGGCGCGGATGTGCGGGTCACGGACCAGCGCGATGCCGGCCTCGCGGCCCATGACCATCGAGATGACGCCGTCGGGCAGCACCTCGCGCATGATGTCGTGGCAGAGCGCGGAGGTGGCCGGGTGCGCCTCGTGGGCCTTGACGACAACCGGGCACCCCGCGGCCAGGGCTGACACCGTGTCACCCCCGGGTACCGAGAACGCCAGCGGAAAGTTGCTCGCGCCGAAGACCGCGACCGGGCCGAGCGGCACCAGCATGCGGCGCAGGTCGGGGCGCGGGCCCATCGGGGAGACGTCGGCGTGATCGATGGTGACCTCAAGGTACGACCCTTCGCACACCACCTCGGCGAAGAAGCGCAGCTGGAAACACGTACGCGCCAGCTCACCGGTCAGTCGTGGCACGCCCAGCGCGGTCTCGGCGTCGGCGGTCGCCACGATCTCGCCGGCCCGTGCCTCGAGCGCGGTCGCGACATCCGCGAGCAGCCGCGCCCGCTGGGCACGGCCCGTGCGGGCCCAGCCGACCGCGGCGTGCGCCGCGGCCTCGCAGAGCAAGGCCACGTCGATCGCCGGGGTCTCGGCACAGGACACGGCCGTGCGCTCTCCGGTGCGCGCGTCGATACCGGCGACGGTCATTGCCCTTGCTCCTCGGCGACGCGCTCGATGAGATGACCGACGCCGGCCTTGCCCACGGTCACCCGGTTGGTGAGGACGCCGAGGCCCGTCAGTTCGATCGAGACGAGGTCCCCGGCGGCCAGGGTGAACGGCAGGTCGGGCACGAGGCTGGTGCCCGTCGCGAGCACGACGCCCTGGGGGAACTCGTCCTCGCGGAACAAGTAGGCGACCAGGTCGGGAAGTTCGCGATGCAGTTGGCTGGTGTTCGCTTCGCCCTTCCAGACGATCTCGCCGTCCCGCTCGATCGACATCAGGATCACGAGCGCACGGGGGTCGGGCACCTCCCAGGCGGGGGTGACACCCGGCCCGACAGCACAAGCGCCGAGGTAGGCCTTGGCCTGGGGGAGATAGAGCGGGTTCTCCCCCTCGATGCTGCGTGAACTGACGTCATTGCAGATCGTGTAGCCCACGATCTCGCCCTGTCGATTGGCCACGACCGCGAGCTCCGGCTCGGGCACGTTCACCGTGGAGTCGGCGCGGACACTGATCGCCTCGTCAGGTCCGGAGACCCGCCACGACGCCGCCTTGAAGAACAGCTCCGGGCGTTCGGCCTCGTAGACGCGGTCGTAGATGTCCGCCTCCTTTTCGCTCTCCTCCATCCGGGCCTGACGGGAGCGCTGGTAGGTCACTCCCGCCGCCCAGACCTCGGTGAGGCCGCCGACCGGCGCCCGGAGCCGCCCGGCAGACGTCGGCACGGGCTCGGCAGCCACGGCCGACTCGACAGCCGTGCGCAGTTCGGCGGCCGAACCGGACAGGAGTTCATGGAAGCCGACAGGCAGCGGGTGCAGCCCCTGGCCGGTGAGCACCGCGCTTCGGACCGGGCTTCCGTCTGAGAAGCACACACGGACGATCTGCACCGGCAGCTCCTTCGGGGAGGGTGAGACGAACGATTGAAACATATGACGTCATACTCATAGAGTCAAGGTGTTCATCCGCCCACGCAGCCGGTCGTCGGACCGACGACGCACCGCCTTCAGAGGAGAGCCAGTGACCGAGAACACCGACGGCGCCATCCGTTTCGCGACAGACCGTGAAACGCGCGTCGCGACCATCACGCTCGACAGGCCCGCAAAGCTCAATGCGCTGACGCCGGCCATGGCGCAGGCACTGATCGCCGCCGTCACCGAGTGCAATGCCAGTGACGACGTCCGGGCGGTGGTCCTCACCGGGGCGGGCGAACGGTCCTTCAGCGTCGGCTCCGACATCACGGCGCTCGACTCGTACGCGACGCCGTGGGACTTCAGGAACCGGGTCGACTACTGCGACGCACTGCGGAAGCTGCGGAAGCCCTCGATCGCCGCCATCAACGGTTACGCGCTCGGCGGCGGCCTGGAGACGGCGCTGTCGTGCGACATCCGCCTGGCCTCGGCCAACGCCCGGCTGGGGGCTCCCGAGGTCAAGCTCGGGTGGATCGGCGGCGGTGGTATGGCGGCGTTCCTGTCACGCGCCGCCGGGCCCAGCAACGCGGCGCTCATGCTGATGACCGGTGAACCCGTGGAGGCCCGTGCGGCGCTGGACTGGCACCTGGTCTCCGAGGTTCTGCAGCCGGAAGAGCTCCTGCCGCGAGCACGCCGGTTGGCCGCGACGATCGCCTCACGGGCACCCATCGCCGTGGAGACCGCGAAGGTGAATCTGCGCGCCGCGACCGCCATGTCGGAGGACCAGGCACTGCGGTACGAGCGGGACCTGCAGACGATCTGCTTCGCAACCGACGACGCGCGCGAAGGACGTGAAGCTTTCACACGGAAGCGGCCGGCGAACTTTCGCCGACGCTAGGGCGGCGACCGGCACGGGCGCCCCTCTTCCCGACGGTGAGAGGGTCCTCTCCCGCACATCCGGCGGACGAGCGCTGTCAACCGCGTCACGCGCGCGCCAACCCGGCCGGCAGGGACGCGTGCGCCGGCGCGGGCCCACGGTGTCCCGGTCGAGCTCGTGTGGCCGGAAGAGGCAGCCCGGGAGACACCCCCTATGACCAGCAGTACGACCGTCGACGGAAAGCCGGTGACCGGGCCGAGGACGGCAGCCACGGTTGATTTCCGTGAGCCGCCATGGCCGAGGATGACGGCGCGCTCGATGGCGGTCGTGCTGTCAGGCCGGCGGCGGGTTCCGTATCAGCGGAGCGGTTCCTCACTGGTTGATGAAACCGTGCCCCGGTCCCGAAGCGGCCGGCAAGAACCGGGGCACGGGGCTTTCAGCCGCGCAGCGCCGTGGCCTGGCTGTTGTACGCCTGCGCCGTCAGTACCGGATGCCGCGTGGAACAGGCCCCGGACGGCCAGGACAGTCGGACCGTGCGCGACTCGCCGGGCAGCAGCCACAGGTAGTTGTCGCTGTACAGCGTCGGCAGGACCCGGCGGCCATGGGCTTCTTCCAGCAGCGACAGCCGGACCATGGCGGCCACCGCCGGGCCCTGGTTGCGGATCGTTGCCGTCAGCTCGTGGCGGTCCCCGGAGCGTGACACCTCGGTGACCGCGCCGGTCAGCTTCACTTGCTCTGCCCTGTTCAGGCTCTGCAGGACCGAGGCGTCCCGGTAACGCCAGTAGGTGTTGCGCGACAGCTCCTTGCCCTGGGCGTCCTCCAGGGTGAGGAAGAGCAGGTGAAGGTCTGGAAGGCCGTCCGTCCACTGCGTGGTGAACGCCGTCGCGGTGTCTGCCCGCGCGACATCCACCCGGGCCGTCCTCTTCGTTGCGAGCTGCCGTCCGGAGAGGTCGAACAGCCGGGCTGTGACAGTGGCGCGGCGCAGGTCGGCCGAGGTGTGGTTCACCGCGATGACCTGCCACTTCACCGGATCGGCCTGGACATGCAGCGGCTCGCAGGCCGAACGGGCTCCGTAGTAGGCGCCGTTGACATCGAAGTCGTAGTCGTAGGTCTGCCAGACGGTGCTGTGCCAGGCCGGATGGGACATCCACAGCATCAGACCGGAGGCGTTGTCCCACAGGTTGGCGTTCCACGCCTCGAACATGGCGCGGGTGTTCTCGTAGTTGACGAACTGTGCCTTCGTGGCGAAGTCGTCCAGGTCGCCCGACTCGCCGAGGCGTGCCTCGATGGCCGCCTTGTAGTTCTGCGGTGCCTGGTTCCCGCGCTCGCTCCAGTCGTGGTAGTACCACGCGCCCTTGATCGGCCATTCCGGCTCGTCGCCGGTCATGCTGCGGGTGCTCGCCGCGGTGGAGACGACGGGCATGCCGATCTCGGTGTGGAAGCCGAAGTCCCTGCTGCCGTAGGTCATGGGGTCGAAGTACTTCTCCGGCTCCACCCAGCCGTAGGGGCCGCCGCCGGTGATGATGCCCCCCGCCGAGTTGTTCTGGTAGAGCAGGCCGGGCACCTGCTGTTCCACCGCCTCGCGCATCCCCTTGTCGACGGCAGCCGGGGGGTTGCCCTCATTGGCGCCGCACCAGACCGCCACGCACGGGTGGATGCGGTAGCGCAATACGGTGTCGCGGGCCACGGAGTTGAAGGCCGCGTGGTCCGGCGGGTCCATGCCCCACGCGTTGGGGAAATCGTTCCACACCAGGATGCCGTACCGGTCGCAGGCGGCGAAGAACTCCTCCCGGTCGCTGCTGCCGACCCAGTTGCGGATCATGGTGAAGTTCATGTCGCGGTGCATGCGCACCGCGGCGTCCATGCGCTCGGCCGGCATCCGGCGCAGCAGCTCGTCCCAGCCCCAGTTGCCGCCGCGGGCCAGTACGCGCACACCGTTGACGCTGATCTTCAGCGGGTCCGGCGTGTTGGACACCGACTTGACGTCGGTCCACTTCTTTCCGTCATCGGACACCTGGATGACGTACGTCTTCGGGTATGCCGTCTCCCACACGACGGCGACGCGGTCGAACTGCCGCGGGGAGCCGAGGTCCACCTGGATCCACTGGTGATCCTCGTAGTCGGAGGACCAGCGGGTGTTCGGGTCGCCGTCGGTGGCGTGCGACGCCGGGTGGTCGGGGTCCTCGGTGAGGGCGCTGGCCGTCTGCCGCAGGGCGAGGTCGGTGCCCGGTTCACTGCGGTCGACAACGCTCAAGGACCACAGCGAGTTGCCCCAGCTTGTGTTGCGCAGGCCGCACTGGAGGCGGACGTAGCGTGCGGTCTGCTGGTCGAAGTCCTCGACCTGAAGGCTGGCACTGGCGTTGTTGAACGGCAAGGGCACGGCCCCGTTGTCCACCGACTTCACGTCGGTCCAGTCCGAGTCGTTCGAGGAGACCTGGATGACGAAGGTCCTGGCGTATGCCTGCTCCCAGACGAGGTCGACCCGGTCGAAGGTCTGGGGAGAGCCCAGGTCGACACGGATCCACTGGTCGTCCGTGTAGTCGGAGGACCAGCGGGTGCCCTCGTCGCCGTCGGTGACGTTGGCGGCGCCGTGACCGTCCTGGTCGGTGCTGGAGGCGGTGGCGGCGGCGTGCAGCGCAAGGTCGACACCGGGTCGCGTGCTGTCCCCCACCGAGAGGGACCACAGGGAGCTGCCCCAGGACGTGGCCCGGGTCAGACACCTGACGCGGAGGTACTGGGCCTGCTGCCGGTCGAAGGTCACGGTCTGCGTACAGGCGTCACCGGACGCGGTGAACGCGAGCGGCGTCTCGTACTCGTAGCCGAACTGGCGGATGCCGAAACGGCTGGTGCGCCGGTCGCTCTCCTGGCCGCCGACCGACGCGGTCAGCGTGAGGTCGTGCAGGCTGGGCTCGCCCAGGCCGTTCGGCCACCACACCTTGGGATCGCGCAGCCTCAACTGTGCGAAGGCATCGGGGGCGAAGACGACATCGACGCTCTCACCGGCCCGCACGGTGACGCTCTTCGACACCCGCACCCCGTCGAAGGACGCTGTGACCGTGGCCTGGTGGTCGGCGGTGTCGGCGTTGCGGACCGGTACGACCACGGTCACCTCGGCGACCGATACCTCCGGCAGGGCGGGCAGGACGGTGTCCACGCGCGGGTCGCCGATGACGACATGGCCGGTCGATCTCAACCGGACATGGTTCCAGATGCCTGCCGCCCGGTCGCGCACGGCAGGCATCCAGTCCCAGCCCGAAGATGCAAGATACGTCGGGGAGTTGAGGTTCATCTGCGGTGCGCCCGCATCCACCCAGGATTCGCCCTGCGGGCCCTTGTCCCCCGGGCTGCCGGGGACCGGCATCGGCGTGATCTTCACCGCGAGCGCGTTCTCACCGCCCGCCACCAGCTGCCGGGTCACGTCGAAGGCGGCACGGGCGAACGGATACGTCAGGTCTCCGACCAGCCCGCCGTTCAGCCACACATCGGCCCGGTGATTGACACCGTCGAACTCCAGCCACACATGACGTCCGGTACCGGTAGGCAGAGCGCGCGGCAGCGTGAAGTCCCGCTTGTACCACCAGGAGTGACGTGACAGAGCCTCCGGGATGTGCAAATTGCTCAGGCCCGCCACCGGATCGGGCAGCCTGCCCTGTTCCACGAGCGAGCCGAGCACCGTGCCGGGAACGACCGCAGGCAGCCAGCCCCCGGTGTCGGCAGACGTCCTCGACAGGCCGGCGCCGTCCGCGCCGGCCCAGTCGTCCATCTGGAGCCGCCAGCCCGATTCCACGGGCACACTTCCGTCATCGGCGACCACGAGCTGCGGCGCCTCCTCGTGACGGGAGCCCCAGTCGGTCCAGCCGGTGACGGCAGGGCGGCGGCCCTCCGCGGTGCCGTACACCTCGAAGCCGTTCAGGCCCAGAGGCAGCGGGCTGGAGCGCTTCTGGGACGTCATGCGCACCCAGCGCGCCCGTACCGGATGCGGCAGCTGGATGCTCACGACGCCGCCGGTACCCGCCGTGGTGCGGTGCACCGTCACCCAGGACCTGCCGTCCAAGGACACGTCCACGGTGAAGACCAGTGAGTAACTCGACTGGATCTCCTTGCCGGTCGTGCCGCTGTGCACATTGCCGGTCGTGGGCGGCGTGTACACCGGATCGGAGGCAGCCGCCTCGAAGGTCAGGCGGACCTGGCTGACCTCACAGACCGCCTGCAGGTCGACGGCTATCCACTGGGGATCCCCCTCCCCCGCGCGCCACCCGCTGCCCCGCACGCCCGGGGAGGAGAGGCGGTCGACCACGAAAGAGCCCGGCGTGGCCGCATAGTCCGTCGAGGACACCGAGACGGGCCGGTACAGCGCCAGCTCATCCGGGGCAGAGAGATCGGCCGGTGCACCGGCAGGGACGGCAGCAGCATCCGGCACCGGGAACACGGCACCAAGACCGAATCCGGCCAGCAAGGTAGTACCCGCAGTGACGACAGCCCGACGCGACGGACCGCGCGACGAACTCGACTGATCGGTCATGTATGTGACGTCCCATCAAAGAAAACAAGCCGAACCGAACCGGCGATGACAACGTTGCCAAAGGCTGTTGCCGCCCACCGTTCCCTGTCAACCCCTGGCGCAGGGATCAACGCATGCCCGCCACCGCGCCACCACGCCAACCGCCGCCAGACATAGCAACCGCACATGCAGGAAACGTCAGCCCCGGCCGCAGCCGCCACCCGAACCGAGAGACCGAACCGAGAGACCCGAACCGCAAGCGCGCACCGACACCCACACCCGAGAGACCCCTTATGAACCTGCCGCCTTCCGCCCTGCTGATCTCGATCACCACCTGCGCCGACGAAGGCAGCACCCCCCATGAAGCATCCCCCCCGCGCGGCCGGCACAGCCACGCCCGTCGGCAGACCAGCCCAACAGTTGCAGATGCGACCATCAGACCGCAGCGCTCTGACCCAACCGCCGGAACCGCGGCCGCTCGACATCCGTCCGGAGCGACTGCGCGGACGCGGTCCGCGAGACCGTCACCGTGGACAACGGGGCGCGCGCCGATCGGTGCGAGGTACGCGTGGCTGGCTTCGGAGGCGGTACCGATGACGCGGGCGCCCCTCGCCGAGGCGATTTGAACCGCCGGGGAACCCACCCCGCCGGCGGCGGCGTGCACGCAGGGGCTCACCCCGGGCTACCTTCAACGCGTGCACCACCGCCTGTCAGGCCGTCAGGCCCGCCGGCGGCAGACCTGCCGCCTGTGCCCAGTTCAGGTCGCCTGGCTTCGCACCAGCATGTGCACGTCGGCCGAGGCCCTCTCGGCGTAGGTGCCATAGCGCAGGACCTGGCCGCGCCGGTAGCCGATGACCTCGCCCCCAGGGGAGAACTCGGGTGCACCGAGCCCGGCCTTCTCGACGATTCCGGCCATGTCCAAGCCGGGGATCACCGGGAAGAGTGCGTCGTAGGCATGGTCCATGACTCCGTCGCGCAGAACGATGTCCGCCGGATTGACGCCGGCGGTCCTGACCCGGACCAGGACTCTCACGAACTGTCGAACCGTCTTCCTTCTTGTGAGTCGCCGGGCCGGGCCGGACAGGCCCGGCCGTTCCGGATCAGGCGGACGGCAGTGCCATGGCCATGTCCAGCAGGATGTGGTGGCGCGTGATCTTCCACTCGCCGCCGATGTTGCGGAGTTCGGTGTCGTAGTAGCCCGACTCAATGGGCTGGACAGTGCCCTGTGCGCCGAAGGCACCGACCGGCCAACCGTCGGCCGGGCGGGCATCGCTGAGAATCCTGAACACGATGAATTGGGCATTCATGTGAGCGCGGTCACCTTCGACCTCGATGATGTGGTCAGCGGTGACGTGATGGCTTGAGCCGCGCTCCGGATGCGGGGCCATGAAGTTCTCCACGGCGTAGCGCACCGCGTCGCCTCCGATCAAGGGAGCACCGACGGGTTCATAGCTGTCGGGGCCGGTCTTGCTGTAGATCTGCACGGTCGCGTCCGGGGTGAACAGTGCCCCCTGGGCCGCTCCGTCCCGCTTGTCGGTCGCCCGGACATAGCGGGCGAGGACTTCCTGGACCTTGCGTTCGTCGCTCATGACTGTGCTTCCTGATCGTGGCCCGATGGGCAGCCGACGGCCTGCACCGGCCATACAACCGACCTCGGCCAGGGGTAACAATGACTGTCTTGGCATCGGTCGATACCCTGAAGGTATGGATACGGTGGAGACACGTGAGCTGGCCTACTTCGTCACCGTGGCCGAGGAGCTGCATTTCGGCCGGGCGGCCGAACGTCTCGGCATCGCACAGCCCCCGCTGTCGAGAGCCATCGCACGACTGGAGCGACGCATGGGAGTGCGGCTGTTCGACCGCACCAGTCGCCGGGTAGCACTCACCTCGGCCGGGGCGGCCTTCCTGGATGGCAGCCGGCAGGCACTGGCAGCCGTGGACAGAGCGGTACGGCTGGCCCAGACGGCGGGACAGCCCACGCGGCTGACGCTGGCGACACGTCCAGGATCCGGATCCGGCCTGCTCGCCGACGCGCTTCGCGCCTACAGCCGGCAGCCGTCCGCCGTGGACATCGACATCGTCTTCACCAACGACCAGGCAGGTGCTGTCCGCAACGGCACCGCCGACGTGGCGCTGATGTGCGGCAGCGGTGACGCGGAGGGCCTGCGCTTCGTCGAGTTGGCCGCCGAGCGGCCGGTGGCGCTGCTGCCCACCGGTCACCCCATGGCCGAGCGCGTCGCCGTCACCCTCGCCGAGCTCGCGAAAGACAACGCTTTCCAGGCGCAGTGTCCAGCCGATTCCCTGGACGCGATCGTCGACCGGGTCGCTCTCGGCAGCCTGGTCGTCATCGCGGGCGAGGGCGTCACCGATCGACTCGGGCGGTCAGTGACGGCCGTCCCTGTGCTGGACATGCCCAACACCGACCTGGTTCTGTCGTGGAACCCACGCGCGCCGCACCCGCAGGTCGCGGAGTTCGTCAGCACGGCGAGCGCCGTCGCCTCCCGTTCGGCATCGCAGCAGCTCCAGGCATCCTGATCGCCCGCCGTGCTTGACGGCGTTGTGCTCCACCGCGTGGCGACGAACGCGGACCGTCCGGCACCGTGCGGACTGGGCCGTCCGGATCTTGCCGCGCCGGACACTGCGAGGACTTCCCCGTAGACCCTTGGTTGTCAGGGACGACTGGGTTCACGGCGTGCGGGCTTACGGCGTGGTGGGCAGGGCCGTGCGGGCTTATGGCGTGCTGGGCAAGGGCGTGAGCCGCAGGCGTGGTGCCGGCGGCAGCGGCGTAGGCGCTGCCGTCTCCGGTGCGGCGCGGAATGCCTCGATCACGTAGGCGGCGAAGCGGCGGGAGGCCGTGAGCCGGGCGGCACGCGGCGTGTCCTGGAGGCCCCGGTGGGCCATGAGCATGAGGATCAGGTCGTCGACGACGAAGCCGAGGCGGAGCTCGCCGGTCTCCTGGGCACGGCGGGCCAGTTCGGCAACCGCGCGCGAAGTCCGCTCTCGGTCGGCGGCGAAGTCCATGGCCTCGGGGAAGGCGGTCATGAAGGCGTCGGCGAATCCCCGGCTGTGTGCGTGGAGTTCGCAGATCCGCTCGACCAGGCTCCGGAATCCGTGCCACGGGTCCGGGTCCGCGAGGGCGTCGCGGACGGCGGCATGGCAGGCTCGCCGCTGCTCGGCGAAGGTCTCCACGATCAGTGCCTGCTTGGTCGGGAAGTGCCGGTACAGCGTAGCGGGGCCGACGCCTGCCTGCCGGGCGACGTCGCGCATGGGCGCGCTCAGGCCCTCCTCGCCGAACACCGCGCGGGCGGCGTCCAGGATGCGGGCCCGGTTCTCGCGGGCGTCGGAGCGCGCAGTGTGAGGCAAACGGTCGGTCATGGCCTCTCACTTTAGCCAAGCGGACGGGGGCGTCCGTTACGGTCCGATGGCGGTGACGCCGCCCCGTCCCGGCGCCCTGCCGGTGGTGCCCCGGGCTGTGCGGGCGGGCTCGCCGCTCACGGTCGCAGCAACTGTGACCCGTCCGTTCACCGACTTGAGGAGCAGCGATGAAAGCCGTCGTGATCAGGGAGTTCGGAAGCCCTGACGGTCTGGAGGTCGTCGACGTGCCCGTGCCCGCACCGGCCCCGGGGCAGGTGCGGATCACCACGGAGGCGATCGGGGTGGGCGGCGTGGACGCCGTGATCCGCCGGGGAACGCTTACCGCGTACGGCTTCCGGGAAGGCCACCTCCTTGGCAGCGAGGTGGCGGGAAGCGTCACCGCGGTGGGAGAGGGCGTGGACGCCTCGTGGATGGGGCGGCGGGTGTGGGCGTTCACCGGCCTGTCCGGTGGATACGCCGAGCAGGCCGTCGCCTCGGTCGAGGACGTCCTTTCGCTGCCCGACGGCCTGACGGGCGCGGACGCGGTGAGTCTCGGCGGCTCCGGTGTGGTCGCCCACTTCGCCCTGGACCGCGCTCGTTTCGCGCCCGGCGAGACGGTGCTCGTGCGCGGTGCGGCGGGCAGCATCGGGATCACGGCGGTCCAGCTTGCGGCCAGGGGCGGCGCGGGCGCGGTGGCGGTCACCACCTCATCGGCGGCACGCGGCGCCCGCCTGCGGGACCTGGGCGCGACCCATGTCCTCGACCGCTCCGGCGAGGGCGGCGCGGACGCACTGCCGGGCTTCGACGTGGTGATCGATGTCGTGGGGGGTCCCCAGCTTCCCCTGTTTCTGGACAGGATGAACTCCAACGGGCGGTATGTGGCTGTCGGCGTGGTCGGCGGGCAACCGCCGGCGGACTTCGGCATGCGGCTGATGGACGCCTTCCGCAGGTCGCTGTCGTTCGCCACCTTCAGCTCCGACACCGTGCCGCGCTCCGACAGGCAGGCCGTGCGGTCGTCCCAGTTGGCCGATGCCGCACGCGGGGACCTGCGCACCGTCGTGCACGAGGTGCTGCCGCTGGACCAGGCGGTGCCGGCGCACCGCGAGATCGACGCGGGCAAGGTGTTCGGCAGAATCGTGCTGGCGCCCTGAGCCGGGCAGGAACGGTGTTCGTGGCCCCGGGCAACGGAACGGGGCCCGTGAAAGCTTCCGCCCTCGGAGTTGACCGGCAGTGGTTCACGGTGGTGCTGTGGCACTCCCCCGGGACGGCTCCGTGGCCGGATCGGCCCGCCGAGGCCCTGGGTGCGGTCGGGATGACGCCGGTGGCCGCGGGGGATCGTCTTTCCTCTCGGGCGGCAGGTGGGGACTGCCCCTGCTCGACCGCTGACTTCCCGTGGCTTGTATGTGGAGAACGAACTCAGTTCATGACGGACCGGCCCCGCCCTTGCCACGATGGTGCCATGGACACCGAAGCGGGAACCGAGCCACTGCTGCGGATCACCGTGGCCGAGGACCCCAACGCGCTGCAGTCGCTGCTCGACTGGCTGAGGCTTGAGGACGAACTGCGCGGGCGGCTGCGCCTGGAATCCTCCGGCAGCGGGACCGGCGGAGAGATGGGCGGTCTGCTCGACGTGCTCGCCGTCGCAATGGGCTCCGGCGGGGCGGGAGCGGTGCTCGCCCGCTCGCTGTCCACCTGGCTCACCCACCGCCACACGGACGTGAAGGTCACCGTCAGGGGGCCGGACGGTCGCAGCGTCGAGGTGGATGCGCACCTTCTCCAGGCCGACGTACCCGGCCTGATACGTGAGATCAGGCAGCTGGTCGACGCGCCGGAGCAGCAGGGGTGAGCCGGTTCCCTGACCCGGTGCGGTCACGCGCCGTGCTGATCGGCGTCAGCCACTTCCCGGAATCCCCCGACCTGGCGGACCTCCCGGCCGTGCGGCGGAACGTCGCGAGCCTGTGGCGCCGACTCACCCACGACACCGCGGGTGTGCTGGAATCCACGTACTGCGAAGTCGTGGACCCGGCCGCTTCCGTCGCCGACATCGGCCGCGCCATCGGCAAGGCTGCTGCGGAAGCCTCGGACATGCTGCTGATCTACTACGCCGGCCACGGCCTGGTGGACGATCGGGGGCGGTTGTACCTGGCGACGAACTCGACCCGGGCCGACGCTCCGAAGTACAGCGCGCTGGGCGTCGACCTGCTGCGTGAGGACCTCGGCGGCAGCGGCGCCGCCGCCCGGGTCCTCGTTCTGGACTGCTGCTTCTCCGGCCGGGCCATCGAGGTCATGACAGGTGAGGAGGGCCTGGTCGACGGCCAGCTCTCCATCGCGGGCACGTATACGATGACGTCCACCAGCGCCAACGCCCCGTCCTACGCGCTTGGCGGTGAGCGGTACACCGCCTTCACCGGGGCACTGCTGGCGGCGCTGGACAGTCCGCGGCCGCTCACTCTCAACGAGGTCTACCTCAGCGTGGCCGCGGAGCTGCAGTCCCGCGGCTTGCCCCGGCCACGCCAGCGGGCGACCGACACCGCCGGCGCGCTGGCCCTCGCGCGAGGCCCCGCCGACCCCGACAGACCGCCGACCGACCCGGTGGACGAAGTGCGGTTCAGCCGCGACCGAGCGGCGGCGAAGGCGCAGCTGAAGAGAAACATGTCGAAGCCTTTTGGATTCACCTCCCTGTTCCTGGTCGGGATGGCCGTGCTCTTCGCAGGGCTGAACCACGACGCGGGCTGGCTGTGGGCGATCCCTGTGTGGTGGGGCGGTTTTGCGGCCATAATAGGGCTCATCACCCTTTTGGTCGGCCGGTCCTTGCCCGGCGGGGCGGAATTGGTCATCGACCGTTCGGCGATCACAGTGCACTTGCGCAGGGGCACGGCCGGCGTCCGCACGTTGCAGACGCCGTGGAGGGACATCTCGCACGTGGGCGTCCTGCCTCCCAAGCGTGGCTCGGTGAACTCGAAACTGACACAGGTCTACGAGGGCAACCACCTGCTGGTGGTCCGCCCGCGGCCAGGTGTTCCGTACCACCCGACCAGGGACATGCGCTTCGCGGACGACCTGCACGAGCTCGGCTACCGCGTCATCGCCACGGTCGGGAGTTTCGGCGCGGACAAGGAACAGATCCTCGCTGCGCTGGACCAGTTCGCGGGCGACCGTGTGCTGCACACCGAGCAGGAATTCCTGGCCCGCGACCCCCGCATCCAGCCGAAGATGTTCTGACGCGCAGTCACATGGACTGGCCACGTCCGGCGATCGTCGGGCCGCCCAGGCGTTCGCGGCTTCGGCGGTTGCGGTCGGACGGGTTCCCGTGTGCCGCGGCGCTGCGGTCCGGACACACGGGAACGTGCTGCGCGAGGCGTCCGGGCGGGGCCGTCGACCGCCCCGCCGATGCCTCAGGCCGGCAGTTTCCAGTTCTGGGCCGCCGTACCGTTGCACGTGTACAGCTGGAGCTGGGTGCCGTTCGCCGTCGAGGAGTTGGGGTCGTCCAGGCACAGCTTCGACTCGGGGTTGACCAGCGACCCGCCCGTTCCGGGGGTCCACTGCTGAGCGCCGGTGCCGTTGCAGGTCCACAGCTGGATCAGCGTGCCGTTGGTGGTCCCGCTGTGATCGGCGTCCAGGCATTTGCCGAGGGCCCGGACAGTTCCGTCGGCGGCGACGATCCAGTCCTGGGCGTACGTGTTGTCACATCCCCAGATCTGGACGTGGGTGCCGTCGGAGGTGCTGGAAGACGCGTCGTCCACGCACAGGTCGGAGGCCACGGCGGAGACGAGCGTACCGATCCGCGGCGAAGCCGGCGCCGTGGTGTCGCCCGGATACGACGGCGGAGCCGCGCTCGCTCCGGTCGCCCACGACGTGTCGGCGCTGCTGCCCAGTGTGAAGTCCAGCGTGCCACCGGCCGTGACCGCCGCGGTGGGGGCGTAGGCGTTGTTCCACGCCGTGCCGTTCCACGCCGCGGACTGCACGTAGGGAGCGTTGTCGGCGGCGCCGTTGCCGTTGATCGTCAGCGTCCTGCCCGAGGGAAGGGTGACCACGGCCTGTGTGAACAGCGGTGAGCCGAGGGCGAGGTCGGAGGTTCCGGGCGTCTCGGGGTACATGCCGAGCGCCGACCACACGTACCAGGCGCTCATCGCACCGAGATCGTCGTTGCCGTCGGCCAGGCCGCCCGGGGTGTTCGACCAGATCTGGTCCTGGATCGCCCGCACCGTGCCCTGCGTCTTGTAGGGCTGCCCCGTGTAGTCGTACTCCCACGGCAGTTCGATGCTCGGTTCGTTGCCCACCCAGGCGTAGCCGCCCGCGCCGGTGTAGCTGCGCAGCACGGTGTCCAGGTAGTGGTTCATCGCGGTGTTGCCGCCCTTGGCGTGCGCCAGGCCGCCGATGTCGAACGGGACCATTCCGGTATAGATCCACGAGTCGGCCTCGACCATGTCGGTGCCGCTGGTGGGATCGAAGCCGCCGGTCCACGAGCCACTGGCGTTGCGGGGTTCCACGAAACCGGAGGCCGGGTTGACCACGTTGCGCCAGTCCTGTGCGCGGTTGGCGTACGTCGTCTGGTCGGCGGTGTCGCCGAGCGCCCCGGCCATCGCGGAGAGCGCGAAGTCGGCGGTGTCGTACTCCAGGGTGGTGGCCACGGGGCCGTAGAAGTTGCAGCAGCCGTAGCTGCCGTCATGCGGCATGTATCCCGGCGAGTTCAGGTAGGCGAGTCCGGGCCGGTCGTTGTTGGTCGTGCTCGCCTGCCTGACCAGGTCGGCCAGGGCGGTCGTGGCGTCGAAGTCCCGGGCTCCGAAGGCGTAGTAGTCGGCGAGAACGGCTGCCGCCGGGTCACCGACCATGACGTACGACTCGCCGTTGTTCTCGGACCACTTGGGGAAGATCCCGGTCTGGGTGTAGTCGTCGACCATCGACTGCGCGGTGTCGGAGGCCGCCTGGGGAGCGACCAGGGCTTCGAGCTGGGCCTGCGAACGGTAGATGTCCCAGCCGGAATAGTTCGCGTACACGGCGCTGTGGCCGGCGTCCACGGTGTGCGTCTTTCCGTCGAAGCCGTAGTACTGGCCGTTGGTGTCGCTGATGACGTTCGGGTGCAGCAGCGAGTGATAGAGCGCGGTGTAGAAGCTCTGCTGCTGCGCGGCCGTGCCGCCGGCGATCTGCACCTTGCCGAGTGCGCTGTTCCACGCGTTCTGTGCGGCGGTGCGGGTCGCGTCGAAGTCCCAACCGGTGTTCTCCGCTGCCCGGTTGGTGACCGCGTTCGCGACCGACACGTAGGAGAGGCCGACCTTGGCCTGCACGACCGGACTGCTCGTGGTGTCGAAGGTGACGTATCCGTTCGAGGCGGCGGCGTCGGGGGCCGCGCTGCCCTTCCCGGTCGTCGAGGTCGTCGCCGGTGTCGTGGGCTTCGCGTCCGAGGGGGCGGGGTTCTTGCCGTGCAGTTCCGGCTTGTTCGGCTTCTCGGCCGCGTTCTGCGATGCCCGGGCCGACGCCGGGGAGGAGGCCGTCGCCGCCTTGGCCACGGAACTGCCCTGCGAGGCGAACGGCCGGTCGAAGACCATGTCGAAGTAGACGGTGTAGGTGTTTCCCGCGCCGCAGAAGTGGCCGCTCGTCACCTGCCCGCTCACCTCGGTGCTCGACACCTTGGTGAACTGGGTCGACGTGGCGCCGTTCTGACTGCCTGTCAACTTGAAGACCAGATTGGCCTGGCTGGTCGCGGGAAAGGTGAAGCGCGCCATGCCGCTGCGTGTCGTGGTGGTCAGCTCGGTGGTCACCTGGTTGTCGAGCGTGACCTTGTACGACCCCGCGGACGCCGACTCGTTGCTGTGCGAGAACGCGTCTGTGGCACCGGTGTTCACGGCTCCCACGGTGGGCAGCACCGGTATGTCGCCCGCCGCGCCACAGCCGGGTCCGGCGATGTGGGTCAGGCTGAAACCGGTGATCGACGAGTCGTTGTACTCGTAGCCCCCGCCGTCGGGACGCGACGGGGTGTCCGGGCTCCACTGGACCATGCCGAACGGGACGTCGGCCCCGGGGAAGTCGTCGGCCTGGTTCGACGTGCCGATGAAGGGGTTGACCAGAGTCGCCGGCGCGGTGACGAGTGCGGCCTTCCCGGCCGCCCACACAGGCGTGCACAGTCCGGCCGCGGCCAGCGCCGCAGCGGCGAGGAGACCGATCGCCTTGGCTCCGGGAGGTCTCAACTGTCGTGTCGTCACGGGGTTCTCCTCTGCTCGGAGTCGAGGGCCGACAACGTTGTCCTCCGTTTCGAGCACGCAACCCGGGCGATGAGCGGCCTTGCCGAGTGTCTGGATGCCGGGGTTGACAACGTTGTCCACCCATGGAGACGAGGTACCTGGAATTCGAGCGCTTCGATGGGGCCCAGGGGCTGCGGACACCCGGGGGCACAGGGGGAACTGCCCGTGAAGCTAGCTACAAGGCAGGAACATGTCAACGACCCCGGCGCGGCGTTGACAGTCTGCGGGAACGGCGCGACGGTGAGGGTTCTGCTGTGACCCGAGACCGGAGGTCGCCCCTTGGCCGGTTCGTCAGCGCCTCGTTCGGGCACCGACCTCGTCGAACGCGTACGCGCGCTGCGACCGCTCATCCGCTCGCACGCGCTGCGCGCGGAGCTGGAACGGCGGGTGACGGACGAGGTCGTCGAGGCTCTCACCGACGCCGGGATCCACCGTATGAACGTGCCCCGCCGCTACGGGGGTCACCAGACCTCGTTGCGCACCCAGGTCGACGCGCTGAGCGAGGTGTCCGCCGCGTGCGGGTCGGCCGGGTTCATGGCGCTGATCCAGGCCGGGTGCGCCTTCATCGCCGGCCTGTTCTCCGACGAGGCCCAGGACGAGATCTTCAGCGATCCCGATGTGCGGGTCGGCGGCACCCTCGTCCCGAGCTCGAAAGCCGTTGCGGCGGACGGCGGTTACGTGGTGAGCGGGGAATCCCCCTTCGCGACCGGCTGTCAGCACGCCGACTGGCATCTGCTGACCGCGCTGGACAGCACCGGGGAAGGCCCGCCGCGCGTGCTGTGGCTGGCGATCCCGATGACCGATCTCAAGGTGCTGGACGACTGGAACGTCTCCGGTCTGGCCGGAAGCGGCAGCAACACCGTCGTGGCCCAGGACGTTCACGTACCCGCCCATCGCGTCCTGCCGGTCGGGCCGCTGCTCGCGGGCGCGTTCCGGTCGCAGCGCAACAGCGCCGATCCCTTCTACCGCATGCCCGTGCTGCTGCTGTTCTGCGCCTGGACGGCCGCGAACGCCCTGGGCCTGGGACGGGCCGCTGTGACGGAGTTCGAGGAGCGTATCCACGGGCGGGGCATCACGTACACCTTCTACGAGCGCCAGCACGAGGCTCCTGTGACCCACCTCCAGCTCGCCGAGGCCACCATGAAGGTCTCCTCCGCGGAGCTGCTCGTCGCCGACTTCGTGGGACTGATCGAATCCAGGGTGGCCGCCCCGGAGCCCTACACGGCGAAGGAGCGGGCCCGGATCAGGGCACAGTGCGGGTATCTGACGCGGTTGTGCAAGGAGGCCGCCGACCTGGTCGGTTCGGCTTCGGGTGCCTCGTCCCTGCACCGGGAGGTGCCGATCCAGCGGATCGTGCGGGACCTCAACGCCCTGAGCCTGCACTCGTTCGTCAACCCCGCCGCCAACCTGGAGCTGTACGGCAGGGTGTTGTCGGGGCTCGATGCCGGGACGCCGTTCCTCTAGGGCCTGGTTCCTCCGGTGCTTCAGAGCGGTGCCCACGTGGCAGGAACGGCGTTCCGGCCGTGCAGCGGGTGCCGACCGGTGGGCACGACCGCCGGCATCGGCACCGCGCGCGGACTGTGCGCCGGTCGCCTCGGCGGGTCCGCCGCGGTGCGCGTGTGCGGCTCAGGGCTCCGGGTTCAGGCAGGCCGGGAGGGGGCCCGTGGCGGGGGGCGGAGCGGCCAGGCAGGCGGCGGCACGTTCCGGGCCCAGGAACGGGGCGAGGACGGAGAAGGCCAGGCCGGGCAGCAGTGCGGGCAGTTCGGCGGTGCGGCCGGCGGCTATGCGGCGGTAGATCGCGGAGTACACGCCCCCGACCACCGTGTCGACCAACTCCTCCTTCGGAATGGGAAGTTCCAGGTCGGGCAGGTCGGTGAAGTAGTCCCGGAAGCGGGTCAGCAGGTGTTCACGGGCCTCTCGCCCGGCGGGGCCGACCGCGTCAATCTCGACGATCGCCATCGCCGCAAAGGCGGGTGCCTCGGCGAGGATCACGAGCAGGGCGCCCAGGCCGGCGCGCACCTGCCCCGGCCAGTCGCGGGCCTGGGCACGGGCGTCCTCCATCGCGGCGAAGACCAGGGAGGTGCCGTGGTGGTGGGCGGCGAGGAAGGCGTCCTCCTTCCCCTTGAAGAGCTCGTAGAAGACCGGCCTGGTCACGCCGGCCGCCTGGCAGATGTCGCTGACCCGGGTGCCGGCGTAGCCGACCTGGGCGACGGTGCGGACGAACCCGTCCAGCAGCCGGTCGCGTTGGTTGGCGGCGACGGCCTCGGGCGAGGTACGGCGCGGCCCCCGCCGCAGCGAGCGCTCCGGGTCGCGCCCCTTGCGGATACCGGGCAGCACCAGCGGAGGCGGCACCGGCGAACCTGCTGCCATTCCAGGCCCTTTCTCACGATCTCACGTGACATGCCTTGACGTTGAATACTCGTCAGGTTTACAACCTTCACAGGTTTCCTTCTCCTGCCGGCCTGCGGCGGACGACCTGCTTGAGCCGTCAGTGTCACGCACCCGCAAGGCGCCAACAAGTCCACCGGTGTCCCTGACGCCGGAACAGCCATCAGCAACGCGTACCGGTCCGGCAGTCCCGCCCCCCGGGACCGCCATGCCCGGGCCGCCGCCCTTCTCCACGTCCGGGACGGCCGCCCCTGCCTCCTACCACCCGCACGCCCGAAAGAGGACTCCCGCATGCGCAGATTCGGTGTCTCCGCCTTAACCGTCACCGCCGCTCTGTCCGCCCTGACCCTCCTTCCGGCCGGCTCCGTCTCGGCGGCCGGCTCCGTGCTCACCTACGGCAGCGCCGGCGGCAACGCCGTCTCCGTGGGCGACGTACTCACCGCGTCACTGGCGAGCGGCACCAAGGCCGCCCTCGCCACGACCAGCGGCGGCTCCACCGGCATCACCTGCACCGGCTCGTCGCTGTCCGCCAAGGTGACGTCGAACCCCGCCGCCCCGGGCACCGCGACCGAGTCCGCGACCTCCCAGACCTTCAGCGGCTGCACCAGCAACGTCACCGGCGTCACCGGCGTGCAGAGCGTCACCGTCAACAACCTGCCCTACACCACGTCCGCCGCCTCGGGCGGCACCGTGACGGTGACCCCGGCCTCGGGCAGCACCATCCAGACCACGGTGGTCCTGTCCACCCTGCTGGGCACCGTCAACTGCGTCTACCGGGCGTCCGGTCTCTCCGCGGTGAGCTCCAACACCGCCAACAGCCTGACCTTCACCAACCAGGCCTTCACCAAGGCGTCCGGTTCCTCCCTGTGCGCGGCGAGCGGATACTTCACGGCCGCCTACGCGCCGGTCGTCGACAGCAGCGTCAGCGGCTCCCCGGCCGTCTACACCAACTGACCGCCGCCAGAGGGGACTGACGCCCAGCCGCAAGGCCCGGGCAGCCACTCCCCCGCCCCTCCTCCGTACGACGGGCACCGACCGCCTCGGTCCGTGCCCGCCGTACGGAGCCGGCAGCGCGGCGCCCGGGCGGTCGGACGGCGCCAACACCGCCTGGTGTCACCCGGGTTCGGCGTGATCTCGGCCGGCGCCGCTGCCAAGGCCCCGCCTTCCGGCTCGGCTGCGCGCCGCCAGGGCGCGAAGCAGTGCGGACCGGCCGCCGTCCGGGACGGTCCATACCGGCTCCCCGCGCACCCCCCACCGCTCCAGCAGAGTGTTGGCGGCGAGGAAACCCGAGGTGGCCGCGCGTTCCATCAGGGCGACGGGCAGGTCGGTGCGGACGAGGTCGCCGGCGACGACGACGGCCGGGTCCGGGGTGCGCACCGTGGGACGGTGGGTGTACCCGCCGACGGGGAACAGGGGACAGTCCGCCCGCCACTCGTGCCGTGCGGCGACGATGGGGGCCCGGCGTGTCTCCGGGTACACCCGGTGCAGCTGCTCGACGAGTTGCCGCTCGGTGCCGTGGCGGTCGGCGGCCGGTGGCACGGCGTAGGCGTGGAGTTCGACGACCGATCCCCCGGTCCGCGCCGCCCAGCGCCCCGCCTCGCCCTCCCACCGGGACAGGACGCTGACGTTGTCCAGCGCCCCGTACCCGCTGGTCCCGAGGAAGCCGGGCCGGGTGGGGTCGACCTGGCCCCGCAGCCACAGCCGGGACACCAGGAACGGCGCGGCCGTGCGCAGTCGCGCGATCCGGGCGCGCCACGCGGTGTCGCCGAGCCGCGGGGAGCGGCTGACCACGGTTCGCAGACCACCGGCGTCCATGGCCAGCACGACGGCGTCGAAGTGCCGGGTACCGGTCGCGTCGGCCACGAGGAGGCCGCCGTCCGGACCGGGACGGACGGACTCGACGGGCGTGGCGGTGCGCAGTTCGGTGCCGTGCCGCGCCAGGTGGCCCGCCAGCGGTTCCCACAGCGCCACGGGGAACGGCTCACGGGGCACGTCGAACAGCAGGCCCTCGTTCGAGCCGAGGAAGTAGATGTGGAACATCAGTGCCATCTCGGCCGCCGAGAGTTGTCGGGGGTCGGCGAAGAAGCTTCGCGAGAACACCTCGAAGGCCAGATGCCGCGCGGCCCGTGGAAAGCCCACGGCGTCCAGGAAGGCGTCGGCGCTGACCTGGTCGAGGTCCTCGTGGACCCGGCTGGTGCGGACGTCCAGCAGGGGCAGCGCGGCGCCGGGGCACATGGACAGCAGGTCCCTGAGCCGGAACGTGGGGCTGAGCGCTGCGAAGCCGAGCGCGTTCCACGGGGGCGTGCGCGGCACGCGGCGGAAACTGTCGCACAGACCGCTGCTGTGTCTGAGCGGATAGTCGGGCAGGCCGGTCAGCATGCCCAGTGCGGGGTCCACCCGACGCAGCAGGGCCCGCAGGTTGTAGTACTGGCGGAAGAAGGCGTGGAAGCCCCGGCTCATCGTGGCGCGGGTGCCGTCGGGAAGGGTGATCGGCCATCCCGCCACCCGGCCGCCGAGACAGGGATCGCGCTCGTACAGCACCACGCGGACGCCTCGCTCCGCCAGCACCGTGGCCGCGGCGAGACCGGCGATGCCGCCGCCGATCACCGCGGTGACCGGCGGATCGTCCCGGACCCGGTCCGTTCCCGGCCGGACCGGTACGGCCTGCGCCCGCCGGTCCCGGCCGCCTGGCGGCCCGCCGCCGGCCCGGCCGTTCACCGAGCGCCCTCGGGACGCCGGGGCGGCCGCCGGGCGAGGAAGGTGTGGGTGATACCCGTCTGCCAGCCCGGCAGCGGCAGCACGCCGACCCGGTCGAATCCGACCCGGCGCATCCGGTCCGCGAACGCCGGCGCGGTGTCGAACTCCGCGACACTGCGCCGCAGGTGGCGGTAGAGCCCGCCGTTGCCGGTGGCCGCGCCGAGCGGCAGGATGACGCCCCCGCAGACGGCGGACCACACCGCGCGGTCCACGCGCCGCCCGCTGAGCGCGTATTCGTGCACCCCGAGCCGGCCCCCCGGCGCCAGCAGCTCCAGCACCGTGCGCAGCACCGCGTCCGGGTCGGCGAGGTTGCGCAACAGGTAGGCGGCGAAGACCGCGTCGAAGGGGCCGCGCACGCCGGCCGTGCCCAGGTCTTCCGCCGGGGCGTGGACGAACCGCACCCGGGCCGGCCAGGTCTTGGCGGTGGCCCGGCGCAGCATGCCCGCCGAGGCGTCCACCGCGACGATCTCCGCGAGCGGAAGGGCGGCGGCCAGGGCCGCGGTCGAGGCTCCCGTGCCGCAGCCGAGGTCGAGCACCCGGTGCACGGCGGCCCCGGCCGTCAGGGCGAGGCGTCGGGCGGAGCGGCGCAGCTGCGCGTGGTAGCCCGGGTTGAGTGTCACCAGGCGGTCGTAGCTGCCGGCGCCGCGGTCGAAGGCTTCGGCGAGCGCCGCATCGTGCAGCAGGGTCATCAGGAACTCCTCGGCGCCGGGTCGTCCGCCCGGCCGGTCGGTCAGGGGGCGGGCCGGCGGGGCAGCCACAGCAGCTCCGCCGCCGTGCGCAGCATCGGTGCCACGGGGGTGCGTACGCCGACCGCGAGGTCCTCGTGCAGCCGGGTGCGCCCGTCCAGGAACCGCAGCAGCCGTGCCGTGGGCACGCGGTCGAACAGTTGGCAGAAGAAGTCGGGGCCGTCGATGCGGCCGGTGTCCAGTGCGCGCAGGACGACGGCGTCCATCATCCGGGCGCGCCGCCGGTGGGGCGGCGGTGGGACGGGCGGGCGGCCCGCGCGGACGGCACGGGCGACGGCCTCCGTCTGCCGCTGGATCGCGGCGAAGGTGTAGCCGGTGGAGGGCCGCGTGCAGCCGCCGGCGGCGCCGATGCGGAAGACCGTGCGTGCGGTGGGGTCGGTGAGTACGGCGTCGGTCATGGGGATCATCCCCTGTTCCGTCGCGTGCACCTCCACCGGGCCGGTGTCCAGTACGCGCCGGGTGTAGTGCTCCAGCGCGGCGTCGTAGGCGTCGGCGGTCAGCGGGGCCGGGCCGAACTCGGTGTACTCGACCAGCGCGCTGTGCCGGCTGGTGGGCAGGACGTATCCGAAGGACAGTCCGCGCGCCGGCTGCGGTGTGCGGAAGTCCATCAGGTCGGCCACGTCCGGGTCGAACACCGGCCTCCGGGTGCGGACGAACCAGCCGCGGAAGTGCTGGAGCAGGCGGGTGCGTGCGGTGGGCGGACGATGCGGGGGGCGGGAGTCGAAGACCCAGCGGGCGGTCATGCCGACTCGGGCCCCGGAGGCGTCCGTGGCCAGGACGCGCGCGGTGCCGTCGGGGTCGAGGGCCACGTCCTGGACGGTGGCGTGCAGCCGGCTGATCCTCGGCCGCCGTGCCAGGTCGTGTCCCACCAGTGCCTCGAAGTCGCCGGAGCGGATCATCTTGTAGTGAAACGGGGCGATGTGGCGCCGTACGGCGGTTCCGTGCCGGCTGTGGACGCGCAGCCACGCCCAGGAGGCGGTCACCGCGGAGTCGTAGCGGCCGGGGCCCGCCTCCCAGAAGCACCACGTCCGCGGCGGTGCCCGCAGCGGCCCGGCCGGCGCGTCGACCAGGACGACGGACACCGCGGGCCGCCGGGCCGTGTCCGTCGGCAACCGGTGGGCCAGGGAAAGCCCCGCGGCGCCGCCACCGATGATGATGATGTCCGACTCGCCCACGGCCTCCTCCTCGGCTCCGCCTCCACCGTCCGCGCGGCGCGGGCGCTGCGGCGGAGTATTCCCGCCCTCCCCAGTGGCGGACGTGCGCCACGCTGGCCCGCTCCCGCGGCGCCACCCACCGGCCCAGTGGCCGACAGCCGAAAGCACACGCCGAAGCCAGGCCGGCCCACCGTGACGGCACGTCCCCGACCCGCCCGCCGACGGATGCGCGCCGTGAAAGGTCCCTCGCGCGCCGCCGTCCGCCGAACAGGTGGCGGGCCGGGGCATTCAGGGGCCACTGCGCGGCGGACCGGTCATGGCGGGGAAGGCATCGGCGCGTGCGGTGCGTGAATCCCGCCGCGGGCGGACGGAACGCGGGCGGGCTCCGGGCGTCCGGCCGCGCGGGGCGACACCCGGGTGGCCCGGGGTCCCGCGAGTGCGGCGCCGGACGCCCGCCGCCGCCGTCCGCGTGCGGTCCCGGCATCGCGGCAGGATTCCGGACCGCCTTGCGCGACGGACCCCCCGGACAGGCCCTTCAGCGCCGGTTCGTACCGACGAGAGGAAGCGGGATGCCCACCAGCAGGACCCACGACGTTCCGGACGGGACCCGGCGCCCACCGTTCAGCCCCGCCGAGGGCCGGCCGGGGCCGCACGCCCCGCGCCCGGCGGACGTGGACGCCGGCCTGCCGACTGCCGTCGGGCGCTGCCTGGAGCAGATCGTCGACGAGCGCCGCGCCGGGGCGGTGGCACACCAGGCGGAGCGCTTCGGCGTCCGCAGCGTGCGGCCGCCGGCGGGCGCCGTCCTGCGCGAGCCTCCCGCCGGGCGGTCGCGGAAGTCGCCGCGGGCAGTGGGCCGCCGGTTCGATCCGGATGTCCGCGCGGCGGGCGGCGGGCGCGAACTCCCGCGCACCGGACGGGGACGGCGATGAGGACGGTGCGCGGCAGAACGGACCACGTCGTGGTGGTGGGCGCGGGCCTGTCCGGCCTGTCGGCGGCCCTGCACCTGCTGGGGTCGGGCCGGCGCGTGACCGTCGTGGAGCGCGGCCCACTGCCCGGCGGCCGGGCGGGACGACGCGACCTCGGCGGCTACCTCATCGACACCGGACCGACCGTGCTGACGATGCCTGAGTTGGCCGACGAGGCCTTCGCGGCGGTCGGTGAGCGCCTCGCCGACCGCGTCGACCTCATCCCGCTGCACCCCGCCTACCGGGCCTGCTTCGCCGACGGGAGCACCCTGGACGTGCACACCGACCAGGCCGCGATGGAGGCGGAGGTCGAGCGGTTCGGCGGAGCCCGGGAAGCGGCAGGCTACCGCCGGCTGCGCAGCTGGCTCGAAGAGCTGTACGTGGTGCAGATGCGTCGGTTCATCGACGTCAACTTCGACTCCCCGCTGGGTCTGCTGACGCCGGACCTCGCGCGGCTCGTCGCCCTGGGCGGCTTCGGCCGGCTGGACGCGCGCATCGCGCGGTTCCTGAGCGACGAGCGCCTGCGGCGGGTGTTCTCCTTCCAGGCCCTGTACGCCGGTGTGGCACCGGCCCGTGCCCTGGCCGCCTACGCCGTCATCGCGTACATGGACACCGTGGCAGGCGTGTACTTCCCGCGCGGCGGGATGCACGCGCTGCCCCGCGCCATGGGCGCCGCCGCTGCCGACGCCGGCGCCGAGCTGCGCTTCGGCCACGCTGTCACGCACCTGGAACGGCGAGGGGACCGGGTGACCGCGGTCCGCACGGCGCATGAGCGCATCCCGTGCGACGCGGTCGTCCTCACCCCCGACCTGCCGGTCGCCCACCGGCTGCTGGGCCGCCGGCCGCGTCGCCCGGTTCCGCTGCGTTACGCCCCCTCTGCCGTCGTCCTGCACGTCGGCACCACCCGCACCTGGCCGCACCTCGCCCACCACACGCTGTCCTTCGGCGCCGCGTGGCAGCGCACCTTCGAGGAACTGACCAGGACCGGCCGCCTGATGACCGACCCGTCCCTGCTGATCACCCGGCCCACCGCCGGCGACCCAGGTCTGGCCCCCGAGGGACGGCACCTGCACTACGTCCTTGCCCCCTGCCCCAACACGGAGGTCGGGATGCCCGGCGCGCACTGGGCCGAGCTGGCTCCCCGGTACCGCGACAGCCTCCTGGCCACCCTCGACCGCCGGGGAATGACCGGTATCGCCTCCGCCATCGAGGAGGAATGCCTGGTGACTCCCGCCGACTGGGCCGCGCAGGGCCATGCCGCGGGCACACCGTTCTCGGCCGCTCACACCTTCGCCCAGACCGGTCCTTTCCGCCCCCGCAACCTGGTGCGCGGCTTCGACAACGTCGTACTGGCCGGCTGTGGCACCACCCCCGGTGTGGGCGTACCGACCGTGCTGATCTCCGGCAGGCTGGCCGCGGCACGGATCACCGGATCACCGTCCCCGCGGCGCCGTTCGGCGCATGCCCCTGCCGTGCGGAGCGGGAGCCGATGAGCCGCCGCGAACTCGACGCGGCCGGCATCACCGACCCGGCCCTGCGCGACGCCTACGAGCGGTGCCGGCGGCTCAACGCCCGCCACGGCCGCACCTACTTCCTGGCCACCCGGCTGCTGCCCGCGGCGCGCAGGCCTGCCGTGCACGCGCTGTACGGCTTCGCCCGGTGGGCCGACGACATCGTCGACGACCTCGGCGGGCCGGCCACGCCCGCGCAGCGCGCGGGAGCCCTGGACCGGCTGGAGGCACGGCTGCGGCAGGCGCTCGACGGCTCTCCGCCGGACGGTGAACCAGTGGTCCTCGCCGTCGCCGACACCGCCGCCCGCTACGCCATCGACCCGGCCCACTTCACCGATTTCATGGCCTCGATGCGCAGCGATCTCACCGTCGGCGCGTACGCCAGCTATGACGAACTGCGGCAGTACATGCACGGTTCTGCCGCGGTCATCGGCTTGCAGATGCTGCCCGTGCTCGGCACCGTCGTGCCCCGGGCCGAGGCGGCGCCGCACGCGGCCGCGCTGGGTGTGGCCTTCCAGCTGACCAACTTCCTGCGCGACGTCGGTGAGGACCTGGACCGCGGGCGGGTGTACCTCCCCGCGGACCTGCTCGCCGCGCACGGCGTCGACCGGGAGCTGCTGCGCTGGAGCAGGAGCACCGGGTGCCCGGACCGGCGCATCACGGCCGCGCTGCGGGCCGGGGAGGACCTGACCCGGGCGGTCTACCGGCAGGCCGCACCGGGCCTCGCCATGCTGGACCCGGTGGCGCGCCCCTGCATCCGGGCCGCCTTCGTGCTCTACGGGAGCATCCTCGACGCCATCGCGGACGACGGGTACGCGGTACTGCACCGGCGTGCTGTGGTGTCCCGGCGCCGGCGGGCGGCCGTGGCCGCGGACGGGCTCGCCCGGCTCGCGGCCGCCCGGCTTACCGCGCGCCGCCACGCCGGGTCCGCCCCCGCCGTCACGGCCGGTTCCCGCCCGATCCCCGCCGAGGAGCCCGGATGAGCCCCGACCCGAACCCGCGCAGGGCCCGCCACCCGTTGCGGCTGCGCCGCCGCCCCGCGCGCTGGGAACGCCAGGCGCCCACCTGGCGGCAGGCACGGCCCGCCGTCATCGCGGGCGCGCTCCGGCGTGCCCTGGTCCGCCCGTCGGGCAACTGGTTCGTGCTGGGCGCCACCGCGGACGTCACGCCGGCCCGCCCGCTGTCGGGCGCCGTCGCTGGCACGGAGGTCGTCGTCTGGCGCGACGCGCGCGGACGCCTGGTCGGCGGCCCGGGGCAGTGCCCCCACCTGGGCGCGCCGCTGGCGGACAGCCCGGTGCGCTGCGGCACCCTGGTGTGCCGCTGGCACGGTCTGTCCCTCGACGGATCCGGGTACGCCGGCTGGGAGCCGTTGCCCGTCCACGACGACGGTGTGCTGGTGTGGGTGAGGCTGGACGCGGTGGGCGGTGAAGAGCCCACGCGAGCGCCGATGGTGCCGGTCAGACCCGCGCTCGCGGCATCCGTGCACGCGGTCTGGACGGGTGTGGGGGCGTGTGAGCCGAGGGACGTGGTGGCGAACCGCCTCGACCCGTGGCACGGGGCGTGGTTCCATCCGTATTCGTTCGTGGACCTCGCCGTCGTCCGGGCACCCGGCGACGGCGAGGACGACGACACCTTCGTCGTCGACGTCTCCTTCCGCCTCGCCCGGCGGGTCGTCGTGCCGGTGCGGGCGGAGTTCACCGCGCCCGAGCCGCGCACGGTGCTCATGCGGATCACCGACGGCGCGGGAGCCGGGTCCGTGGTGGAGACGCACGCCACCCCACTCGGCCCGGACGAACTGGGCCGGCCGCGCACCGCCGTGGTGGAAGCCGTCGTCGCCACGTCGAAGCGGCCCGGATTCGCCCTGGCCCGCGCCCTGGCGCCGGCCCTGCGCCCGCTGCTGCGCACCGCGGCGGGCCGCCTCTGGCACGACGACCTCGCCTACGCCGTCCGGCTGCGTGAGCTGAGGGAACGCGGGGGGAGAGAAACGGGGACCGCGCTGGCGAAGGACGCGAAGGACGCGAAGAGGGTGGACGGCTCTCCCGAGGACCCGCGCTGCCGGGCGCGCGGCGCCGAGTCCGGCGCGCCGACCGCCTCCAAGCCGTCCGTGCCGCGCAAGAAACGAACCGGCGACTGATGCAGACGTTCCTGCCCGACCCCGACTTCCGGCGGACGGCGCTGCTGCTGGACCGGCGCCGGTTGGGCAAGCAGCGCGTCGAGGCCCTGCAGGTCCTCCGCGGCCTGACCGTCCCCGGTTACGGATGGCGCCGCCACCCGGCCGTACGGATGTGGACCGGATACGAGGAGGCGCTCGTGCGGTACGGCCTGGAGATCTGCCGGGTCTGGCGGGAGAAGGGCCACCAGGACAGCTGCGCCGCCTCCCTGGTCGCCGGGTTCGCCGCGTACCGCCCGGGCGCCCGGGTGCGTGACCAGGCGGAACTGGCGGCCGCCGGGGAGCTGCCGCCCTGGCTCGGCGACGAGGCGTTCCACGAGAGCCACCGATCGGCGCTCGTCCGCAAGGACCAGGACGTGTACGCCCCTCTGTTCCCCGGGGTGCACAACGACCTGCCGTACGTGTGGCCGCCGTCGGATCGCGGGGACACCCCCACCGGCCGGTGAACCGCACCGCCAGGACGGTCCTGGCGCGAGATGCCGCTCGCCGCGATGCTCCGGGGCCCCGGGCACGGGGCCGACGCCGCCTCCACGACCGTCTCCTGGCGGCGGTCGTGCGCGGCCGTCACCGTCCGTCCGCGGTGCGCGTCCCGAGCCGGGGGCTGCTCGTCGACGACGATGCGCCCGGTGGTGGGTTCATGGCCCAGCGGATCGTGCGGGTGAGCAGGTGGCCGGCCGGGCGGACCGTGATGTCCTCGACGACCGCGAGACGCGGCAGCCGCAGCAGTGTCCGGGCCCAGGAGGGCAGCAGCGTCACGGCGTTGGCGGCCAGGACGCCGTACAGGGGACGGACCGGCAGGGGCAGCGGCGGTTCGAGGAGCAGGAAGCGTGCCGCGGCCCGGGCCTCGGGGGTGGCCCTGAGCTCGGGCCGGTAGGCGGCCAGCCGCGCGGTCAGGGCGCGGCGGTCGCGTGGCGGATCGTCGACTCCCAGTGCCTCGGCCACCCGCGCGGTGTCGGCCACATAGGCGTCGTACCCGGCCCGGTCCAGCGGGCCGGAACCGTAGCGCTCGTGGGCGCGCAGGAAGCACTCCGTCTCGGCCGCGTGCACCCAGCCGAGCAGCCGGGGATCGGCCGCGTGGTACGGCTCCCCCTCCGGCGTGGTCCCGCGCACCTTTTCGTGGATGCCCCGCACCTGCTCCACGGCAGCCCGGGCGTCGTCCGCCACGCCGTAGGTGGTCACCGCCAGGAAGGCGCTGGTGCGTTGCAGCCGCCCCCACGGGTCCCCGCGGTATCCGGAGTGCGCGGCGACGGCGGCCATCGCGAGTGGGTGCAGGGACTGGAGGAGGAGGGCGCCGAGTCCGCCGACGAACATCGACGCGTCGCCGTGGACGACGCGGATCGGACGCCCGGGAGCGAACCAGCGCGGGCCGGGGGTGTCGTGGATGCGGGCGCGGACCGCCGCTCCGTCGGGGCCCGCCACCCGGCGGAAGATCATCGCGCCCATGGACGCACGGACATCCGGCACCACGGCTGGCCACCCTTCCTCGGCTCCTGCATGGTTTCACCGGCCGACAGGCCTGTCACCCCGGCCCCCTGCCGGCGGCCGGGCCGCTCAGAGGGCTCAGAGGGCGGTGCGCCGGTCTTCGGGCTTGTGCAGGGAATGCGCGGGCAGACGGGATGCATGCTGCTGAAAGGAGACTGACCATGCTCGGCCTGGTGGGAGCGGCGTTGTTCTTCATCGCCTTCCTGATCAATGCGGCGGACATCGGCACCAACGACGTCTTCACGTCCACGAACGTGATGCTGCTGGGGCTGACGGCCCTGGCTCTGCACCTGGCGGGCGTCGGCACGGGCTGGAGGTACCGCGGCCGGCGCTGATCGTGGATCCCGCGCGCCGGGGCTCGGTCACAGGGTGGCTTCGTAGGGGTCCCGGTCCTCGGGGACGAGCGGTGTCTCGGGGGCCGCGCTGCCGATGTGGACGGTCTCGCCGGAGATGACGGCCTCTTCGATGGCCGTCATGGTGTCCAGGACGTGGTAGCCGAGGTCTCCGGTGGCGATGTGCGGGTGCCCGCCCCGGATGGCCCGTGCCATGTCCAGGACTCCCAGCCCGCGGCCGCCCTCGACACCGACGGTCGGGACGGTCTCCCACTCCGGGTCCCGGCCCCGCTGCGGCACGCGCGTGATCCGCACCTCGCCGGCGAAGGTGTTGGGGTCGGGCAGGACCAGCGTGCCCTCGGCGCCGGTGATCTCGACGAACCCGGTACGGGTCAGCGGGGAGTCGAAACTGAACACACTCTGGCCGACGCCGCCGCTCTCGAACTGCGTGAGCGCGGAGACGTGCGTGGGTACGGCGACGGTGAACTCGGTGCCCGCGCGCTCCCCGCTGCGTATCGTACGGACCGTGCGGGCGGTCGAACCGAGCGCGGCGACCCGGGAGACCGAACCGAACAGGCAGACCAGGGCGCTGAGGTAGTAGGGCCCCATGTCGAAGAGGGGGCCGGCGCCCTTGGCGAACAGGAACTCCGGGTTCGGGTGCCACAGGTCGGGTCCGGCGTACTGCATGACGGTCTGTGCGGACAGCGGGGTGCCGATGTCGCCGCGGGCGATCGCGCGGAGGGCGGTCTGGAGGCCGGGGCCGAGGATCGTGTCGGGGGCGACTCCGACCCGCAGGCCGGCCTCGGCGGCCTGGTCGAGCAGGGCTCGTGCGTCGGCGCGGTCCACGGCGAGGGGCTTCTCGGACCAGACGTGCCGGCCCGCGGCGAGGATCGCCGAACTGACCTCGGCGTGCACGGCGGGCACGGTCAGGTTGACGATGATCTCGGTGTCCGGGTGGGCGAGGACGTCCGCGGCCGTCCCCCACTCCGCCACGCCGTACGTGCGGGCCTGGGTCTCGGCGCGAGCGGTGTCGAGGTCGCCCACGACGGCCACGCGCAGGTCGGGGTACCGCGTGAGGCTGGTCAGGTACTGGTCGCTGATGTTGCCGGCGCCTATGACGCCGACGCCGACCGGCTTGTGTGCCGTCATCAGGCGATGCCCTTTCCCTTCAGGTAGGAGATGCCCGTCGCGATGCCCTCGAAGATGTCGCCGTCGTAGTGGTCGAACTCGATGACGGCGTACTCGGCGTGCGGTGCCGCGTCCAGCGCGGCGGCCAGCGGGATCTGTCCCCGGCCCGCCGGGACCTGGCCGGTGTCGGCGGGGTCGAAGGGGGCGCCCGAGGTGAACGGGTCGTCGATGACGGGTCCGTCCTTCACGTGCAGGGCGCGTACCCGGGAGCCCAGCCGGTTGAGGAGGGCGACGACGTCGTTGCCGCCGGCCGCGGCCCAGAACAGGTCGATCTCCAGGGCGACTTCCGGGTTCAGGAGGTCCGCGAAGCGGTCGAAGGCGTTGACTCCGCCGACGGTGTGCACGAACTCCTGGGAGTGGTTGTGGTAGCCGACCCGCAGTCCGTGGTCGGCGGCGCGCTCGGCGGCTTCGTTGAGGAGGGCGGCGGTACGCGCGATCTCCTGCTCGTCGGCCCACCGGGAGGCGGGCACGAACGGGTCGAAGAGGATCTCCGCACCCAGGCGCCGGGCGGCCCGGAACGTGTCGTCGAGGTCGGTCGCGGACGCGCTGTCGGGCGACAGGAAACCGGCGTGTCCGGTCCGGGCGGACAGGCCGTGCCGGGCGAGCGCGTCGGCGAGTTCGCCCGCGCGGTGCACGAAGCCGAAGGCCTCGACGTTGGTCAGTCCCAGGACGGCCAGCCGGCCCAGGACGGCGTCTTCGTCGGCGTCCAGGGCCTGGCGTACGGAGTAGAGCTGAACCGACAACTGTGGTGTCGACAAGGGGAACTCCTCTCGTGGCGGACAGCCGGGAACAGAATACCGACAGGGGTGCTGGTTTCTAGGGGTCGTTAGCATCTTGTTCATGGCAAGGGATACGGCGCGGCCGGAGGCGGCCCCACGGAACTACCCCAAGGGGGAGCGCCGGCGCGCCCAGATCATCGAGGCCGCGGTCGCCGCGTTCGGGCAGGTGGGCTACCGCAACGCGAGCATGGTCCAGTTGGCCGCCGCCTGCGGTGTCTCGCGCGCGGGGCTGCTGCACCACTTCCCGACCAAGGAGTCGCTGCTGGAGGCGGTTCTGGAGGCACGCGACCGGCAGGACGGCGAGCACTTCTTCGAGTCGGGCGCGCTCAGCCACGACGGCCTCGCGTACTTCGCCAGCATGATCAGGCTGGTCGCGCACAACCAGGCCAACCCCCTCCTCGTGAGCCTGTTCGCGGTGCTGTCCAGCGAGGCCACCGCGGCGGACCATCCCGCGCGCCCGTACTTCGTCGCACGCTACGAACGGACGCGTCGCGAGATGCAGTCGGCCGTCGACGACCTGGCGCGCCGCGGGTTGCTGCGCCCGCACGTGGACACGCCGCGGCTGGCGGCGGATCTGATCGCGTTCATCGACGGCCTGCAGGTCCAGTGGCTGCTCAGCCCGGACGAGATCGACATGCCGGCTCACCTGCGCACGATGCTGCGCAGCTTCATCAGCGTCGAACTCCCCCAGGGCCCGCCGGAACACCTCGGGAAGGCGCAGTGAGCGCGGAGGTGCATGAGGCGGTGGACAGCCGAAGACCGCCCCCCTTGGACTCGGAGGCGTTCGGGGCGCCGGTCATGCCGCTCTGCTGCCTCGACCGGCGGAGCGCCTGCCGGCCGAGGGCCTTTCGGCCCGGCAGGAGAAGACGGGCGACCGGCTCCGCGTCTGCCTGCCGGCCCGTCTGGACGTCCTCGCCGAGGATCTGGCATGCCGTCGGCGAGGACGTGCGTGCGCAACCTCGGCCGACTCCCCCGCGACCCCTTTCACGACGGCCGTGCCGTCCTGGTCAGCCGTGAGGCCGTCACTGACGTCGCGCCCGTCGAGCGGGACGGCTTCCAGCAGCCCGTCGTACTGATCGACCACAGTGGCGGGCCGGCCGACCTGACGGAGTCGGTCAGCTCGTTCGAGAAGCGGGAGGCGGGCGTCGTCGTCGCCGCGCCCGTGCATCGGCCGGCCTGAGCGGCACCTGACACCAGGTCACAACCGGAACAGCCGGGCCGCGTTGTCGTGGCAGACCGCGCGCAGCCATTCCTCTCCCAGGTCCAGGCGTTCCAGTACGTGCAACTGATGCACGTACGGATAGGGGATGTTGGGGAAGTCGGAGCCGAGCAGGACGCGGTCGCCCAGGGCGGCGATCCTGGGCAGGGCGCGGCGCGGGAACGGCATGAACCGCTCGGTGAAGTCGGTGAACGCCATCGTGGTGTCCAGCCGCACCTCCTCGTGCCGTTCGGCGAGGGCGAGGAAATCCTCGTACTCGGGCATCCCCAGATGCGCGACGATCAGCCGCAGCCGCGGATGCCGCGCCAGCACCCGGGCGATCGGCCCGGAGCCGGTGTGCTTGCCGGGCACGGGACCGGAGCCGCAGTGGATCACCACGGGGACCCCGGCGTCGGCCAGCAACCCCCAGGTCGCATCCAGGAGTTCGCCGGCCGGGTCGTACCCGCCCACCTGGACGTGCGCCTTGAACACCCGGGCGCCCTCCTCGACGGCCTCGCGGACGTACGTCTCGACGCCAGGCTCGGGGAAGAAGGTCGCCGTGTGCAGACAGTCCGGGGTACGACCGGCGAAGTCGGCGGCCCAGGCGTTCAGCCAGGTCGCCATGCCGGGCTTGTGCGGGTAGAGCATCGAGGTGAAGGCGCGGACGCCGAACTCCCGGAGGAGGGCGGCCCGTTCCGCCTCCGCCTTCCGGTAGGTGATCGGCCACTTGAGGCCGCCGATCAGCGGCCCGTTCGTGTCGAAGTAGTTCCAGACCTTGTGCAGGACCCGCTCGGGCATGAAGTGCGTGTGGACGTCGACCAGGGCCGGCAGGCCGAGCCGCTCCCGGAAACGGCGGACCTCGGCGGCCTCCTCCCCCAAGGCCCCGTCGCTCGCGGGAGCGTGCCGGGCAGCGTCGGCCGGCACCGTTCGGTGATCGTTCATACCGCCCACGATCGGTGCCGGCACGCCACGAGTCCAGCCCCTTCCGGCCGAGCGCGGTCCTCAGGACAGGTAGCCCTCCACCTCTGACGCGGGACGGACGTTCGCCGCACCGGGGTCCTGCCCCGCCTCGATCCTGGCCCGGCGCTGCCGGAGCAGGTCCCAGCACCGGTCCAGCTCGGTCTCCAGATGCGCCAGGCGGGCATGCTCGGTCGGCTCGTCGATCTCCTTCCGTGCCAGCCGATCACGCAGATCCCTCTCCTGGCTGATCATTTCCGTGATGTGGCCGAGGATCTCCCTCTCGGCCTCGGCCTCGGCCTCGGACCCTGTCATGGCTGCCCCTCTCCGGATGACGCGACGAACGACGCGACGAACGACGCGATGGACGACGGTGTCGACCGGGGCGTCCACCCATCCGTGCGCCCCTGCCCCCTCCCTACCTTCTCTCACCCGCGCCTCAAACGCATCGGAGGGGGAGTCCCGGTTTCCGGCCCCGCCGAAAGTCCCGCGTCCGCGTCACCCGCCCGGTGTACGGTGGCCCGCGGACCGGGAGAAAGCGATTGCTACAGGTCAGGGACACGGGCAGGGTCAGGGACAGGGACAGGGGAGGATCACCGCCGATGGCCTCGACGTCGGAACGGCCGCTCGACCACCGCTACCGGGGCGAACACCCGGTCCGGACACTTGCCTATCTGCTCCGCGCGGACCGCCGGAAGCTGGCGGCGGCGGTCGGCGTGTTCACCGTCAAGCACAGCCCCATCTGGCTCCTGCCCCTGATCACCGCGTCCGTGGTGGACACGGTCGTCCAGCACGGCCCCGTCTCCCGGCTGTGGACGGCCGTGGCGGTCATCATGGCGATCCTGCTCGTCAACTACCCGCTGCACGTCCTGTACGTACGGCTCCTCTACGGCAGCGTCCGCAGGATGGGCACCACGCTGCGCTCCGCGCTGTGCACGCGGATGCAGCAGTTGTCCATCGGCTACCACTCCCGGGTCAGCGCGGGCGTGCTCCAGGCCAAGGTCGTACGGGATGTCGAGACCGTCGAGCAGATGGTCCAGCAGACCGCCGAGCAGGGGCTGGGCGCGCTGACCGTGCTGACCGGAGGACTGGTCATCATCGGCGTGCGCACACCGCAGTTCCTGCCGGTCTTCCTGGTCGTGGTGCCGGCGGCGACCCTGCTCGTGGCCCGGCTGCGGGCGCGGCTTCGGACCCACAACGAGCACTTCCGGCACGAGGTGGAGACGCTGTCCTCGCGGGTGACCGAGATGACGCGGCTCATCCCGGTCACCCGCGCCCACGGCCTGGAGGGCAAGGCGCTGCGCCGGATGGACGGCACCCTGAGCCGGCTGCTCACCTCCGGGATGCGCCTGGACCTGGTCAACGGCCGCTTCGGCTCGCTGGCCTGGGTGGTGCTGAACGTGATCGGCGTCGCCGTCCTGGCGGCCGCCGCGCTGGTGTCGTACTACGGCGTGTGGGGGGTCACGCCCGGCGACGTCGTGATGCTGAGCGCGTTCCTGACCACGCTCACCAACTCGACCACGACGCTGACGAGTCTGGCACCGGTCATCACCAAGGGCCTGGAGTCGGTGCGTTCGGTGGGCGAGGTGCTCCAGGCACCCGAACTGGAGGACAACGAGGGCCGGGAGGAGGTCACCGCCGTCCGTGGGGCGGTCACGTTCGAACGGGTCGGTTTCGGCTACGAGGACGGCGGGCGCCCGGCCGTTGCGGAGTTCAGCCTCGATGTCGTGCCGGGCGAGACGGTCGCCCTGGTGGGTGCCTCGGGGGCCGGCAAGTCCACCGTGCTCAACCTCGTCATCGGGTTCATCCGGCCCACCTCCGGCCGGCTGCTCCTGGACGGCGTCGACATGAGCGGCCTCGACCTGCGCACCTACCGACGGTTCGTCTCGGTCGTGCCGCAGGAGTCGATCCTCTTCGACGGCACGGTCCGGGAGAACGTCGCCTACGGCATGGAGGACGAGGCAGACCAGGAGACGGTGCGTGCCGCACTGCGGGACGCCAACGCGCTGGAGTTCGTGGACCGGTTGCCGCACGGCCTGGACACCGTGGTCGGCGAGCGGGGCGCCCGGCTCTCCGGTGGCCAGCGTCAGCGCCTCGCCATCGCACGGGCGTTGATCCGGGACCCGCGGGTCCTGGTACTGGACGAGGCCACCTCGGCGCTGGACACCCGCTCCGAGGCGCTGGTGCAGCAGGCGCTGACCCGCCTGCTGCACGGCCGTACCACGTTCGTGGTCGCCCACCGGCTGTCCACCGTGCGCGGTGCCGACCGCATCGTGGTGATGGACGACGGGCGTATCCGCGAGATCGGCACACACGAGGAACTGCTGCGCCGCGGTGGCGCCTACACCGCGTTGCACGGTGGGCAGGTGGCCTGACGGCTCCGCTCCACGACGCCCCGGACGGTCCGCCCGCCGGGCGCGGCAGCCCGTGAGGGCAACATGCGGTTCGACGGCGGCAACTGACGGCCTGTCAGAGCAAGTTGCGCGCCGCCGTCATCGGTGCCGCATTCGAGCGATCCGACGGGGCCCCGCTGGAGCCGGAGCGGGCCGTGCGGAAGCGGGACGCACCGCGCGGCCGGACGATCCGCGGGCTCCGGCAATCCGCGTCAGCCTTTGCTCTGCTGAATCGTTGTCATACCTCTTGACCTCAGTTCGAGGCCCAGATTACGGTTCCCGGGCCTACCTGGATTGAAACGATTCAACCCAGGATGGGTCCATAACCGCCCTTGGAACCACTTGGGGTTGAACCATGCCCGAATCCTCCTCACAGCGCGGTGGGGCCACCCGCCGATCGGTGCTCGCGGCCGGTCTGTCGGCCGCCGCCCTCGCCGCCTTCGGACCGGCGGCGGGTGCCTTCGCCGCACCCGGTGGTGCCGACGCCACCGGGGCCGCGCCCGCCGCCGACTGGTTCGCCCAGCCGGCCAGGGCCGTTCGGCCGAAGTTCCGCTGGTGGTGGCCGGACGGGCTGGTCGACCCGGCCGAGATCGCGCGGGAGATCGACCAGATGGCGGACGCGGGATTCGGCGGGGCCGAGATCGCGGCCGTGCACCACAGCATCACCGACACCTCCGTCCTGGACACCGCCCACCGCGGCTGGGGCAGCGCCGCCTGGCGCGACAGCGTGAAGGCGGCGCTGCGCCAGGCGGCCCGGCGCGGACTGACCGTGGACCTCACCCTCGGCCCGAGCTGGCCCGTCGCCGTGCCGGGCGTCACGCCCGACGACGCCGCGGCGGCCAAGGAACTCGTCTACGGCAAGGTGACGTTGACGGGCGGTGCCGGGTACGACGGCCCGGTGCCGGCCTCGGGCTACCCGGCCGCCTCCGGAGTGACCGTGCAGCAGTTGCTCGCGGTCCAGGCCGCCCGGGTCAACACCGCCTACTCCAGCGGCAAGGCGACCGGCCTGGACGCCGGCAGCGTCACCGACCTGACCGCCCTGGTGTCCGGCTCCAGACTGACCTGGACGCCGCCGGACTCGGCTACCTGGGTCATCCTGGCCTACTGGCAGCGGGGTTCGGGTCAGCAGCCCGAGGCGGGCCCGCACTCCTCCCCCGCCGCGTACGTCGTCGACCACTTCAGCGCGGCCGGTACCGCGGCCGTCACCCGCTACTGGGACCGCGAGATCCTCGACCCCACCCTGCTCAGACTGCTCGGATCGGCGGGCGGCGCCTTCTTCGAGGACTCCGTCGAGCTGGAGACCAAGGGCCTGCAGTGGACGCCCGCGCTGCCCGACGCGTTCCGCCGGCACACCGGGCGCGACCTGCTGCCGTACCTGCCGGCCGTCGTCCTCGACAACGGCAACCAGATCTTCGCCTTCGAGGCCCGGCTCACCCAGGAGATCCGGCACGACTTCTGGGAGACGGTGTCGAACCTGTTCAACGAACACCATCTCGGCGAGCTGCGGGACTGGGCGCACGGCCACGGCATGAAGCTGCGCTCGCAGCCGTACGGGCTCCAGACCGACGCCATCGCCTCGGCGGCCGTCCTCGACATCCCCGAGGGCGAGTCGCTCGGGTTCAAGAACCTCGACGACTACCGCTGCCTCGCCGGCGGCCGTGACATGGCCGGCCACCGCATCCTGTCCTGTGAGGCGGGCGCGTACGCGGGCGGTGCCTACAACACCACCTGGGACAAGTTCCTGCGCACCATGGGCGGCGCGTACGCGGCGGGTGTCAACCAGACCGTGATCCACGGCTTCTCCTACGCCACCGCACCGGGCGTCGGGTGGCCCGGGTTCGCCGCGTTCAGCCCCTACAACGGCACGGTGGGGTACGGCGAGTCGTGGGGCCCGCGCCAGCCCACCTGGCAGCATGTCCCGGACATCGCCGGCTACCTCGGCCGCGTGCACCAGGTGCTCCAGTCCGGCACCGTCCGCGCCGACATCGCCGTCTTCCGGCAGACCGGCTACAGCGCGACCGGCATCGGCGCGTCCTGGCTCACCTCGACCGGCGTCCCGCTCGGCTGGACCCACCAGTTCCTCAGCGGGCCGCTGCTCGACCTGCCCTCGGCCACGGTGTCCGGCAAGCGGCTCGCGCCGGACGGGCCCGCCTACAAGGCACTGTTCCTCGAAGGCGACTTCTTCTACGGCTCCAACCCGACGCTGGCCGTCACCGACGCCCGCAGGCTGCTCACGTTCGCCCGGGCCGGGCTGCCCACCGTGCTGTTCGGCGCCTTCGACCAGGCCCTCACCCCGGGCCTCCCGGACGACGGCGAGACCGACGAACTCCGTTCTCTCACAGCGCAGTTGCTGGCCCTGCCGAACGTGAGGCGGGTCACGGACAAGACCCTGGTCGGCGCGGCCTTCGCGGACCTCGGGGTGACCCCCGACGTCTCCTACGGCACCTCCTCCACCCTCCTCAACGCACACCGCGCGACCGACGACGCCGACTTCTACTACTTCTGCAACGGCAAGCACGCCGAGACCGTCAAGCCGGCGGTCGCCGCCATCGACCACGACGTCACGGTGCACAGCACCCGGCGCGCGGGTTCCGGTACGGTCCCCTACCTGCTGGATCCCTGGACGGGGCGGGTCACCCGGCTCGCCGAGTACATCCAGGACGGGGACGCGTTCACGTTCCGGGTGGCGCTCCAGCCCGGCGAGACGCTCGTCGTCGCGCTGGCGCGGCCCGCGGCTTTCGGGGACCGCACCGGGGCCCGTCCGCACGTGGTGGCCACCGACGCGGACAGCGTGCTGTTCGCGGACGGTTCGCCGGCCCTGCGCGCGGCCTCAGGCGGCACCTACACCACCACCCTGTCCGACGGCCGCACGGTCACCACGCAGATCCCCGAGGTGCCCGCGCCGCTCACCCTCGGCCAGTGGACCCTCACCGTCGACGACTGGCGGCCCGGCGCCGACGCCACCAGCACCCAGATCGTCGGGCACACCCTCAGCCTCGACGCGCTGCTGCCCTGGTCCCAGATCCCGGAACTGGCCGACGTCGGCGGTGTCGGCCGCTACCGCACGACCGTGACGCTGCCGGAGACCTGGACCTCCTCGACGGGCGCCGTGCTGCGGCTCGGCAGCGTCAGTGACACCTGCCGGGTCACCGTCAACGGCACCCGGCTCGATCCCGTCGACCGCCTCAACCCCGTGGTGGACCTGGGCGGTCTTCTCCGGCCCGGCTCCAACACGGTCGAGGTGGAGGTCGCCACCCCGCTGTTCAACCGGCTGCGGGTCAGCAACCCCGCCGTGTTCGGGACGGCGACGCGCCAGGCGTACGGGCTCGTCGGCCCGGTCCGGCTCGTCCCCTACGCCCAGTTGACGGTCGCCTGAACCACCCCGACGGACCGGGACAGGGTGCCGCAGCGGGACGAGGAGATCGGACGGCGTACCCGCGATCCCCGCTTCGCGCCGCTCGGTCTCCTCCGCTTCGCCCGCCCGGAGGGGACCGCTGCCTGACCGGCAGCCCTCTGAACCCCGCGGGGAGCCGGCCGCGACACGGCCGGCTCCCCGCGGACAACGCGAAGGGCCCGTCCGCAACCGAACGGGCCCTTTCGTCGAGCGCCGGGCAGGCCTTGCACCTGCATTTCCCCGCAGGAAGCGGGGCGTCTTTCCTTGGACCACCAACGCGACACCGGCCACCGGGACTTCACGGCGACCAGCTCTTGATCAAGGATAGCGCATCCGCTCGCCCCGTCAGACCGGGCCGCCGCGCCGCGTCGGTCTTCCGCGTTCCGGTCGCTGGGCGGGCAGGGCGCGGGAAGCGCCGACACCGGGGCCGGGGCCGACGCCCGGACCCGTCGTCAGCACGAGGACCTGGTCCTCGCCGCTCCACACGCGCCGTTCGGACTTGCCGGGGCAGAGCAGTACGCCGTCGTACGGCCGGGTGGCGTGCGGGTCGTGCGCGAGGTATCCGATCGCGCACTCGTCGCGTTCCAGCGCCGCCGCGACGACCGTGGCGAACGCGGCCTCGTGGCCGGGCATCACGTAGTGGGCGGCGGGGTGCAGGGCGAGTGCTCCGCCCCGGGTGGCGAAGATCTCCTCGAACACGGCGGCCAGTTCGGGGTTCTGCACGATCTGGGCCATGAGCAGGGCGGTGAGCTGGCCGCGGACGACGACGTCGGAGGCCGGGCCGAGCGGGGCGACCGTACGGCTTCGGTGGTCGCGCACTTCGGCCACCACGGGCAGGGTGCGGCCGGTCCGTTCCTCCCACGACCGCAGGGTCAGCAGCGCCAGCAGGGTGCGCTCGTCGGGCCGTTCGGGTCCGCTCTCCCGGTCCGAGCCCAGGGCGACGACGCTGTCGTAGGCGGCGAGATCGAGGCCGTCCAGGGCCTCGGGGGCGGACAGGTCGCGGGTGCGGTGGGTCAGGGTGAGCGCCGGGTAGCCGTCCGGGGAGGACGGGTCGCCGAGGTGTGCGGGCTCCGGGGAGGCGGTGACCACGTCGAGGACCGAGCCCGGCCGTGCGGACGCGCGCAGGGCGTCCACGATCATCGGCGCCCTGCGGTTCCATCCCAGCAACAGCAACCGGGTGGGCCGGTCCGGCAGGGGCGCGGGCGGTGCGAGTGCCGAGGTGTCGATCCTGGCCCAGCGCTCCGTGAGGGGAGCGGGGCGGTCGTCGTGGGCGACGGTGACCAGCCGGTCCCCCGGCCCGAGCACGGTGTGCGGCGCGGGCGTGAGCAGCGGGCGGCCGTCCGGGCGCAGCAGTCCCACGGCGCAGGACGTCTCCAGGCGCAGGGCCACCTCCTCGAAGGACAGTCCCACCGCGTCCGGAACCTCGGTCACATGGAACTCGGCACCGGAGAAGTCGAGCAGGTCGCGCAGGGCCCTCGGCATCCCTGGGCGGCGTGCCGCCTGGACGAGCAGCCGGGCCGCGGTCCGGTCGGTCTCCAGGACGGTGCCGCGCGGTCCGGCGGCCAGCCGCGCGGCGGGTACGTAGCGTCCGTCGTGCACGGCGGCGACCACCCGCGGAGCGGGCCGTGCGTCGTCGGCCCCGAGCAGGGTCCGCAGCGCCAACAGGGTCCGTACGACCGTGAGATCGCCGTCCAGGTCGTCCGCGGGCAGCACCACCACCGCCCTGGCCGCCCCGGGCGTGACCAGGGCCAGCGCGTCCGGGTCGGTCGGCGCGCCGGTGCGGCAGACCAGCCGGACGCCGTCGGTGACGCCCAGGGCGGCGGTGAGCGCGCTGTCCATCTGCGCGGGGTCCCGGTCGGCGAGCACGGTGATGACGTGCCGTGCCCCGCCGGACCGCCCGGCGATCAGTTCGGAGACCACCGTGAAGATCTGGTCGGTCCAGCCGAGCACCACGTCGTGATCGCGCTCCAGCACCTGCGAGCGGCCGCGCCGCAGTTCGGTGAGCCGGTCGCCGAGGCCGGTGGTGACGACGCCGACGACCGTCGACACGCACAGCAGGGCGATGAGGCCGAGCAGGACGGACAGGAGCATCCGTGCCGGGGTTCCCGCGACCGCGCCGAGCCGGAGGGTCTCGGCGCTGGTGCGCCACACCTGGGTGAGCCGGCCGGAGAGGCTGTGCGGCGCGTCGGGGTCCGTCCACACCAGCAGGGTGCTGACGGGTACGACGACCGCCAGACAGCACAGGGCCAGCCAGCCCAGCAGTGTCCCCGTGCTGCGGGCGAGTGTCCTGTCGAACAGATAGCGCGCGCGGTGCCGTAACGGAGTCCGCTTCTGCGCTCGTCCCATGTCAGCCCCCTGCTCCCGCACCTGCCCCGGCGAGGTGAAGAGTGCCGGGCGCTCAGGGTGCGACACGCCGTCCGACCGGGACCTTCATCCTTTCGGGCAGCGTCGGGGAGCTGAAACCCGGGGCGGCTCCGGATGACGGGCGGGAGCGTTGCGGCCGTTCGCAGGGTGCGCGGACCCGGTCGTCCGGGACCGGCCGGAGCGGTGCGGCGGCCGTGTCCTCAGGACGGGCCGCCGGCCGGCAGGGACGAGCGGAAGGTCCGGGCTCCGGAACCGACCCGGTACACGGCCTCGGTGGCGGTGGTGCGGACCGGCCGGATCCCGGCGGGAGCGGTGGCCCGCCCGCCGGTTGCGGGCACGTGGATCTCGGCGGTGCTGCCCGCGGGCACGTCCACCGTGAGGCGGAAGGCGTCCCGGTCCGGGTCCAGTCGGTACGGGCGAGGCCGTAGGGGGTGCGGTAGGAGCCGGACGCGGAGGTCAGGTCGCCCTCCACCGCCGAGTCGACGAGGAGTTCGCGGTAGCCCACCGAGTCTGCGGACTGCCCGATGCCGGCGATCCGGCCGGTGAACCAGGAGTCGATCGCACCGAGCATGAAGTGGTTCCGCGACGGGCCGGGGCCACCGTCCCAGGACTCCCCGAGCGAGGTGTTGCCGGCCAGCACCTGGTAGCCGTAACTGGGGCTGGTGGTCTGGGTGGCGATCCGGTACACGAGGTCGTCGCGGCCCGCCGAGGACAGCACGCACAACGCGATCTCCTTCTCGCCGAGCCGCCATTCGGGGTGGGTGATCCACCGGGCCTGCCAGTCGGCGGCCTTCGTCAGGCCCGTCTCGAAGACGGCCGGGGTGCTCCAGCCGGAGGCCCGGTCTGCGCCGGACCACAGCTGGACACGCCAGTAGACGCGGTGCGGAGCCGAGCGCGCGGCCCGCGTAGGCGGTCCGCGGTACGTCGGAGACCACCTTCCCGGAGTCCCACAGGTCGGGGTGGCCGGAGCGCAGGCGGTCGGGTGAGCCGGCGGCCTGGACGCGGTAGGCGCTCTGGAGGGTGTCCGCGGTCCGGGCGGTGATCCCCCAGCTGAGCTCAGAGGTCGTGTCGTCGATGCCCAGCGCCTCGTCGAGGTGCTGGGTGCGCACCTGGACCGGGGCGGGCGTGCCGGTGGTCGCGGCGGCGGCCGGTACGGTGGCGGACACGGCGGTGACCAGCGCGGTCAGTGTGGCGGACAGCGGAGCGGCGAGGCGCCGGCCGCCGGCGCGGGATCTGGCACGAGGCATGGCGGGGTCCTTCCTGACGGGGCGGAACGTCAGACGCGGTCGAGGTCGACCGTCACCCGGCGCTTGAAACGCAGGGTGACCGGGCCGAGCAGACCGGAGGGCAGCGGCTTGTTGCGTTCGTTGGAGAGGGTGTTGGCGACCCGGACGGCGACCTGGTTGCGGCCGGGGACGAGCAGACCGGTGACGTCGGTGACGAAGGGTGCCCACAGCAGCGGGCGCAGCGCCGTGCCGTTGACGGTCACCGCGGCCACGTCCCGGACGTCCCCGAGGTCCAGCAGGACGCGCCGCCCGTCGAGGGTGGCTTCGTCCACGTCGAGATCCGTGGTGTAGGTGCCGCTGCCGGAGAAGAGCGGAGCGTGGGCCGTCCAGCTGCCGAGCGGTCCGGTGACGGGGGTGTCGCCGTCGCGTTCCAGGGCGAGCGTCCAGTCGCCGGTCACCGGGACCGGGGTGAGCGGGTCGTCGGCATGGACCGTGCCCCGGTAGGTGCGGCCCGCGTCGGTGCCGCCGAGCGGGTGGCTGCCGGGCTCCGCCACCTCGACCGTGGCACGCAGCGAACGGCCGTGCCGCTCGACCGCCAGCACGTCGGCCGGCGAGTCCGTGAGGTGCGGCGGGATCTCCCCGTGGGCCCGTACGACGACGATCCGGGTCTCGTACGGTGCGAAGGCCAGCGGCACCAGCAGGCCCCGTGTGCCGGTCCGGTAGAGCGGGGCGGGGCCGGTCCGGCCGGTCGCCGGGTCCCAGAGTTCCGGGACGCCGTCGGCGGGCAGGACCGCGGTGGTCGCGACGGCCGTACCGCTCTCGTTGTTGAAGAGGAAGGCGGTGTCGTCGCCCCGGGTGACCCGCAGGGCGCGGATCGAGTCCTGGGCGGGTTCGAGGACGGCCGCCGCCGCTCCGGCGTCCTGCGCGGCGGCGCCCAGTTTCCCGGCGTCCGCGACACGCACGGCACGGCCCCCGCCGAGGGTGCGGCTGCCGGGGGCGGTGTCGGGGAACAGGTCGTTCAGGGCGCGGGTGAGGGAGCGGTCGTCGGTGTCGGCCTCGTCGGTGGGCAGGGCGCCGACCGCCACCACGGTGCCGCCCGCCCGGACGAACGCGTTCAGGGCGCGCACGGTCGCGGTGTCCAGGGTCGGCGTCTCGGGCAGTACGACGAGGTCGTAGCGGGCCTCGCCGACGGCGAGCCGCCCGGCGCTCACCCGGGCGTGGGCCAACAGGTCCGGGTCGCCGGTGAGGGCGCCCTCGTGGAGGAGGTCGAAGTCGACCTGGGCCCGCTCCAGGGCGTAGGCGGCGTCGCTCAGCGCGCCGTCGACCGCGCCCTGCTTGTCCGTACCGGTCCACTGCTCGGCGGCCCGCTGCGGCTGGAGCAGCGCGGTGCGCGCGGCGGAGGTGCCGCGGCAGGCCTCCATGACCCGGCCGATCCACTCGGCGAGTGGGCGCATCGACCACCACCAGGGGGCGCGGGGACCGAAGGGCGGCGGGAAGTAGACCACGGTCTCGTCGGTCCACAGGGCGTGCAGGACCGTCAGGTTGACGCCACGGGCGGCCTGGGCGCCGACGGTGGCGTGCACGAAGCCGGGGGTGACCTGCCAGCCCATGTTCCCGAACATCTCCATCAGGGTCCGTTCCCGGCCCATCTGGTGGGCGACCGAGACCGGGTTGCGCGGCAGCATGGTCTGCTGGCCGGCCACGTACTCGGCGGTGATGATGTCACCGCCGGGCACCTGTGCCCACTGGTTGGCCTTGTGCAGGTCGCCGGTGCTGGGGATGCGCTTGGCGGGGGCGGTCTCGTCGTACAGCGGATTGGTGATGAGGGCGACACCGCGCTGCTCGCACCACTCGCCCTGGGCGCGGAAGTAGCGTGCGAAGCGGTTGGAGACGGCCTGCCAGAAACGGCCGCGCGCGACACGGCCGCCCCGGCCGAGGTCGTCGAAGGCGGCGGCGTAGGCGACGCCGGGCGCGACCCCGACGTCGCGCAGTGCCCGGTCCAGCGTCGGTGACCACGGCAGCCGCTTGAAATGGGCCTCGGCGGAGGCGAAGAACGGCTCGTCGTCCCAGAAGCCGGGTATCACGGTCCCGAACCAGCGGTGGAAGCGGCGGTGGTATTCGCCGGGGACGACGTCGAGGAAGAGCCGCACGGGTTCGTCGTCGAGGAGATCGACGTAACTGCGGCTGTAGCCCTGGGTGTCGTCGGCCAGCGGGACGCCGCCGAACAGGTCGATCTGCCAACGGCCGTCGGGTACCTGCCAGTTGCCGTCAGCCGTGAGCCGGTCGGTCAGGTCGACGACCTCGGCCGCGTCCGTGGCCCCCACCGGGCGCGCGGCGGCGGCCGCGGCCTCGACGGGGAGCGACGCGCGTGCGGGGAAGTCGCCCGCGCCGGCCGCGTCGTCGAACGCCGTCGCGTACAGCGTGGTGCCGTCGGACGCGGTGACGGTGAGGCTGTCCCACAGGCCGCGCTCGTCGCCGACCGCACGCACGCCGACGCCGCCGGACGGACAACCGCCGTCCGTGACCGTGCCCTTGGCACGGCCGTCGAGCGTGACGGTCAGAACCGCGCCGCTCAAGGTCACCACGAGTGTGTGGTACTTCGTCTTGTTGAAGCCGTCGGTGCGGGTGCTGCGCAGCAGTTCGACGGGGTCCGTGCCGCGGGCCAGCCGCTCCACGGTGACCACCCCGGTCTGGTCGAAGGAGACGGCGTAGCCGTCCAGCCCGTCGGCGGAGGCACGGACGATGAGCCCTGCGGCGGTGCGGTCGGCCTTGGCGCTCGCCGTGACGGTCAGGTCGGTCCAGTGTTCGCCGCCGCGCAGCACGGCCGCACCGTCCAGCACGGCCGCGTCGGCGACCAGGTGTCCCGCCTCCACCCCCACGCCGGTGCTGCGGCGCAGGTCGGCGCGGGCCGGGCCCTCGACGACCGTGGAGGACCGCCACAGCGCCTTCAGCCGCAGGTCGGGGCGCGGTGCATAGGTCCGGGAGCCGACCGTGCCGCCCTTCACGATGAACTCGCCGGCTCGGCCGCTCGGGAAGTGGTCGTCGTTGAACAGCCACACGCGCATGCCGGTGGCCTCGGCCGTGCGCAGCACGTGCTCGACGATGTCGAACCATTCCTCGGTGAAGAAGACGGGCCGCATGGCGTCGTTGTCGAAGGAGAAGAGGATCACCTCGTGCATCCCCTTGTCGCGCAGGTCGGCCAGTTGCCGGTCGACCAGGTCGGGGGTGACGGGTCCGTTCCAGTACCAGTAGACGGTGGGGCGGCTGTCCTTGGGCGGATCGGTGAAGCGGCGGGTGGTGAAAGCGGCGGGGGCCGGGGCGGTACCGGGCGGTCCTGACGCGGCGGACGCGGTCGGCGGTACGGCCAGGCCGAGGCCGGTGAGGCCGGTGGCGAGGGCGGTGCCGACACCGGCGGCGGCGACGAAACCGCGTCTGGACAGCGGGACTTCAGGGGTGGTTTCGGGCATGCGGGTACTCCTGGGAAAGCGAGGTGTGGGTGGCAGGCGGGCCGGGGAGGGCTCAGTCCGCGGCGAGGCGGGCCGCTTCGGCCGCCGTGAGGGCCCGGTTGTGGACACGAAGGTCGCGTACCGCGCCCTTCAGGTAAGGGTGGCTGGTGTTCTGGGAACGGCCGAGGTACGAGCGGGTGGTCACGCCGAGCAGCAGCGGGCTCGCGACCGTCGCGGAGTTGCGGCCCGTCTCGGCGCCGTCGAGGCAGAGCACACCGGTACCACCGCCCGGGGTGAGCGCCACGTGCGTCCAGCCGCCCACCGGCAGCGGTCCGGCGGCGTCGATGAAGTCCTCGCGCTCCATCCCCGTGATCTTCAGCGCGGCCCGGGCCCGGCCCGCTCCGGTGGTGGCGGCCAGGAAGAGACAGGTGTCCGCCGCGTGGGCGGCCGGTACCGGTCCGATCGAGGCGACGGCCGCCGCGGCCGAGGCGGTGAGCAGCATCTGGCGGCGGGACGGGCCGGAGGTGTCGCGAGGTGCGGGCAACGTACGGAACTCCCTTCGGCAGTAATTGAATCGTTTTACAATGCAGGCGCTGACGCTAGGGTCGCCCACGGCAAGCGTCAAGACTTCTCACAGGTGTTGATCGATGCGCTTTCCCGAGAGACCATGAACTGCCAGGTGAGGAAGGTAAGTAGTACGTCAGTCAGACGCTCTTGGGCGAGAAGCAGCGAGAAGCGGCGACAGCACAGGCTCGAAAAGGAGAATTGAAACGTTCAATTCACTTCAGATCGAGGGGCCGCCGGGCGTGACCGCGCCGTGGTGACCGCCGCCACCGCCGAAGGTCAGGTGGCGTCCGTGGACAGGCGCGGTTCGGCGGCGACGATCGCGCGGACCGTTTCGGTGACCAGCCGGCGGTCCAGGGGCTCGTCGGCGAAGGCCCGGTGCATCGGCCAGCCCTCGATCAGCGCGTCCAAGGCGCGTGACACTCCGGGCGTGAAGTGCAGGGCGAGACTGTCCCTGCTGCGTTCCAGCCAGGTGCGGGTCGTGGCGGAGACCGCCTCGTCGTGGTTGGCGTAGGCGTACATCTCGAAGATGAGGGTCATGTCGCGCTCCGTGGCGTAGGCCGGACCGCAGATCAGCTCGACGACGGCCGCCTCGGCCTCGGCCGTGGAGGCGGCGGACTGCAGCGTCTGCCGGTAGAGCCCGGACATGGTGTCCGACAGCCGGGCGAAGGCCTGGGCGAGCAGGTCCGCCATCCCGTCGAAGTAGTAGGTGAGCGAGCCCAGCGGGACGTCCGCCCGCGCCGCGATCTTCCGATGGGTGGTTCTGTGCACGCCGCTCTCGGAGATCACGTCCAGGGCTGCATCGAGGATCCGCTCCTTGCGTCCGGGATCGTTCGGGATCTCGCGTCGTGTGCCGCTCACGCCCTCAATGTGCCACGGCTTGCCCACTTCGGAGTGTGTACAGACGTACAGGTCAGTGTGTACGGTCGTACAGACTCGTGTACGGACCCAGCTGGAGCCACCGCCCATGCCCCTTGACCTCGCCCGGCGTCGCACCGCCGTCTTCGTGCTGTTCTTCGCGCCCGGGCTGACCATCTCCTCCTGGGTCACCCGGACCCCGGACGTGCGCGACCTGCTCGGCGCCTCCACGGCACAGATGGGACTGATCCTGTTCGGGCTCTCGGTCGGCTCGATGCTCGGCATCCTGTGCTCGGGCACGGTCGTGGCACGCTGGGGTGCCCGGCTCGTCATCCTGGCCGGCACCTCGGCCGTCGCCGCCGGTGCCGCGGTGGTCGGGGTGGGAGCCGCGGTCGGTTCGGGGCCCTGTGTCGCGCTGGGCCTCGGGCTGTTCGGTCTCGGCATGGGCGGCGGCGAGGTGGCACTGAACGTCGAGGGCGCCGAGGTGGAGCGACTGCTCGGCCGTTCCACGCTGCCCGCCATGCACGGCTTCTTCAGTCTGGGCACCGTGCTCGGGGCGGTGGCCGGCATGTGCCTGACGGCTGTCGGCTTCCCGGTCCTCGTTCATCTGCTCGTCGTCGCCGCGGTGGTGCTGGGCGCGCTCGCCCTGGTCATCCGGCGTGTCCCGGCCGAGGTCGGACGGCAGACCGCCGCCGGGCGGCGGGCGGCGGGCACACCGCGCGCCGCGGTGTGGAAGGATCCCGCGCTGCTGCTCATCGGCTGCGTCATCCTCGCGCTCGCCATGGCCGAGGGCACCGCGAACGACTGGCTGCCGCTGGTCATGGTGGACGGCCACGGTTTCGACGCGGCGCTGGGCTCGGCCGTGTACGCGGTGTTCGCCGCCGCGATGACCGTGGGGCGCTTCGTCGGCGGACGGTTCGTCGACCGGTTCGGGCGGGCGGCGGCGCTGTGCGGCAGCGCGCTCGTCGGGGCCGCCGGACTGGCCCTCGTGATTTTCGTCGACAACCAGGTGGTCGCTGCCGCGGCCGCCGTCCTGTGGGGCCTCGGCGCGTCGCTCGGGTTTCCCGTCGCGCTCTCCGCGGCGGGCGATTCGGGTGCCGACTCCGCCGCCCGCGTCGCGATCGCCGCGACCGTCGGCTATGTCGCCTTCCTGGTGGGCCCGCCCTCCCTCGGTTACCTCGGCGAGCGCTTCGGGCTGCGCAACGCCCTGATCCTGGTGCTCGTGCTGGTGGTGGCGGCCGTCTTCGCGGCACCTGCCGCCCGCTCGCCCCGGGAGGCGGGCGACCCGGAACCGGCGGGCACCTGAGACCGGTGTCCGTCAGTCCGCCGGACGGGAGCCAAGGTGTGACCGGACGTCCGCGCGAGAGGTTCTCCGGGGCGGGCGTCACTGATCACCTGAGCGGCCGTCACGCTGATGACCCGGCGGCTCACCGCCGGAAGCCCCGCCGCACGGCACAACGCAACTCCCCACTGCCTCGCGCAAGCCGCCTGACACGGGTGCTCACCCCGGCGACTCCGCGTCAGTGGGCCCCTGGGCCCCTGGGCGCCGCGCCGCCCGCTCCGGGGCTCCCCACGGCGTGCAGTGAGTCACGGGTGGAACCGCCACCGGCCTTCAGAAATGACATCCGCCTTGCCGTCCCTGACCCGAACGGCCGTCTCGTCGTCGATGAAGTAGATCGGGAAGTCCGCCCGCGCGGCGATGCGATCAGCCCAGGCGTCGTCCCGCTCGGGAAAATCCGGTGAGTACAGGTGGGGCTTGAGATACCAGTCGAAGAGGCCGAACGGCGGTTCCACGGTCGTCGCGCCGAGCACGTGGAGGTCCGTGGTGTCCCCGATGACGTCGGCAGAGTGTCCGGTGAGATGACGGCTGAAGATCATTGATCCGGCGCTGAACCCCACATAGACCCGGCTCTCCAGCGCCTCCAGGAAACCGTCGGCCAGGCCGTTGCCGGTGATGCTGCGCGCGAGGTGGTAGTGGCTGCCGCCCCCGACATAGATGACGTCCGCGTGGAGCAGCCGGTCGAGCACCATCTGCCGGGGCAGGCCGTTCAGCTCCAGGACGTCGAACTCCCGCCAACCGAGGCCGTACAGGCGGTTCATGTCCGCGACGAACCACCCATGGTCCCCGGACTCGGCGACTGATGCCGTGGGAACGTACACGACGTTCGCCGATCCGAACGGCCTGCCCAGCATGTCCCGCAGCGCATCCCGCAGCGTCTCGTTGCGCAGGCCACTCGCCGTCAGCAGAAAGTTCATCGGGCGAGCCAAGCACGACACACGTGGTCAGCGCAACGAATGCAGGATCCACCGACACCGTCATGGCATGGCATGGCATGGCATGGATGGATCAGGAACATCCGCGGAGAGTTCAGGAACCCGCGCGCGAAGACCGGCTCCCCGGCCGGTGCACCGAAACCGTCCCGGGCCCGGCCGGCCACCGGGTTCGAAGAGCCGCCGTGCAGACACTCGCCACGAGGTGGGCAGAGTCCTCGCTACCGGAGAGGCATACGCCCGCCCTGCCCACCACAGGGCCGGCACCGAACCACGGCGCGGAACGCCGCTCCCCCAAAGCTGGGAACTCCCTCCCCCTGAGATTGAATTGCAGCGTCGTATGACGCGACAGCAGCAGGATCAGGGGGACGGGTTGTTCATCATTGGCGTGCTGGCCTTGACTCTGTTCGTCCTGGCCATCGTGTGGGCCGTCCTCGGAGTGCACGCTCTGCTTCTCGGCCGCATGCCGGGCCACTGGCTCCAGCAACGAGTGCGGCAACCGAGACTCTGGGGAGCAGGGGCCCTCCTGATGCTGGTCAGCTGGAACGTTCACTCGCCCTCGCTCCTCACCGTAGGGATCGGCCTCGTCGCCCTTGGGCATGTCGTGAAGCCCACGCGTTGAATCCGCCGGCCGGACCGCACCAGGGGTTGAACGGCAGGCTCAGGCCGCCCAGACCCGGTCGGCGTAGTCGAGGAAGTTGCGGCCGAGGATCTTCTCGATGCGCTCGGAGCGGTAGCCGCGCTTCTCCAGGAGGCGGATCAGGTCGCGGAACTGGTCGACGCCGCGCAGGTCGACGACGAAGGGGTAGGTGTCGGCCCGTTCACCGGCCGCCCCCACACCGGCCGCCCGGCGGGCGGCCACGTGTTCGGCGAGGGCGGCGCGGTAGGCGTCGAGGTCGTCGACGGCGGTGACGGTGCCGTCGGTGCCGATGCCGACGTGGTCCTCCCCGCAGACGTCGACCGCGTGCGCGATGTGGTCCACGACGTCGGCGGCGGTGGGCTGCCCGGTGAGGCTGAGGAAGGGCATGAAGTAGATGCCGACGAACCCGCCGCGGTCCGCGACCAGGCGGAGTTCCTCGTCGGTCTTGTTGCGCGGCAGATCGGCCAGGGCACGGCAGCCGGTGTGGTTGACGGAGACGGGCTGCCGGGAGTGCCGGGCCGCCTCCAGGCAGGTGCGCTCACCGCTGTGGGAGAGGTCGACCATCAGGCGGTGGTCGTTGAGAGCCTCGACGACCTGCCTGCCGAAGGGGGTCAGGCCGCGGTTGGCGAGGGCCATGGAGCCGTCGCCGAGGTGGTTGGCCTGGTTGTAGGTGAGTTGGACGACGCGTACGCCGGCGTCCGCGAAGGCCGCGACCCGGGTGTCGACGAGGGCGGGGTCCTCTCCGACGGCGACCGCGTTCTGGAAGCCGTAGACGACCCCGATCCGCCCCTCTCGGTGGGCGCGGTGGATGTCGGCGGTGGTGCGGACCTTGAGGAGGTCGGCGGAGTGCGCCTCGATGATCCGGTCCCACACGGCGATCTCCTCGAGCGTGTGCTCGTACGGCGGCAGGTCGCCCATGGTGTAGCCGAGGGTGATGTTCACGGCGGTCAGGCCGCAGGCGTGGGCATCGGCGATCGCGCGGGCGTCGACGGCGAGTTGGTCGCTGGACGGGTTGAGCCGGGTGGCGGCGGCCCGGGCGGCCGGGGCGTTGGGGTTGTCGAGTTGGCCCAGGGCGTTGACGATCACGGGGCGGTCTGCGGCGGTGTCGGTCACGGGGTGTCCTTCTCGAACTCGGCGCGGTCGAATCGGCGTCCGCGTCTGACGGTGAACGTGATGGTGCGCAGGTTGCCGATGTCGTGGAGGGGGTTCTCGTCCAGGACGGCGAAGTTGGCGAGCTTGCCGGGTTCGACGCTGCCCATGTCCGTCTCGGTACCGGCGGCGCGGGCACCGACGAGGGTGGCCGAGCGCAGGACCTCGGCGGCGGGTATGCCGCAGCGGTCGGCGAGGAAGGCGAGTTCGCCGTAGAGCGCGGGGAAGGGGTCGTCGGGGGCGGTCTCGTGGTCGGTGCCGGTGCACACGTCGACTCCGGCGCGGTGCGCCTGGGCGGTGAGCACGGCGGCCAACTCGGCGTTGCGGGCGGCCCGTTCGGCGGACTCGGCGGTGTCGCCCCGGAGTTCGCCGCTGGTCCACATGGAGGCGGTGGCGTCCAGGACCGTGCCGCGGCGGCGCATCTCGGCGAAGAGGGCGGCCAGTTCCGGGGCGTCGCCGGCGGCGAAACGGTCGTGGTCGACTCGTGGTTTGGTCTTGTAGCTGCTCAGCGGCTCGGTGGGGTCCTCGAAGGCGAGCAGGGTGACGTGGGAGACGCTGTCGACGCCCGCCGCGACGACCTCGCCGGGCGTTGCCGGGAAGACGGTGGCGTGCGCCCAGACGGCGATGCCCTGGCGGTGTGCCTCGGCGGTGACGGCGGCGACGGTCGCGGCGTCCAGGTCGGCGTAGACCTTGATCGCGGCGGCGTGGGTGCCGCGGGCGAGGGCGACGGCGATCGGCAGGTCGGTGTCGGGGGTGACGGCCTGCATCCAGGGGACGGCGCCGGGTACGGCGCCGCGGGAGACCTCGTGGGTGCGGGGGTCGTCGAAGAAGGAGGGCCCGGCCATGAGGGCGGCGTAGCGGATGTCGGGTCCCGGGATCTCGCCGACCAGGGTGGCCCTGGCGAGGTCGCCGATGTGGCGCAGGTCGTCGGCCATGTCACGGACGGCGGTGACCCCGCTGTGCACCAGCCGGCGGAGCACGGCCTCGGCGACCGGACGGTCGGGCGGGGTGGCCAGGTGCTGATGGGTGTCGACGAGGCCGGGGACGACGAAGCGGCCGGCGAGGTCGACGCGGGGTGCGTCGGCGGCGTGCGGGGGCAGCGGGTCGCCGTCGCCGATGACGGTGTGCAGGCGGGCGCCGTCGGTGACGATCGTGGTGTTCGGCCGGAGCGGGGCACCGGTGCCGTCGAAGAGCGTGGCGCCGCGGTAGACCGTGACGGTTCCGGCGGGCGGAGCGGCCCAGGGGGTCGGGGCGCCTGGGGGCAGGTCGGTCATGGTCACCTTCGGTCCACTGGGCTTTGTTACGCACTATGTAACAGCTGTATCGTGTGATGAAAATCCACGTCACTGTACTCTGCAGCCGGTGGACCGCCGCAAGGGCCCGTACCGGCCAGGACGCACCGGGCCGCGGTCGTCGCGGCACCGGGGCCGAGAGGGAAGAGCTGCCGTCATGCCCGACGCACCCGTCGCCCCGGGGCCGCCCCGGTCGGCCGTGGACAAGGCCCTCGACCTGGTCGAGGCCGTCTCGCGCGCGCCGCACCCGGTGCGGCTGACCGATCTCGCCGCCGAGGTCGGACTGCACCGCGCCACCGCGTACCGGATCCTGCTGGACCTGGTCCGCCGGGGCTGGGTGCTGCGGGCCGGAGACCGCTATCTGCCCGGCGCCGCCGTGCTGCGGATGTCCGCGTCGGCCGCGGGCAACTCGCTGACCGCGCTGGCCCGTCCGGTGTTGGAGCGGTTGTCCGCCGCGACGTCGATGATGGTCAACCTCCAGGTCCTGGAGGAGGGCGGCGGCAGGGTGATCGACGTGGTCAGACCCGAACGGCTCGCCATGATCAGTCACTTGCGGGGCGAGCTGCTGCCGGTACGACGGTTCGCCGGGCCGCTGGCCCTGGTCGCAGCGCTCGAACCGGAGGCACGGACGCGCTGGTTGGGCAGGCTGTCCGAGGACGACGCCGACATCACGCGGGAGCTGGCCGAGGTGGCACGGACCGGTGTCGCCGTGGAGCACGGCCGTAACGACAAGCTGGTCGCCTCTGTCAGCCGGGCGGTGGTGCCCGCGCCGGGGGCACCGGTGTGCGCACTGACCGTCGTGGGGCCGAAGACCGAGTTCGACGGCCCAAAGCTGGCCGCCGTGGAAAGGGAGTTGCGTGCGGCGGCCGACGAACTGGCGGCCGCGCTGACCGCCGACGGGGCGGAGCCGGGCCGGTGAGCGGCGTTCTGATACTGGACCGCCGGCAGACGGCCGCCGCGCTGGAGCCGGCCACCGTGCTCGACGCGGTGGGCCGGGCGCTCGTCGCCGTCGCCCGTGGCGAGGTCTCCGTCCCGCCGCGGATCGCCGCCCTGACCCCGGCAGGCCTGCTCGGCGCGATGCCCGGGTACGTCGCCGGGTTCGGGCCGGCCGCGAAGCTGGTGACCGTGACCGCCGATCCGGCGCACCCCGGACGGAGTTTCCACCGGGGGCTCGTGGTGCTGTTCGACGAGCACGACGGGCGGGCTCTCGCGCTGGTGGACGCCGAGTCGCTGACCGGGATCCGGACGGCGGCGTCCGCCACGCACAGCGCGTTGGCCCTGGCCGCCCGGCCCGGTCTCGGAAGGGTGGCGGTGGTGGGGACGGGGGCTCAGGCGCGAGCACAGTTGGCGCTGCTCGCCGCCGTCCGGCCGGCGGCGGAGGTCACCGTGGCCGGCCGTGACCCGGTGCGGGCGGGCGAGGCGGCCGCGCTGTTCCCGGGCGCGCGGGTCGCCACGGGCATCGAGGACGCGGTACGCACGGCCGACGTGGTGTTCTGCTGCACCGGCGCCGACGCTCCCGTGATCCGCCGGGAGTGGCTCTCCCCCGGTGTCCATGTCTCCTCGGTCGGCGGCTCGCAGGGGCCCGAACTGGATCCCGGCACGGTCCGGGACGCGGCCCTGTTCGCCGAGTGGACCGGCGCGGCCACCTCCCCGCCGCCGGCGGGCGCCCACGAACTCCAGGACCTGGCGCCGGGACGGCCCGTCACCCTGCTCGGCTCCGTCCTCGCCGGCGACCATCCGGGGCGGAGCGGTGCCCCCGAGGCCCTCACGGTCTTCAAGTCCACCGGACACGCCGCCCTGGACGTCGCGGCGGTCCGGGTCGCCTACGACACGGCACGGGCACGGGGGTTGGGGGTGCGCGTGGACCTGTGACGACCGCCGAAGGCGATCGGCGCGGTCCCGCCGCGGTCGTCCTGGCCGACCCGGCCGACGCCCCTCTGCGGCGCACGGAGTCCACGCCGGTCCGGCCGCGCGACAGCCGGGCCGGATCCGCCGCCATGGGCCCGGCTCCGACACGCTCACCTTCGTCGCTGCGCGGGCGGCGATACCGCGGCCGCCCGAACGGCCTCGGGCACCGCGGGCGTCACCGAACCCGGGGTTCGCCGCACAACGCGGTCTGACACGGCGGCAACGCGGGCCAGGGGTTGTCGCACATCAGCCACGGGGCACGAGGAACCCCGGACTCCCCCGGCGGCATCGGCCGGAGCGCCGGACCGGACGGCCGTCAGCCCCTGGCCGTCACCTTGCCGAGTTCCTCCAGCAGATCGCGCATCAGCGGTGCCATGTCGGTCTCCTCCGCCGCCGTGATCCACCGCTCGAAGCCGACCCTGAACACGGCCACCCCGGCCTCCGCCGCCAGAGTCGCGGTCGGCTCCGGCACGCCGCGGTCCCGGAGGGCGTCCGCGAGGGCGCTCGCGAGCGAGGCGAGCTTGATCAGCTCGCGTTCCTGGAGCTCCGGGTGGGCGGCCACCACCGACTGTCGGCGCCGGACCTGTTCGCGACGCCCGGCGAACATCGCCGAGGCCGCGTCGAGTCCGGCGCCGAGTACGTCGACCAGCGGCGCCGACGGCGGGGCCGTCGCGACGGCGGTCACGATCAGCTCCTGGAGCGGGGAGCCCTCGAAGAGGACCTCGCGCTTGTCGGCGTAGTGCCGGAAGAACGTGCGTTCGGTGAGGCCCGCCTGCCGGGCGATCTGCGCCACGGTCGTCTGCTCGTACCCCTGCTCGCTGTAGAGCTGCAACGCCGCTTCCGCCAGGCGCTTGCGCGCGTTCGGCTCCCATCTGCCCATGGCGGAATCCTACGCGATGACAGTGACTGCCATCAGTGCTAGGGTCGATGTCAGTCGCTGTCATCAACAGTCAGGGGTTCCCCATGCGTGTTTTCGTGACCGGCGCGTCCGGCTGGCTCGGCTCCGCCGTCGTTCCCGAACTTCTCGACGCCGGCCATCAGGTGGTCGGGCTCGCCCGGTCGGAGGCCTCCGCTGCCGCGCTCACCACGGCGGGGGCGGACGTGGTGCGCGGCACCGTCGACGACCTGGATGTCCTGCGCGACGCCGCCGCCTCGTCGGACGGGGTGATCCACCTCGCCTTCAAGCACGACATCGCCTTCAGCGGTGATTTCCGCGCGGCCGCCGAGGCGGACCGCCGTGCCGTGGACGCGTTCGGCGAGGTGCTGGCCGGTTCCGGCCGGCCCTTCGTGCTCGCCTCTGGCCTGCTCGGCATCGCCCCCGGGCGGACGGCCACCGAGCAGGACATGCCCGCGATCGACGACTCGGCGTTCTCGCTGCGCCACGCCACCGCCCTGGCAGCACTGCAACTGGCCTCGCGCGGTGTGCGCTCCTCCGTGGTGCGGCTCGCCCCCACCTGTCACGGCGAGGGGGACAAGGGGTTCATGGCGGCGCTGATCGGCATCGCCCGGGAGCGGGGTGTCTCCGGGTACGTCGGCGACGGCGCCAACCGCTGGCCCGCCGCGCACCGGCTCGACGTCGGACAGCTGTTCCGGCTGGCCGTGGAGAAGGCTCCGGCCGGCTCGGTACTGCACGGAGCGGGCGAGGAGGGCGTCGCGATCCGGGACGTCGCCGAGGTGATCGGCCGCCACCTGGGGCTGCCGGTCGTCTCCGTGGCGCCCGCCGACGCGGCCGGGCACTTCGGCTGGCTCGACGGCATCGTCGACCTGGACGGCCCGGCCTCCAGCGCGGCCACCCGTGAGCTGCTGGACTGGCGTCCGTCACACCCGGGCCTGGTGGAGGACCTGGACAAGGGCCACTACTTCGGCCCGGCCGCCTGACCGACGGGGCTGAACCGGCGCCCGGCGCCCGCGCGTGTCCGCGTCCGATGTCCGGCGCCGGCCCCGTCGCTCGTCCCTGCGAGCGACGCGGCGAAGCGGAGGCCGACCTCAGCCCTGGTTCCGGTCGGTCGTCCCTGCCACGGGGGACACTTGCCCTGCCGCCAATGCGGTGTCCGGGGTGCCCTGGGAGGTGACCACCTTCGAGGGGCGGTCGCCCCGGTCCAGGATGCCGCCGGTGACGGCCAGGGCGAGGCCGGCCAGGGCGAGCGCGGCGCCGACCAGGTTGGGGGCGGCCCAGCCCCAGCCCGCCGAGATGACGAGGCCGCCGAGCCAGGCGCCGGCCGCGTTGGCCAGGTTGAACGCGGAGTGGTTGGAGGCCGCCGCCATCGTGGGGGCGTCCTTCGCGTTGATCATCAGGAGCATCTGGACGGGCGTGGTGATGAGCGCGCCCATCGCGCCGATGAAGGTGACCGTCACCAGGGCCGGGACCGTGCTGTGCACAGTGAAGTAGAAGGTGACCAGCGCGGCCGCCAGCAGCACGATCCCGGCGTAGAGCGTCGGGCGCAGAGCGCGGTCGGTGAGGGGGCCGGCCGCCAGGGTGCCGACGGTCATGCCGACGCCGTAGAGGGCGAGGACCAGGGTGGTGGAGGCGTCGGAGATGCCGGTCAGGTGGGTCAGCATCGGAACGAGGTAGCTGTAGACGGCGAAGAAGCCACCGAAGCCGACGACAGCGGTGGCCAGTCCGATGAAGACCTGCCGGTTACCCATCGCCCGCAGCTCCTGGCGGATGCCCGCCTGCGGGCCGCGCGGCTGGTGGGGCACGAGAAGGGCGAGCGCGGCGAGTGCGACCAGGCCGATGACGGCGACCGCGCAGTAGGCGTACCGCCAGCCCAGATGCTGGCCGAGGGCCGTACCCGCGGGGACGCCGACGATGTTCGCGACGGTCAGGCCCAGGAAGACCCGGGAGACGGCGCGTGCGGCACGGTCCGGGGCCACCAGCCTGGAGGCGACGACCGCACCCACGCCGAACAGTGCGCCGTGCGGCAGTCCGGCCAGGAAGCGGGCGGCGAAGAGCAGGCCGTAGTCCGGTGCGAGCGCGGACGCCGTGTTGCCGACCACGAACACCCCGGTCAGCAGGAGCAGCAGCCGCTTGTGGGGCACGCGCGCGCCGATGCCGGTCAGTACGGGGGCGCCCACGACAACGCCGAGAGCGTAGGCCGACACGAGGTTGCCGGCGTGCGGCACCGACACTCCGACGCCGTCCGCGATCTGAGGCAGCAGCCCCATGGTGGCGAACTCGGTGGTGCCGATGCCGAACGTGACGACGGCGAGGGCCAGCAGAGCCAAGGGCATGGTGAGCGGGGGCCTTTCGAGGACGATGGTCCGGGGACGGGGGACGAGGACGCGCTCCGAGGGGCTTTCCCCCCTCCAGGGCCGACCGCACCGAGCACCCTTGCCCAGCACCCCCCGAGAACGTTGCAGCGGGATGTCGCGGGCGCGCATTCCCGGATCGCCGCTCACAACGCGGTGACGTGTGTCACCCCGGACAGGACGGAACCGACCGCCCACGACCGGCCGCGAACGCCACCGTCCCCCGGTAACGGCCCGCATGGGCGTTACCGGGGGACGGTGTGTCGCTGATCAGGTTCTCGCTGTCGCCCGGCAGAGGCGGGCGGCCGCCTTAACCCTCCACGAAGGCGAGGATGTCGGCGTTGAGGACCTCGGGGTGCGTCGACAGCATGCCGTGGGGGTAGCCCTCGTAGCTCTTGAGCGTGCCGTTCTTGAGCAGCTCAACGGACTTCGGGCCCGAGTCGGCGTACGGCACGACCTGGTCGTCCGTCCCGTGCATCACGAGGACGGGGACGTCGATCTTCTTCAGGTCCTCGGTGAAGTCGGTCTCCGAGAAGGCCTTGATGCATTCGTAGTGGGCGTTCGTCGCGCCCATCATGCCCTGCCACCACCACCGGTCGATGAGTCCCTGGGACACCTCGGCGCCGGGCCGGTTGAAGCCGTAGAAAGGTCCTGCCGGGACATCGATGAAGAACTGGGCCCGGTTGGCGGCGACCGCCGCACGGAACCCGTCGAAGACCTCGATCGGGGTGCCTTCGGGGTTGCTGTCCTTCTTCACCATGACCGGGGGGACGGCCGCGACGAGTACCGCCTTGGCGACCCGGCCGGGCTTGGCCTGCGCCACGTAGCGCGCGACCTCGCCGCCGCCGGTGGAGTGCCCGATGTGCACCGCTCCCTGGAGGTCCAGGGCGTCGGTCAGCACGTTGACGTCGGCGACGTAGGTGTCCATGTCGTGGCCGGTCGCGGGCTGGCTGGAGCGCCCGTGCCCGCGGCGGTCGTGGGCGATGACGCGGTAGCCCTTGGAGAGGAAGAACAGCAGCTGGGAGTCCCAGTCGTCCGAGCTGAGCGGCCAGCCGTGGTGGAAGACGATCGGCTGGGCGTCCCGCGGGCCCCAGTCCTTGTAGAAGATGACGGTGCCGTCCGGCGTGGTGACTGTGCTCATTACTGGTTCCTCTACTTGTTCGGATGTTCGGTTGTGCGTCGACCCGCTGTCGGGCCTGTGCGAGAACGTTCTCGCCCGTCAGACGGCTCTCGGGTGGCCCCCGCACGAGCCGCCTCGAGCTTCACTCGGTTGCTTCGACGGCCTGGAGGATGATGTCCACAACCTCGTCGGGGTGAGAGAGCATGACCATGTGCGAGGCGTCGATCTCGACGAAGTCGATTCCGGCACGGCGATAACCGAAGCGTTCCACCTCGGGATTGATGGTGGTGTCGGAGCTGGAGACGACCGCCCACGCGGGCTTGGTCCTCCAGGCCGCGGCGGTTGCCTTCTCGGCGAACGCCAGACCCGCCAGGGGGCGCTGTGACGACGCCAGCACGGCGGCGAGATCCGGGTCCACGTCGGCGGCCACGACCTCGGGGAACTTCTCCACGTCGACGGTGACGTCGGGGTTCTTCTCGTCGTAGTCCGCCAGTGGCGACGGCGTGAAGACAAGAGCGGCGCCCAGCTTCGAGTCGGGGAAGCCGCCCTGGAGTTCGCCCAGGCTCTCGCCCTCCTCCAGCGCGTACCCCGAAAGGTACACCAGGGCCTTCACGTTCTCCTCGGTCCCGGCCATCGTGATCACGGCACCGCCGTAGGAGTGGCCGACGAGCACCACCGGGCCACCGACGTTGCGCACGACGGACGCCACGTATGCGGCGTCGCCCAGCAGGCTGCGGTTGGGCACACCAGGAGCGACGACCTTGAACCCCCGCTTCAGCAACCGGGTGGTGACGGGGGCGTAGGAGGAGGCGTCGGCGAACGCTCCATGGACGAGAACGATGGTCGGTCGGGTCATGGTGAGGTCCTCGGCTGGGCTACGGGCGGTGAGCCCCTTTCATCAATTCGAAAATACGGACTCATGTCGCGGCGTCTTGCCTCTGAGTGCACGACGACTGACACGAGAGCGCTCGCGCGGCATGCGCGAAACCGTCGCGTCATCGACCGTAGCCGCAATCGCCGCGGTCAGCGCGGTGGGCGTCAAGGGGCCGTGCCGTCCGTGGTCCCGCCGACTGCCGACCTCGTAGCCCTCCCTGGCCCGCAGGTCCAGGGAGGCGGGCCCAGTGCCGAGTGCCAGATGCCGGAGGCGGGTGCGCAGGTCCGACCCGCCCTGGAGCGCGTACTCGCGACCGACCCGTGCCAGGGACAGCAATCGCCTGCTCGCGGCCTTCCACAGGGCCGCCGGGGCGCACCTCACCGGTGTTCACCGCTCAGGCGGCACGGCCACTGATCCCCCGTCATTCCGCGCGCCGGGACGGCCTCACGGCCAGTGGACGCTGAATCCGACTCCGCTGCGGCTCAGGCATCGATCAGGAACCGCCCCCTGCCCCGGTCGCCGCTGACCGCGCCACAACCCGCCCGCTTCCACCCGCTGTTCGTGACGAGCCCGCGTCCTGAACTTCTGTATCCCCGCCGCCCGCAAGAAGCCCGACCACCTGACCGTGGACCGCTACGACACCGGCTCCCCCACCCCGCTCCCGGCCGTCGGCACCCTCCACCCCTGCGTACTCACGCCGGGCCAGTGACTGACCGCAGCGGGCACCGTTCTCCGGCGCGCCGGCGCGGAGTTCACCGGTCGCCCCTGACGCACCGCCCCGTATGCGGAGGAGGCCGCCGTCCTGCCCGGTCCGGCCCACCCCAGGGGGAGCGGACCTGCCCCGCCAGAAAAGGACCACCGCCCCCGCAGCAGAGCTGCCAGCATGGGCGCATGATGACAACATCACACGGCCGTCCCGTCCCCGGGACGGTGATGGCCCGATGAGAGCGGTCCGGTTCCATCGCTACGGCGGGATCGAGGTGCTGCGGGTCGAGGAGGTGGCGCGGCCGACGCCGGGCCCCGGGCAGGTACTGGTCGAGGTCCGGGCCGCCGGGATCCAGCCCGGTGAGGTGATGATCCGCGAGGGGGCCCGGCACAAGCGATGGCCGGCGGCGTTTCCCTCCGGGCAGGGGAGCGATCTGGCCGGTGTCGTGGTCGAGGCCGGTCCCGAGGTACGTGGTTTCGCGGTGGGGGACGAGGTTCTCGGCTTCACCCACAACCGGGCGAGCCATGCGGAACTCGTCGTGGTGGAGGACGTGAACCTGGTCTCCCGCCCGAAGGGGCTCGCCTGGGACGTGGCGGGGTCGCTGTACGTGGCCGGGACCACCGCCTACGCCACGGTGTTCGCGGTGGACCCCCAGCCGGGCGAGACCCTCGTGGTGTCCGGCGCGGCCGGCGGGGTCGGGTCGCTCGCCGTACAGCTCGCGCGGCGGCGCGGCGCCACCGTCATCGGGCTGGCGAGCGAGCGGAACCACGCCTGGCTCGCGGACCACGGAATCGTGCCGGTCGCCTACGGGGCGGGCGCGGCCGAGCGGGTCCGGCAGGCCGCGGGCGGGAGCGTCGACGCGTTCATCGACACCTTCGGGGACGGCTATGTGGAGATGGCCGTGGAACTCGGGGTCCGGCCGGAGCGGATCAACACCATCCGCGACTGGTCGGCGGCGGGCGAAGTGGGCGCGCGGACCTACGGGGAGGGCTCGGCGGCGTGCGCGGTCGTACTCGGCGAGCTCGCCCGGCTCGCCGCACGCGGGGAACTGGACGTGCCGATCGCCGGTACCTATCCGCTGGAACGCGTGCAGGACGCGTTCCGTGACCTCGAAGGGCGGCATGTCCAAGGCAAGATAGTCCTCAGGCCGTAGCGATCGGCACGGCGCCGGAAGCGGCGGTGAACTGCGCATTCACCCGGCGGCAGCGGGCGTCACGGCGCAGCGGTCGGGCGGCTCGGGGCATGCTGGACCCATGATGGTGCTCGCCGTGGTCTTCGCCGCCCTGGGTGCCGTCAGCAATGCGGCGGGCACCGCCTTCCAGCGCAAGGCCGCGTCCACCCTGCCGGGCCGCACCGGACTGCGCCTGTTGCTCGCGCTGGCACGGCGGCCCGCCTGGGCCATCGGGATCGCCGGAGTCACGGGAGCGGCGGTCTTCCAGGCACTCGCCCTGCTCAACGGCCCGATGGCGCTGGTGCAGCCCCTGTTCATGCTGGAGCTGCCGTTCGCCCTGCTGATCGCCATGCCGTTGCTGCACCGCCGGCCGAATCCGGCGGGATGGTGGGCGATCGCGGGCGTGGTGGCCGGTCTCGCCCTGCTGCTGGCCTCGGCGGCGCCGCACGGCGGCCGGCAGCAGGCCTCGATGACGCGCTGGATCCCGGTCCTCGCCTTCACCCTGGGCGCCATCGCGGTCACCGTGCTGCTCGTACGGTCCTCCTCGTCGGCGTTGTTCCGCGCGGCGGCCCTGGCCACGGGCGCCGCGATCGGCAACGCGCTGGCCGCCGCGTTCATGAAGTCGGCCACCGACCGCCTCGCCGACGCGGGCCTGCTCGCCTTCCTCACCACCTGGCAGACCTACGGCTGTGCGCTCACCGGGATCGCGGCCCTGATGTTCCTGGAGAACGCGCTGCAGGCCGGTCCGCTGGTCGCCTCCCAGCCGGCACTGACGATCGGCGACGCGGCGGTGAGTCTGACGCTGGGCGTCATCCTGTTCGACGAGTCGGTCCGTACCGGCTGGTGGCTGCTGCCCGAGGCGATCGGGGCCACTCTGATCCTGTGGAGCGTGGTCCGGTTGACCCGGGTCGTACCGCGCCTCAAGGACGTCACGGGGTGAGGCCGTCCCAAGGCCGATACCGTCCGGTTTCCAGCAGTTCAGTGGGTGTTACAAGGACCCGCCGAGCGCCGGTCCCGGGGGTGGTGAGATGATCACGGGGTGGGGTGGAAGAACTCGTTCGGCGCCGGACGCGCCGACCCGACACGCCGTGATCCGGCGTCCCTGATCACCGAGTAGCCCTTCCACTCCCCCGAGAGGGGAACAAGAGTGTCCGTGTTTCAGCGCATCCTGGTAGCCGTCGATCCCAGCCCCGCCCGCCGCTCCGCCGTACGACTGGCCGGTGAGCTGGCGCAGTTGACCAACGCCGAGGTCCGCGTCGTACACGTCATCGCGTCCGCCGTCTCCGTGGCCGCGATCGTCCCGCTGGAGGACGACACCGAGGCGAAGGCCGTTCTGGACGAGGCGCTGGCGGGTCTGCGCGAGCAGGGCATCAAGGCCGAGGGGACGCTTGTCCGGGGGCTCACGACGCAGGTCGCGGACGCGATCTCGGAAACTGCGACGGAGTTCGGCGCCGATCTCATCGTGCTGAGCCCGCACCACCGCGGCGCTGTCGAGGCGCTGTTCGACCCGCGGGTCAGCGACGCCGTCGCACACCACACCAACACGCCGGTCCTGCTCGCCCCGGAGGGCGACACCAAGGCCTGACCGACAGGTCATCGCCGCCGGGCCCGCCGAGCCGGGCCTCCCGTCCGCGGCGGGCCCGGCGGTGTGCTATCGCCGCCGCCAGGGCAGTGCTCCCTGTTCGCCGCCGTCGGCGTCCATCCGCTGGAGGGCGGCGTTGATCGCCTCGCCGATCACGGCGAACTGGGTCACCTGCTCGGGGGTGAGTGCGTCGAAGACGGCGCGGCGGACCGCCTCGACGTGGCCCGGGGCCTCGCGCTCCAGGAGGCCCAGGCCGGCCGGGGTCAGGACGGCCAGCTGGTGGCGGCGGCTCGCGGGATCCTCGCGCCGGTCGACATAACCGGCCTCCTGGAGGCGGGTCACGGCGTGGGTGAGGCGACTTCGGGTGATCTTCAGGCGTTCGGCCAGCTCGGACATGGTCAGACTGTGGTTGCCGGCCGAGGAGAGATGGGCGAGCAGGGTGTAGTCCGCGTGGGTCATCCCCGCGTCGCGCCGCAGCTGGCGGTTGAGATGGTCGGACAGGTGCGTGGAGAACTGGACGTAGGCGAGCCACGCCCGCCGTTCCTCGGGGTTCAGCCAGCGTGGCGTCGTAGTCATGCGCGCACCCTAACGACACACGTTTGAACTTTCAAACCCCGGCGCCCGTCCGCTTGCCCTTCCAGGAGCGGCCGTGGCCGACGCGGCCGGTACGGGGCGCGCCGCCGCCGACGTGCGAGCGCCGGGCGTGACGGTGACGGAGACCGCGGATCGCACGGACGCACTTGCGGTCGGTCCGGCCGCCGTACGCCACAACCGGCCGCGGGGCCCCTCGTACACCCCGGACGAGCCGCGGGCGGGAGCCGCGCGGCCCCCGCCCGCACCCCCCCGTCCGGCCGTCGGCGCCCCCCGCTACGACAGGGGCAGCACCTTGCGGTAGGTGAACACCGCGATCACCGCGACGGCGACATGCATCAGCAGCAGCGCACCGACGCCGATCGCACCCCCGGCGCCGAAAAGCAGGATGTCGGGGACGAACGACACCACCACGACCGCGGGCACCAGCCAGCGCGTCAGCGCCTGGGGGTCCTGCGACAGCTTGCGCACGAGGGTCCAGCCCAGGGCGCCGATCACGATCCCGACCGCCGTCAGGAAGATGTACGACCCGGCCTTCAGCGGCTGGAAGTCGTCCGGCGCCCCGGCGGCGAGGGCGATCAGAGAGATCACCGTGTCGGCGATCGAGGCCACCACGATCGCGGCCAGGACAGCTCCCACCACGAAGAGCGGACCACGGCGGACGGCGACCGGATCAGAGGTAACGGACACGACAACTCCAGAGGGGGACGACTGCACGGACACTCGGGACGCGAGTGTTTGAAGGATCAAACAGATGTCAGTGTCGTCCGACCCATTTGAGGTTTCAAGCTTTGGATCCTGTCAGTCACCTACCAAGTGCCGGGCTCTCACGCGCCGACGTACTCCGCGAGGTGCTCGGCGGTGAGGGTGGCACGGGAGGCGACGAGGTCGGCCGGGGTGCCCTCGAAGACGATCCGGCCGCCGTCGTGGCCGGCGCCGGGGCCGAGGTCGATGATCCAGTCGGCGTGGGCCATGACCGCCTGGTGGTGCTCGACGACGATGACCGACTTGCCGGAGTCGACCAGTCGGTCCAGCAGACCGAGCAGTTGCTCGACGTCGGCGAGGTGCAGGCCCGCGGTCGGCTCGTCGAGGACGTAGACACCGCCCTTGTCGGCCATGTGCGTGGCCAGCTTGAGGCGCTGGCGCTCGCCGCCGGACAGGGTGGTGAGCGGCTGCCCGATGGTGAGGTAGCCGAGGCCGACGTCCTTGAGCCGCTGGAGGATGCGATGGGCCGCCGGCGTGTGCGCCTCGCCCGCGGCGAAGAACTCCTCGGCCTCGGTCACCGGCATCGCCAGCACCTCGCTGATGTCACGGCCGCCGAGGCGGTAGCCGAGGACCGACGCCTCGAACCGCTTCCCGTCGCACTCCTCGCAGGTGGTGGCGACACCCGCCATCATCGCCAGGTCGGTGTAGATCACGCCGGCGCCGTTGCAGGTGGGGCAGGCGCCTTCGGAGTTGGAGCTGAACAGGGTGGGCTTGACGCCGTTCTGCTTGGCGAAGGCCTTGCGGATCGGGTCGAGCAGTCCGGTGTACGTCGCCGGGTTGCTGCGCCGGGAGCCGCGGATGGCGCCCTGGTCCACGGAGACCACCCCGGCGCCGGCCGGGATCGAGCCGTGCACCAGGGAGCTCTTGCCGGAGCCCGCGACACCGGTCACGACGGCCAGGACGCCGAGCGGGATGTCGACGTCGACACCCCGCAGGTTGTGGGTGGACGCGCCGCGGATCTCCAGCGTGCCGGTGGGCTTGCGGAGGGTGTCCTTGAGGGCGGCCCGGTCGCCGAAGTGGCGGCCGGTGATGGTGCCGCCGGTGCGCAGGCCCTCGACGGTGCCCTGGAAGCAGACCTCGCCGCCGGCCGCCCCGGCGCCGGGGCCCAGGTCGACGACGTGGTCGGCGATGGCGATGACCTCCGGCTTGTGCTCCACGACGAGCACGGTGTTGCCCTTGTCGCGCAGCCGCAGCAGCAGGCCGTTCATCCGCTGGATGTCGTGCGGGTGCAGGCCCGTGGTGGGCTCGTCGAAGACGTAGGTGACGTCGGTGAGCGAGGAGCCGAGGTGGCGGATCATCTTGGTGCGCTGCGCCTCGCCGCCGGACAGGGTGCCGGCCGGCCGGTTGAGCGAGAGATAGCCGAGGCCGATCTCCACGAACGAGTCAAGAGTGTGCGCGAGCGTGGTGAGAAGCGGGGCGACCGAGGGTTCGTCGAGGCCCTTGACCCAGGCCGCCAGGTCGCTGATCTGCATCGCGCAGGCGTCGGCGATGCTGATCCCGTCGATCTTCGAGGAGCGGGCACCCTCGCTCAGCCGGGTGCCGTCGCAGTCGGGGCAGGCGGCGAAGGTGACCGCACGCTCCACGAACTCGCGGATGTGCGGCTGCATCGACTCCTTGTCCTTGGAGAGCATCGACTTCTGGATGCGCGGGATCAGACCTTCGTAGGTCATGTTGATGCCCGCGATCTTCATCCGGGTCGGCTCCCGGTGCAGGAAGTCCCGCAGCTCCTTCTCGGTGAACTTGCTGATCGGTTTGTCCGGGTCGAAGAAGCCGGACTCGATGTAGAGGCGGGAGTTCCAGCCCCCGCCCTTGTAGCCGGGGACGGTGATCGCGCCCTCGTTGAGGGACAGGGTCTCGTCGTAGAGCTGGGAGAGGTCGAGGTCGGTGACGGCGCCGCGGCCCTCGCAGCGCGGGCACATGCCGCCGGTGATGCTGAAGCTGCGGCGCTCCTTCACCTTCTGGCCCGCGCGTTCGACGGTGACGGCGCCCGCCCCGCTGATCGAGGCGATGTTGAAGGAGAACGCCTTGGGCGAGCCGATGTACGGCTTGCCGAGGCGGCTGAAGAGGATGCGCAGCATGGCGTCGGCGTCGGTGGCGGTGCCGACGGTGGAGCGCGGGTCGCCGCCCATCCGGTGCTGGTCGACGATGATCGCGGTGGTCAGTCCGTCGAGGACGTCGACATCGGGGCGGGCCAGGTTGGGCATGAAGCCCTGGACGAAGGCGGGGTAGGTCTCGTTGATCAGCCGCTGCGACTCGGCGGCGATGGTGTCGAACACCAGCGAGCTCTTGCCCGAGCCGGAGACTCCGGTGAAGACCGTCAGCCGACGCTTCGGGATCTCGATGCTCACGTCCTTGAGGTTGTTCTCCCGTGCGCCGTGCACGCGAATCAGGCCATGGCTGTCTGCCACGTGCGGCGTGTGCGTCGTCGTCCCGGTCTCTTCGGCCATGTTCAAACCCGTCTCCGTCTGCTGCGCGGGGTCCGCGTCGATCGCCGCCACGCTAGCCGGGGAGGAGGAGTGACGCTTCTCCATTCCTGACCGGTCTGGCCGCCGGCCTGCTCCCGCGCGCTCGGCTACGAAGATTTTGCGTTCTCGCGGGACGCCCATGAACAGGCCCCCACCTGCGCCGAGTCCGCTATGTCCGCCGGGAGGCCCCGCAGGTAACGGTGAGTTCACCCGGCTCCCCTTCCTCGGCAGTCTACGCGCGTGGTGTCATGCTCACGCTCACCCACCCCCCACGTGAGCGTCTACTCGACTAGGAGTCACGCACATGCTGTCGAAGCTTCTCGTTCGCGCGGGTGTCGCCCTGGCTGCCGGCACGGCCGTGGTCGCCACCGCGGTCCCCGCGAACGCCGCGAGCTACTCCGCGTTCGCCTTCTCGCTCAGCAGCAGCGAGCCCACGATCTACGACTTCATCAACTCGGCCACCAGCTCGCTCGACATGACGATGTACGAGCTGGAGGACACCACGGCCGTCAACGACCTCATAGCCCTGGAGAACAAGGGCGTCACCGTACGGGTCGTCCTGGACCAGGCGCACAAGAGCGCCAACAGCTCCGCCTACACCTCCCTCACCAACGCGGGGGTGGGCGTGGCGTGGTCGCCGTCCAGCTTCGTCTACACGCACCAGAAGACCATCACGGTCGACGGCACCAAGTCGCTGGTCCTGACGGGCAACCTGACCTCCCAGTACTATGCGACCGGCCGGGACTACGGCGTCTTCACCGACGACACCCGGGACGTCGCGGCGATCGAGAAGGTCTTCAACGCCGACTACGCCGGCACCTCGATCACCCCCACCGACGGCGACCACCTGCTCTGGTCCCCCACCGACTCGCGCAGCCGCCTGCTGACCGTGATCAACGCCGCCACCAAGACGCTCGACGTCGAGGAACTGGAGTTCAGCGACAGCACGGTGGTCAACGCCATCGTCGCCCGGGCCAAGGCGGGCGTGAAGGTGCGGGTCGTCCTGGAGACACCGGGCAACTACTCCAGCGAGGTCTCCGCGGTCGAGGCCGCCGGCGGCACGGTCGTGGGCTACTCCGACCCCAACGGCTTCTACATCCACGCCAAGGCCATGGTCGCCGACTACGGGCTGTCCACCCAGGAGGTGGAGGCCGGCTCCATGAACATCAGCAGCAACTCCCTCTCCAACAACCGTGAGCTGGGCATCATCCTCACGGGCACGGGGGTCGCGCAGTCGGTGGCCACGACCGTCGAGACCACCTTCAACAGCGACTACTCGGGCGGCACCGCGGCGTAGCGGTCCGCGTCCACCGACCCCGCCCCGGCCGCGCTTCGGTACGGCCGGGGCGGGGGTTTCCCGTCGTCGCGCCGGCGCGTGTCTTTGAAGGCCGGCGGTCATCTCTTCCCGGAATGGCAGCTGGTGCGGGCAGGGGCGTGGTGTCCTGAGTGGTCGTGGACGCCATCATCACCAGTGTTGTCGCCGTTGTGGGAACACTCGCGGGAGCTCTGCTGACGCATCTCTTCCAGATCAGGGCCACCGAGCGGGCTGACCGAGCTGATCGCTCCGCCCGTCTCCGGCAGGATCGGCTGGAGGCATGCAGCACGTTCGCCGCCGCGGCGACCAGACTGCGCCGTGCCGCGAACGACCGCTGGTTTCGCCGTCAGGAGAGCCCCGACGGACACGAGCCGTTCGAGATCGCCGACGAGTTCTACGGCATCCGAACGGCGGCTTGGGAGGCCTGCTACCGGCTGAGAATGGTCACCGCCGACGCAGAGCTCGATCAACTCGCCGGAGCCGTGATCAACGAGGCTTCGGCCGTACTCGCGGCCCGCGAGCACGCCGATGTGCGTGCGCGCAGGGACCGCGCCAGCGCGTTGATCGAGGACTTCGTCGCACGGGCTGGTGTCCTGCTGGGGGCGCTGGAGCGCTAGCCCTGAGCCCGGCACGACGCGGCACGACGCGACGCGACGGCCACTGTCGGCTCTGATCGGTTGTGCCCGTCACGTAACCGAACACGCGCGTGAAGTACGTGGTGAAGACCGGATGCGACGACGCCCATGTGACCGCGCAGGAAGTCGGGACGAACCGGCAGGAGGCGGAAGCCCTCGCCGGCTTCGGAGTCAGGTGCGAGGAGAACTCCGCGGCGACGGGCGAGTTGCTCCGTCGTCTCCGGACTGTGCGTCAGGGCCCGTTCGGCATCGGGAACGGGTGGTTGGGCGGGGCGCGGCCTTATCCGCCCCGGAGCGAGCGGGTCACCCACCGCCCGGGCCGACCACTTCGCGTGCGGGTCCCGACGACGCCGTCGTCACCCGGCTGCGGCTGGTCGGCGGGTGGCTGGGCATCATCCGCACCGATCCGCGGCTGCCCGTCCGGCACCTGCGCGCCGCCCGGCCCAGGAGGCGGAGACGACGGTCCACCGCGTCGCGGCCGAGACCGAGGCCCCAACCCGCCTGATGGCCGCGGCCCTGCCGGAGACCACGCCCCGGTGACCCGGCCGCGCGGCGGCCCGTTGCCGCGCGGCTGCGCGGAATCCCTGGTCAGCCGAGATCAGCGGGCGATCTATGCTGCTTGGGGCAGGAGGTTCGCCGGATCGCCGCAGGAGAGGCTACCCGTGTACGGCGACACTCCCTGTCCGGTATCCGCACCGTGTCCGTCTCTCCCGAGGAACCCCGTTGAACTTCTGGTCGATCTATGAGCATGGCTTCGCGCGCATCGCCTCGTGCACGGGCCACACCGTCATCGCCGACCCGCGCGCCAACGCCGAGGCGGTCCTGCGGCAGGCCCGTCGCTGCGCCGAGGAGGGCGTCGCGGTGGCGGTCTTCCCGGAACTCGGCCTGACCGGTTACTCGATCGAGGACCTGCTGCTCCAGGACGCGGTGCTCGACCAGGTGGTGGAGGCCGTGGCGACGGTGGCGGCCGGCTCGGCCGGGCTGCTGCCGGTCCTCGTCGTCGGCGCGCCGCTGCGGCACCGCAACCGGGTCTACAACTGCGCGGTGGTGGTGCACCGCGGCCGGATCCTGGGGGTCGTGCCCAAGTCGTACCCGCCGAACTACCGGGAGTTCTACGAGCGCCGCCAGATCGCCGCGGGCGACGACGAGCGGGGCGGCACCATCCGGATCGGCGGCGAGAACGTGCCGTTCGGGGTGGACCTGCTGTTCGAGGCGGAAGACGTCCCCGGACTCGTGCTGCACGCCGAGATCTGCGAGGACATGTGGGTGCCGGTGCCGCCCAGCGCGGAGGCGGCACTGGCGGGCGCGACCGTGCTGGTCAACCTGTCGGGCAGCCCGATCACGGTCGGCCGGGCGGAGGACCGCAAGCTGCTGTGCCGCTCCGCGTCGCAGCGCTGTCTCGCCGCGTACGTCTACGCGGCGGCCGGGCTCGGCGAGTCGTCGACGGACCTGTCCTGGGACGGCCAGACCATGATCTACGAGAACGGCGCCCTGCTCGCCGAGACGGACCGGTTCCCGCTGGGCGACCAGTACGCGGTGGCCGACGTGGACCTGGACCTGCTGCGGCAGGAGCGGGCCCGGACGGGTTCGTTCGACGACAACCGCCGTACCCACGCGGCACGCACCGGCGGCTTCCGGACCGTCCCCTTCCGGCTCGACCCGCCGACGGCCGACCTCGGCCTGCGCCGCCGCGTCGAGCGCTTCCCCTTCGTCCCGGCCGACCCGCAGCGGCTCGCCCAGGACTGCTACGAGGCGTACAACATCCAGGTCGCCGCGCTCCAGCAGCGGCTGGCCGCGATCGGCGGGCCGAAGGTGGTCATCGGGGTGTCCGGCGGCCTCGACTCCACGCACGCGCTGATCGTCGCCGCCCGTGCCATGGACCGCGCGGGCCGCCCGCGCAGCGACATCCTGGCCTTCACCCTGCCGGGCTTCGCCACCGGCGAGCACACCAAGGGCAACGCGCACCGTCTGATGGACTCGCTCGGCGTGACCGCGGCGGAGCTGGACATCACGCCGACCGCGCGGCTGATGCTCCAGGAGATGGGCCACCCGTTCGCCGCCGGCGAGCCGGTCTACGACGTCACCTTCGAGAACGTCCAGGCCGGTCTGCGTACCGACTACCTGTTCCGGCTGGCCAACCAGCGCGGTGGCATCGTCCTCGGCACCGGAGACCTGTCGGAGCTGGCGCTGGGCTGGTCGACGTACGGCGTCGGCGACCAGATGAGCCACTACAACGTCAACTCCGGGGTGCCGAAGACGCTGATCCAGCACCTGATCCGCTGGGTCATCAGCAGCGAGCAGTTCGACGCGGAGACCGGCCGGACCCTTGCGGCGATCCTCGACACGGAGATCAGCCCGGAGCTGGTGCCGGGTGAGGAGTTGCAGTCCACCGAGTCCAAGATCGGCCCGTACGCGCTGCACGACTTCACCCTCTACCAGGTGCTGCGGCACGGGTTCCGGCCGTCGAAGATCGCCTTCCTGGCCTGGCACGCCTGGCACGACCGGGACGCGGGCGCCTGGCCGCCCGGTTTTCCCGAGGCCGAACGCAAGGCGTACGACCTGGCTGAGATCCGGCACTGGCTCGACTACTTCTGCCGCCGCTTCTTCGCCTTCGCCCAGTTCAAGCGCTCGGCGATGCCGAACGGGCCGAAGGTGTCGGCGGGCGGCTCGCTCTCCCCGCGCGGTGACTGGCGTGCTCCGTCGGACAGTTCGGCGCAGGCCTGGCTGCACGATCTGGCCCGCGTCCCGCAGTAGCCGCCTGGCCGCGCGCGTCCGGCCGGCCGTCAGTCGCCGGCTGGACGCATGACGGGGCAGGTGGTGGTCGCGCGGGCGATCGGCTTCCCGCACTCGTCCGGTACCTTGCCCTCGGCCGTGGCCGTGGCGGTGGCGATGGCGGGGCGGTGGCGCAGCCGACGTGGATGAGGTTTCCCTCGGCCGTTAGGGTCTGGCCTGGCTCAGCGGTTCGCGCAGCTCGGCGGCGGCCGCGTCCAGCGGTGCGGTGGTCCCTTCGGCAGGGCACAGCACGGCATGGCACACCCGCATCTGCGAGACCGCGCCAACAACTCGGCGTTGCCGGACGCCCCCTGACGGGCGACCGTCCGCCCGGCACTCGAACGGAGCCGGGCGGCGGGCGAACCACCTGGTCAGGGCCTTCTCCCCGGCGCGGCCGGCGCCTCGTGCGGCCGGTGACCGGTTGCGGGATCTCGCCCCGTTTCCCACGGTGGGCGCAAGACAGCAGTTCTCGAAAGGAAACCCATGCGCGCCCTGGTCTCCCGCGGCCTCCTCGTCTCCCCCTTGGTCTGTGCCGCCCTGGTCCTCGGCCCGGCGGCCGCCTCCGCCGCAGCCGCCGAGGGCGGCCGAGAAGCGACGGGGCCCCGTGTCGCGCAGACGGCTCCGCGGTCCGGCACCGGCCTCGCCTCGCTCCTCGACCGCGTCCACGCGACGGACCCGAAGCGGCACGACCGCACCCTCGCGCCTCTCCTGGACACGCTGCCCGACCTCACCACGGGGCAGGGCACCCGGATCGACCCGGCGCGGGCCGCCACCTACGCCAAGGCGGTGCGGGCGTGGAGCAACAGGCTCCAGGAGCGGCTGCGGCATCTGGACGCCGGCTCGGCCGACCGTGCGCGCCGGGCCGCGCCTCGCACGGCCGACCCCGTCTCGGACCTGCCGAACGACATCGGGTCCGCCACCGACAGCCTGCTCAGCTCGCTGACCTCGCTCGACCTCGGGGGTGTGCTGAGTGCCGTCACCGGCCTGCTGGACCCGGTTCTCGAAGTGGTCACCGGAGTTGTCGGCGGCGTGCCCGCGCTCCCCTCCGCGGACCCCCTCGCCGCCACGACGACCGTCGCGCCGTGAGGAACTGACCCGGCGCCGGGGCGGTCCCCCGCGGTCGGGCCGCGCGGAGATCCGGGCGGCCCGACGGCGTACCCGAGCCCTCCCCAAGGCGTCAGGCCTCGTTCCAGCCCGGGACGGTGGGCAGGACCTGTTCCGCGACCCGCACCAGAGCTGTGTCGTCCGGCGGTACGTCGTCCTGCCGCCAGAGCGCGACTTCGAACGTGCCCTTGCCGTCGTCCTTCCCGTGCTTGGCGACCAGGACGCAGCGCGCGGTGCCGCCGGGGCCCGTGGTCGCCTTGCCGCCGCCCAGGTCGAAACCGATGGAGATGGTCGGGCTGGAGTAGACGACGGCGGGGTGGCCGAGGACGGTCGTCCTGCGGGCGTCGTTCAGCAGACCGCCCGCTTCGGAGACGGTCATGTCGTCGTACGACTCCGTCAGTTTCACGGAGTACGTCTTCAGGGTGACCGTCGCCTCGGGTTCGGCGATCTTCTTGCCGCCGGCGAGAGTGAGCCACTCCCCGTTGCCGTCGGCGGTCTCCACGTACTCGTGCGCGGTCCCCAGCAGAGCCGGCAGGTCCGGGCGGTTGAGCGCCCTGCACAACCGGGCGCCGGAGACGTAGCGGGCCGGCAGGTGGTCGTCCGGCTTCGAACAGGCCGCCGGTTCACCGGCCGTGTCCTTCGGGTGGACGAACTCCTTCTGCGCCCACACGGCGCCCACGACGACCGCGAACAAGGCCACCGCCGCGACCGCCTGAAGCCCCGGTCTGCGGTCCTTTTCGGGCTCGGCGAAGCCCTCCGTCATGTCCCCCACCCCCGCTGTGCGTCCCCTGTGCGCGGTGGAGCCTAACCGATGTTCACGGGTAAGGCACACGCCGCAGCCGCCCCTTGGCGGCAGGGGATTCCTCCGGGAGTGTTTGATGGCGAGAGCACGCTGGACACCGGCGAGGAGAGGGGGACGCGGTGGTCGACGGACGGGTCGTCGAGGCGGGCGGCGGCGCCCTGGTGGTGCGTCGCAGGCCGCGGGAGCGGACACGCGCGGCGGTGCTCGTCCTGCACGGCGGGCAGGAGAACGGACGCCGTCCGACGCGTGCCTGGCAGCCGGCCGCGCTGCGCATGCGCCCCTTCCTCAGCGCCGCGGCCTCGGTCTCCTCGCCCCACGACGTGCTGATCGGCCAGGTGCGCTACCGCTACCAGGGCTGGAACGACGCCGCCGACCCGCTCCAGGACACCCTGCGCGCCCTCGACGAGCTGCGCGCCCTGGCCGGCGACGCGTCGGTGGTGCTGGTGGGCCACTCGATGGGCGGCCGGGCGGCGTTGCGCGCGGCGGCCGATCCCTCGGTGTGCGGTGTGCTGGCGCTGGCTCCGTGGTGCCCGCCAGGCGACCCCGTGGACGGTCTCGCCGCCACGCGGATCCTCGTCCTGCACGGGGACCGCGACCGGATCACCGGGCCCGCCGACTCGGCCGCGTATGTACGGCAGGCCCGCAGGGCCGGCGCGGAGGCCGGGATGGTGCTGCTCAGGGGCGGCGATCACGCGATGCTCCGGCGCAGCCGCGACTGGCACCGCGCCTCCGCCGCCGCCGTCAGGCAGTTGCTGAGCCCCGCACGCGACCTCGACGGGTGGACGGCCGAGGCCTGCGCGTCGCCGGAGCCACTTCTGCGCTGACCCGCGCCCTGATAGGGTGCCTCGCCCCCACGGGACATCCACCCAGAGGACTGCCGATGCCGATCGTACGATCGTTCCGGATTGTCACGTACCTGACAGCACCTCTCCTGGTTCTCGCTCTGTTCGGCGCCGCCCCGGCCACCGCCGGTCCGCAGTCCGCGCAGTCCGCGCAGTCCGCAGCGCCGGCACCGGCCGCGTCGGCCACCGGCGCCTGGCAGCCTCCGCTGTCCACCCGCGGCCGCTACATCGTCGACGCCGCCGGCAACCGCTTCCGCCTCAAGGCCGCCAACTGGGACGGCGCGCAGGGCTCCTGGACGGGCAGCGGCAGCATCACCGACCCCGCGAACCACCACGCGGGCCAGGACTCCTACGGCATCCCCCTGGGCCTGGACCGCGCACCCCTCGCCCAGCTCCTCTCGGACTTCCAGGCACTGGGCATCAACAGCATCCGCCTGCCGTTCTCGAACGAGATGATCCATGCGACGACTCCGGTGCCGGACGCCGCGGTCACCGCCAATCCGCAGTTGCGCGGAAAGACACCGCTGGAGGTCTACGACGCCGTTGTGACCGCCCTCACCGGCGCGGGCTTCGCCGTCATCCTCAACAACCACACCAACACCTCCCGTTGGTGCTGCGGCGTCGACGGCAACGAGCGCTGGAACAGCGGCCAGTCGACCCAGCAGTGGGCCGACGACTGGGTCTTCATGGCCCGCCGCTACGCCGCGAACTCCCGTGTCGTGGGCGCCGATCTCTACAACGAGGTGCGCCGGGACGTGCTCGACGACCCCAACTGGGGTTTGGGCGACGGCCACGACTGGTACGCGGCGGCCCAGTTCGCCGCCGACCGCATCCTCACCGAGGCGAACCCGAACCTCCTCATCGTCATCGAGGGCATCAACTGGACCGGCCTGCCGGTCGACGGACTCCCCCACGGCCGCCCCGTGCTCACCCCCGTCCGCACCCTCTCGAACACCCTCGTCGACGCCCACAAACTGGTCTACTCGGCCCACTTCTACGGCTACACCGGCCCCAGGCACAGCGGCGCCACCGGCATCGGCGAGACCAGTGACCCGCGCTACCAGGACCTGACCCGCGACGAGCTGTACCAGGCCCTGGCCGACGAGGCGTTCTTCGTCACCACCGAGGGCAGGCACTACACCGCGCCCGTGTGGGTCAGCGAGTTCGGCATCGGCGCGAACGAGACGGGCACCGCGGCCCGCACCTGGTTCGGGAACATCACCGACTACTTCGCCGACCACGACACCGACTTCGCCTACTGGCCACTGGTCGGCTGGGAGGGCCACGACGACTGGGCGCTGCTGCGCTACGACACCGCCGGGCACCGGTCCGGCATCCTCGACACAGGCGACTGGCGGGCCACCGCCTGGGATCACCTGATGACCTCTCCCGGCCTCACCGGGTATGTCGAGCCGGGGACGACCTGGCGCATGCTCGCCACCGACCACGGCGACCAGGTCGAGTCCCTGCGGGTGCGGGCGGGCGGCGACTGGGACTCGGGCGCGTACAAGGCGGTCTGCCCGGACGGGCTGCGGCTGATCGGTCTCGCGCACTCCGGCGGACGCGGTCTGTGCACCGACGCGACCGCCGGCGACCTGCGCGCCCCGGGCGACGCCCGGACGGTGGTCACGGACGAGCGGTACGTCCCGGCGGGCGGCGACTGGGCCTCCGGGTACACCAAACTGCAGTGCCCTGCCGGTCAGTTCGTCATCGGCTACAGCCGTCGCGGGGAGCGGGTGTCGGCGGCGCTGTGCGCGCCGTCGGCACGCGCCGCGTCGGGCATCGGTGGCCGGACGGTGTGGTTCGACCGGTCCGACAACCGGCCCGCCGACGGGGCGGGTGACGACTTCGCGTACGGCGCCTACAAGGGCCAGTGTGCCGCCGGCGAGGACATCGCGGGCATCGCCTTCACCACCCGCGTGGGCAGCGCGCAGGGGCCCGCCGCCGTGCTGTGTGTCCCGTTGCCGTCCTGAGCGGATCCGCCGGTCACCGGCCCGCCGCCGCGGTCACCACCGGTGCGGCCAGGTCGTCGTGGTGCGGTGGGGTGCCGGGGTCGTCGGCGGTGGCCGTGAGGATGGACTGCTGCAGGCGGCGCAGGCGCGCCGACGGCTCCAGTCCCAGGTCCCTGACGAGGAGGGTGCGCAGCCGCTGGTAGACGAGGAGTGCCTCGCCGCGCCGGCCCGAGCGGTAGAGGGCGAGCATGAACTGCGCGTGCAGGTTCTCGTGGGAGGGGTAACGGCTGGTCAGGACGGTGAGCTCGGGGAGCAGTTCGCGGTGCCGCCCGAGCCGGAGGTCGGCCTCGACGCGCAGGTCCAGGGCGCAGAGCCGGCTCTCCTCCAGCCGCCGCGCCTCCATGCCCAGGTGGGCCCCGGTGGGTACGTCGGCGAAGGGCGGCCCGCTCCACAGGTCCAGCGCCTGGCGCAGGGCGTCGGAGGCGCCCGCGAAGTTCCCGTCGTCCATGGCGCGGCAGCCCTGTTCGCTCAGCCGCTCGAACTCCCGGATGTCGCTGCCGCCGCCTTGGGCGGCGAGAAGATAACCCCCCGGCAGGGTCGCCAGCACGTCCTTCGCGGACCGGGTGTCCGCGGGCCCCGGACCCGTGCCCCGGCGCAGCGCCGTCGCGATGAGCTCCCTGAGCTGGAGCACATAGGTCTGCAGGGTGGTGCGGGCACTGCGCGGTGGAGTGCCCGCCCAGAGTTCCTCGATCAGGGTCGGGACGGACACGACCTGGTCGGCGCGCAGCGCCAGCAGGGCCAGCACCTGGCGGGGTTTCGGTGCGGTCGGGGCGATGGAGACCCCGTTCTCGGTCACGTTCAGTGCGCCCAGCAGCCCGATGTCCACACGCGTCTCCCTGATCCTCTCATCTGACACTCCGCCAGTCAGTAGAAAACAGCACAAGCGGTCTGTCAACAGACTGCCGGCTAGAGCGGTGCTAACGAACCACCGGAGAACGGCCGAGGGACCGCACCTCATCCCCAACCATCACCGAAATAGCAGTACAGGCATGATATTTCGGCGACCGGCGGGTGGTTCACGGTCTTCCCGTCCACTGGAACCGGTCAGCGAATCCGGCGGGATCTCAGTCCGGGAAGCCACTCAAAAAAGACCATCCGGTCGGTTATTTGGCCGTAACCCGGTTCGGGTGTTCCGCCCGCGGGTGGCTGCGGGGACGGCGAGGACGCAGCGGGTGGCCAAGCCGGCCTCGCCGCTCGGCACGGGCTGGATCCTGGCCGGTGTCTGCGCGTCACCCGGCAGCGTGCGCCGGCCGCCGGCGGCGGCCCGGCTGCTGCTGTTCCGGCGGGCACTCGGGCCCTCGGGCGGCCGGTGGCTGGTGGCTGGTGGCTGGTGGCTGGTGGCTGGTGGCTGCGGGACCGGGTGGAGGGTGTCGTACCGGTGCACACCTCGCGCCGGGTCGCGGGTGCCCTGGTCCGCGGGCCGCAGGTGCGGCTGGGCGTCGTCGCTCCCTGGGGCGAGCACGAGTCCGTCGCCGTCGACCATGTGCCGGCGGCCACCGGCTACCGGCTGGATCTGGACGCCCTGCCCTTCCCGTCTCCGACGGTGCGGCGCGCCGTGGCGCGCGTGCCCGGTTCGAAGGCGCCGGCGCTGCGGGGGACGTTCGAGTCGTCGATGCCCGGTCTGTACTCCACCGGTTCGCTCGGGCGCCGGTGTTCGGGCCGATGATGCGGTTCGTGGCGGGCACCGGGTTCGCCGCCCGCCGCACCGCCCGGCACGTCGTGGCCGCCTGAGGATCCCGCCGCCCGGTCCGGCGGGCCCGTCAGCCGATCCCGGCGGCCGAGCGCGGCACGCAGCAGCCGGGCGGCCTCACGCTGGTCCCCGGCCTCCCTGGTGCGGTATCCGGTGTCGGCGAGTCGCTCGAACTCCCGTATATCGCTGGTGCCTTGGCCGCTGTCGAGCAGATAGCCGCCGGGTACGGTCCGCGGCACCTGCTTGGCGGTGCGCGTGCCCGCGTCGGCACCGGCACCGGCACCGGCACCGGCCTCTCGTGCCCCGAGGCGATGAGGGCGCGCAGGTGCATGATGTACGTCTGCAGGGTGGGGAGCGCGCTGCGCGGTGGCCGTCACCCTCACAGTTCCTCGGTCAGCGTTGCGACGCCCACCGCCTGGCCGGCGTGGAGCGGGAGCACGGCGCGTACCTGACGCGGTTTGGGCGCGGTCGGGATGCCGGGGACGCCGTTCTCCCGCGCGTCGAGAGCGCCGAGTACGCCGATGCCCGTCTCCTCCCCCCTGTCGTCCGCCGCCGGGGTGGTGCGGGGCGGCCAATGGGCCCCGGGTCAAAAACGGCACGGACGGTTTGTCACACCGAACTCCGGTCGGTCTGGGCGCCCTTGGCCCTGGGCCAGGAGTCGGGGAGCGCCACGCCCGCGAACAGATCCCCGCGCGCCGCGAGTTGGGGAAGCACCAGGGACCAGAACTCCTCGACGTGCCAGGGGGCGATCCGGTCGCGGTCCTGCGCGCCGAGTACCTCGAAGCCGACCGTCGCGGCGACTATCACCGCGGCCACCCGGTCCGGCGACACCCCGTCGGCCAGTTCCCCCGCGTGCTGCGCCCGCAGCAGTTCTTCGCACACCCAGGCACGCCACCAGCAGCCGAAACCCATGCCGTTCTTGCGGGAGGGATCGACGCTCAGTTTGAAGCCGGCCCGAACCACGACGTCGGCGGCGATCGCGACCAGGACCTCCCGGGTGACCGTGACCAGCAGGTGCAGTGCGGAGGCGGCCGCCGGCCGCCGGTCCGCGACCAGTTGCTCGACGGTCCGCCGGGCCGCGCTCTCCACCTCGAGCGCGAGGGCGTCCTTGCTGGGAAAGTGGAAGTGCAGCGCTCCGGCGCTCACTCCCGCCCGCCTGCTGATCGCGGGCAGCGAGGACAGCGCGTATCCGTCGGCGGCGAAGATCTCGGCGGCGGCGAGTACGAGGGCCTGACGGGTTCGGGCCGCCCGGAGCTGCTTGACCATCGCGTCCCCCTGTTGATCCGGGCGAATCCGGAATTGGACGGTCCGATTCCCCCTGGGCCTGCAATATTTTGATCCGAGAACCTTAACAAACAGCATGATTGGTAGGTTTGCCGATGGCTGTGCTCGGCTGCATGGCGCGGGCGGTCCTCGCGCGCCGCGCGAGAGCACGGCTTCCGGTGTCTGCGGGTGACAAACCAGGCGGGTGGTTTGGTTCGAGGCTGGTCAGGCCTCGGCGGCCACGAGCGCTTCCTGCCGGTGGCGCTCGGCTTCCTCCACGACCCGGGCACCCCGGTCGGGCGCGGTGTCCAGAAGGATCAGCGCCGCGGGAGTGGCTATGGCCGGCAGTACGTGGTTGTAGAGGACCGAGATGCGGTCGTTGAGGTCGGTCCAGTCGGAGACCACCTCGGACATGAACTGGGTCCCGATCCAGGCCCCGAGGAAGCACTCGGCGGTCTCGCGCGGCGTGACGTGCGGCAGCACCTCACCACGCTCCTTGGCCTCCACGAGCTTGTCCGTCACCAGTTGGGTCCAGGCGGGCCAGGCGCTGCCGAACAGGGAGCGTCCCTGGAGGTCGGCGGAGAGCCGTATGCCGGCGAGGAGAATGACCTCCTTGGGGATCCGGTGGGCCAGCGTCATGCCGATGTCCACCCACTCCTGGAGCTTCAGCTCGCGCGGCACCCAGTAGTCGTCGCTGATCTGGGCGTTGATGACGCCCCGCGCGAGGGCTTCCTTGGAGTCGAAGTGGAAGTACAGAGCGCCCTTGGTGACTCCGGCCCGCTCAAGGATCTCGGCGATCGTCGCCGCCGTGTATCCGCGCTCGGCGAAGACCGCCGCGGCGGCCTCGACAACAGCGCGTCGGGTCCGAATCGCACGCTCCTGACGCGCCATGGGGACCCCTCCTCGGTCAAAACAAAACCGGACGTGACGTACCTTACCCCAATCGGGGGTCGGTATTTCGGCCGCACAGCGCCGATTCCCGGTCGCTCCCGCCGCCGGTGCCCGGCAGGTCCCGCGCCGGCGCTCCGGCTCCGGTGCGGGACCTGCGGGCAGTTCACCAGGCGGTGCGTCCGCCGTCCACGGTAAGTGTGGCACCCGTGACGAAGCTCGCCTTGTCACTGCACAGCCAGGCGGCGGCCTCCGCGACCTCCTCCGGGTCGGCGGCGCGGGCCTGCGGGGCGGAGCGGTAGGCGCGCGCCTCGTTCTCGGGCGACCTGGCGAACCAGTCGTCGATCATCTCGGAGCGGGTCAGGCCGGGGGCGATGGCGTTCACGCGGATGTGGTGCGGGGCGTACTCGACGGCGGCGGCCTTGGTGAGTCCGATCACCGCGTGCTTGGAGGCGATGTAGGGAGCGGCCGTGGAGGAGGCGACCAGACCGCCCACGCTGCTGGTGTTGACGATCGAGCCGCCCCCGTTCGCCAGCATGGCGGCGATCTCGTGCCTCAGGCAGTTCCAGACCCCCCGCACGTTGGTCTCGGTGACCCGGTCGTAGTCGGTGTCGTCGATGAGGTGCATCGGGGTCTTCGCGAGGGCGACGCCCGCGTTGTTGAATGCGGCGTCGAGGCGACCGTACCGCTCGACGGTGAACTCGACGGTCCGCCGCACCTCTTCGGTGTCGCGCACGTCCAGGGTGCGATGACTCGCCTCGGTGCCCCGGGCCCGCAGTTCACCGGCGAGCTCGCGCAGCTTGTCCTCGCGGCGGGCGGCGAGGACGACGGTGGCGCCCTGCCGGGCGAACACCCGGGCCGCGGCAGCACCGATGCCGCTGCTGGCGCCGGTGACGAGCACGACCCGGCCCGCCAGTGCGGCCCCCTCCCACTCGGTCACCTGGTCGCCTCCCGCGTACCGGTGAGGGCGTCGGCGTCCTGCCAGACGGTGCCGAGCCCGGCCTCGCGGTCGAGGGTGCGCAGGCGCTCCTCGTCGATCTCGGCGAGGCCGCCGACCAGGTGCCGGACCCCGAGTTCGCGCATCAGCTCGCGCTGGAAGCCGTGTTCGAAGGTGCTGGGGTGGCCGACGAAGGGCACGTCCAGCTCCTTGGCGTGGCCGGCGAAGCGGGCGACGTCGTCGATGAAGAGGGCCTGGTGGTAGTCGAGGCCGAAGCGGTCCCGGACGATCTCCCGGATGCCGGGCCGGATGTCGTTGGTGCAGATGTAGCGCGGGGCGGTGAACAGGTGCTCCCAGGCGCCGAGATGGCGGCGGAAGTGGTCCTCGTCGAGGCCGCCATAGCAGATGACGTCCAGGCCCAGGGCGCGCAGTCGGTGCAGGAGTTCCTCGGCGCCGTCGAGGGTGCGGACGGGGTGGTCGCGCAGGTGGTGCTCGCGCTCGGCGAAGTAGTCGGCGATGACCTCCTGCTCGCCCACCTCGGCGCCGGTCTCCTCCAGCAGCACCTTCGCGGCCGCGAGCCGGGACTGCGAGAAGAGCCGCTGCTCCAGCTCCCGGGTGTACGCGCCGCCGTACTTGAGGACGAGGCGGTACAGGACGGGGCTGAAGCTGTCGTTGAGCAGGACGCCGTCGATGTTGACGGCGGCGAGGCGCAGGGTGCGCAGTGGTTCCATCGGGGTCTCCCTCTCGCAGGCCGTCCGACCATCATGCAGGGGGCTGTCGAGGCAGGGTGGTTCCAGGCACCACGTCAGGCGGGCCGGAGCGCGCGGAACTTGGCCAAAAGAAACCGTCGGACAGGTTTCCGGGCAGGTGATCCAGACGTCGGGCGCGTCGACAACACGCCGTCGACATCTGCCACTTAGTCCGTTTTTCGCCGTGCCTTCGGCGTGGTTGAGCGCAAAAATATTTGGCCAAACCACTACCGAGCGGAGTCATGCATGGATCGAGTCGAACCACGCTTGGTGAATCCTTTACCTAGTGGCCGACCCGAGAAAACCGGTAGGTCCGTATCTTATAGGCGTCGAACAGAGCTTCAAGCCAACGAAGAGCTTTCCGACGGGGGGTCATCGATGAGTCTGTCCGCCAGCGAGATCGGAGTCGGTCTGCCCGTACTGCCTCGGCTGACCACCACGGTCCCCAAGGAGTACGTCCACCGCGCGTCCCTCGCCGAGGTGTTCCTCACCGGCTGTACCGCCCAGGCCGACGGACTGCGGTTCTCCCTCACCGGGCAGTGGCCCCGCGCCCACACGTTCTTCAACAGCGCCGACGGTTCGAGTCATGACCCGCTCCAGGCCGCAGAGACGTTTCGGCAGGCCGGCATGTTCGTGACGCACGCGGAACACGGAGTTCCGCTCGGCCATCACTTCGTGCTGTGGTCGCTCAGCTGCCACAGCGATCTGGACCGGCTGCGGATCGCCTCCCGCCCCACCGACTTCGAACTCGACGTGGCCTGCCCGGACTTCGCGCCGCGCGGCCGGTCCTCCGCACGCCGGATGAGCATCGGGTTCGTCCTGCGCCGGGACGGACTGACCGTGGCCCACGGGGAGGGGCGGTACTCCGTCGTCACACCGCCGGTCTACGCCCGGCTGCGCGCCAACCGGCCCGGGAAGCCGGCGACTTCGGCAGGCCCCGCCGTCGCGGCCGACCCGATGCCACCGGCGGCCGTGGGCCGCACCTCTTCCGCCGACGTGGTGCTGACGGCCACAAACGCGCCGGACCGCTGGCTGCTCACCCCGGACCTGGACCACCCGATCCTGTTCGACCACGGCGGCGACCACCTGCCCGGCATGGTCCTGATGGAGGGCGCGCGGCAGGCCGCCTGCGCCCGGCTGGCGCCCCGCCAGCTGCTCCCGGCGAGCACGTCCACGTCGTTCAACCGCTACGTCGAACTCGACAGTCCCTGCTGGATCGACGTCACGGGGGTGACGGCCCGGGGCGACGGCACGGCGACCGTCGACGTCGTCGGCGTGCAGGACGGCGAGGTCGTCTTCACGTCCACGGTGAGCGGGCCGGTCGTCCAGGGCTGATACGGGGGTGCGGCCCTGGCGCGCATCCGCCGCCAGGCTCCCGCGAACGGGCCTGGCGGCGGATGCATGACGTGTCAGCGACGGTGGCCGAAGGAGTGCCGGCCGTCGGCGTCACGATGCCCCAGGGCGTGCCGGTCGTCGACGTCGCGCCGGTGGTGCAGGCCCCAGGAGGCGGAGTCCACGTAGCGGCCGCGGTCGTTGCGCAGGGTGGCGGTGTCGGCGTCGTGGTTCCACACGGAGGAACGGCGGTCCTGGTACAGGTCCGTCAGGGTGTCCCGGCCCTCCCCGGTGTGGACGCGGACCGTGGCGCCGCCCGCCAGCCGGTAGTGGCGGAAGACGTAGCTGTGGCCGTCGGCGTCCGACAGCGTCCAGCCGCTGAGGTTCACGTCCCGGCGGGAGGTGTTGGTGACGTCCGCCCACTCCCGGTTCAGGGCACGGCCGGAGAAGGCCGCCCGGCCCTGCACGTCGTGCCGCACGGCACTGATGACGACCGCGTCACGGTGCGACACCCCGGGGTACGGAGCGGACGCCGCGGCCGGCAGGGCCGTGACACCCAGCAGAGCGGCCGCCACGGCGGCGGCGGAACCGAGACGGCGGGCGGACGCGGATACGGAAACGGACACGTGGTCTCCCTTCACGGGATTCGAGCACACCCCAGCAGCCATGCGGTACGAGGCCGCAGGCCACGAGTGGGGCGAGGCGGCGGCCGGGCGGCCGCGCATCCACACCCTGCGCCCCGGCCGCGCGGCCTCCGCGACGCACACGGCGCCCATTACGGATCCTTCGCTTTCCCATGACTCTCGGTTGTAACGTCCATTTATTAGGTGAATGGGCGCGTTTGATGCCATATCAGGCTCCACGCCCCCGCAGTAACGGGCCTGCGGAGTCCCTTCCGTCCCGCCGGCCGCTTCCTCGACAAGGCGCGGCTCACCCGAAAGTGAGTAACAGTCACCGCCCGGCCGGGCCCGCCGGGACAGAAGTCGATCTTCTGGGCGTCACGGGGAATTTCCAAACTGGTTAGTAACAAGGGGGGGTCGGAAGAAAGCGTTTGCCGCTACGTTTTCCCATGCCTCATTGGCATGCTCACATCCCTCGGCGCACAACTCCCGTAGGAGACACCTCCATGCGCAGACTCGTTGCCTGTCTGGCGGCCGCGGTCGCCGCTCTCGGCGGGCTCACGGCCACCGCAACCCCGGCCGCGGCGGCCGCCTCGGGCACGTTCAGCGTGCTCACGTACAACGTCGCCGGGCTTCCGGAAGGCCTGTCGAGCGCGTCCACGCCGCGCGACACCAGCACCACGGAGATCGGCAGGCGCATCGCGCCGTACGACATCGTCAACGTCCAGGAGGACTTCAACTATCACGCCTACCTCTACTCCACGGACACCCATCCCTACCGCACCGCGACCAGCGGCGGCGCGGGCATCGGCAGCGGACTGAACACCGTCTCCGACTACGCCTGGGACGGGGACGACTTCCAGCGCGTCGGCTGGAACTCCTGCCAGGTCGACTCGGGCGACTGCCTCACGCCGAAGGGGTTCACCTTCATGCGCGAGCGGCTCGCCGAGGGCGTCTACGTCGACTTCTACAACCTGCACACCAACGCGGGCACGAACGACGGCGACGAGGCCTCCCGGGCCGACAACCTCAGCCAGCTGACCGACTTCATCAGCACCCACTCGGCCGGCAACGCCGTCGTGGTGATGGGTGACACCAACACCCGCTACACCCGCACCGCCGACACCATCGCCGAGTTCGCCGCGAACAACGGGCTCACCGACGCCTGGGTGCAGCTGATCCGCGGCGGCAGCGCGCCGGCCAAGGGCAGCGACGCGCTGGTCTGCGACCAGTCCGGGGCGACCGTGCCCAACACCTGCGAGGTCGTCGACAAGGTGCTGTACCGCAGCAGCAAGCTCGTCAGCCTCAACGCGACCTCGTACAACAACGAGCACGCCAAGTTCCTCACGGACGCCGGGCTGATGCTCTCCGACCACGACCCGATCACGGTCGGCTTCTCCTGGTCCGAGAACCCGAACTTCCAGCTGAGCGACCAGTTCGGCGGTCCGCACGGCGACTACTACCAGGACATCGACAAGGTGGCCGCCGGCGCCCGCGCCACCAGCATCTCGCTGCGCTCCGGCTCACGGGTCGACCAGGTCGGCATCACGCTCGCCGACGGCACGACGCTGGCCCACGGCGGCACCGGCGGCACGGCGTCCTCGCTGACGCTGGGCAGCAACGAGTACGTGACGACGGCGTATGTGTGCGAGGACAAGTACAACAACACCACCCGCATCTTCTACGCCAAGTTCACCACCAACCTGGGCAACACCCTCGCCGGTGGTGCGACGACCTCGGACTGCGTGACCCGCACCGCCCCGTCGGGCTGGCAGATCGCCGGCTTCCACGGCCGCTCCGGTGACGAGCTCGACAAGGTCGGCTTCATCTACACCAAGCGCTGACCGCGCCCGGCCGCCCGGCGGACGCCACGAGCGGTCCGCCGGCCGACCGGACGGGGGGCTACCCGCGCATCGGCATCGGCGACGGCGACGATGGCCGCACGGCCGTCTCCTGGACCTCCGCATCGACGCCACCGGCCCGCCCGGAGGCTCCTGCCCGGCGCCCGCGGCCGGCGGTCTCTCCCCCTACGGCGACACTCATGTCGCCGTAGGGCGCCGCAACCGCCGCACCCCGGTCCCCGGTCCCCGGTCCCCGAGCAACTCGAAGTTGCTCGCGAACGCGTCCCTGACCGGCTCGAAGCCCTGAGGAGACCTGCCGAGGGGATCAGGCCACCTGGCTCACCATCCGTGCATTGACCACCGATGGCTTTGATTGAGATTTGTACCATTCCCAGGAAACCGCTTCACCCAAACGGCAGCCGACCCTGATCGCCGGGTGTTAGAAATTGGCCACAGAACGTCGGGCTGTGCGCAGCCCTGCACACCATCCCTGTTGTGAAAAGGGACGCACTTGTCCAAGTCCAGACCTATGACCGGCAACTGGCGCGTCGCAAGACGCCTCCAGGCCATTCTGCTCATCCCCGTGCTCGTCGCCCTCGGCCTCGGCGGCCTGCGGGTGAAGAACTCGATCGACACGCTGCGGGACGCCAACGACGCGGTCCATGTGGCGGAGCTGGTGCAGGCGGCGAACGCCTACGCCAGTGACGCGATCAACGAGCGCGACGTGTCGGTCATCCCCCTCCTGAAGGGCGAACGGAACGCGCCCGCCGTGGCGGCGGCGCGCAAGGTCACCGACGCCGACGCGAAGGCGTTCGACGCGTTGGTGGCCCGGGCGCCGAAGACCGCGGGCCTGACCCGGCGGATCGAACTGGTGCGGGCGGGCGAGAAGCTGCTGCCGGCGGTGCGGGCCGACGCGTTCACGGCCAGGGCGTCCGGGGTGCAGACGGAGGAGAGCTACCACGCCGTCCAGCACCCGCTGATGGAGATCTCGAACGAGCTGGGCTTCGGCAGCAACAACCAGGCGAGCTTCGGCCGCACCCTCTACGCCATCTCCCTGACCCAGGCGGCCGAGTCCCTGGTGCGCTCCATCGGCACGCATCTGCTGGTCGAGAACCGCGACGCGCTCGCCGACGGCGAACTGCAGACCCAGCTCGGCTCGTTCAGCTCCTACGCCTACCTGGAGCAGGTCGGCCTCCAGGAGTACGCGGGCGCCGGTACCGCCGGGGACATGACCCGGCTGCGGACGGCGCTGGCGGACGCGGAGAAGAAGGGCGCGCAGCAGACGGCCAAGGCCGCCGAAGAGGCCAAGGCGGCCGGGCAGGCCTTCGTGGCACCGCCGACCCTGCCGAAGATGATCAAGGAAATCGCCGCCGGGACACCGGCCGGGCAACTGGCCGCCCAGGGCATCACGCCCGAGTCGTTCTTCGCGGCGTCCGCGCTCGCCTTCGACGCCTACCGCGGCATAGAGGTCCATCTCACCGACACGGCCCTCGCCAACGCCCGCAACATCGCCGCGGACGCCAAGCAGGACGCGATCGTCAACGGCTCCTTCGCGCTCGGCGCCGTACTGGTCGCCCTCCTGCTCGCCGCGTGGGTGGCCCGCTCCATGAGCCGGGGCATGCGCCGGCTCAGCGCCTCGGCCATACAGATCGCCGAGCAGCGGCTGCCGGCGGTGATCACCCAGCTCTCCCAGGCCGTGCCCGGTCAGGTGGACACCAAGGTCACGCCGATCCCGATCACCACCACCGACGAGATCGGCGAGGTCGCCCGCGCCTTCGACCATGTGCACCGGGAGGCGGTCCGGCTCGCCGCGGAACAGGCCGCGCTGCGCGGCAACGTCAACACGATCTTCACCAACCTCTCCCGCCGCAACCAGTCGTTGATCGAGCGGCAGCTCGCCCTGATCACCCAGCTGGAGGAGCGCGAGGCCGACCCCGAGCAGCTGTCGAACCTGTTCCGGCTGGACCACCTGGCCACGCGGGTGCGCCGCAACGGCGAGAACCTGCTGGTGCTCGGCGGCGAGCGCCCCACCCAGCAGTGGGACCACCCGCTCCCCCTGGTCGACGTCATCCGGGCGGCGGCCTCCGAGGTGGAGCAGTACGAGCGGATCGAGCTGACGGGCATCCCGGAGACCGAGATCCACGGCCGTGCCGTCACCGACCTGGTGCATCTGCTCGCCGAGCTCCTGGAGAACGCCACCTCGTTCTCCTCGCCGCGCTCGACGGTCCGGGTCACGGCGACGCGGCTGCCGGACACCCGGACCATGGTCGAGATCCATGACGAGGGCATCGGTCTGCGGCCCGAGGACTTCGCGCTGATCAACCACAAACTGGCGAATCCGCCGACCGCCGACGCCGACGTCTACCAGCACATGGGCCTGTTCGTGGTGGGCAGGCTCGCCGACCGGCACGGCATCCGGGTCCAGTTGCGGCCCGCCGCCGGGGAGTCCGGTACCACCTCCCTGGTCATGCTTCCGGGCACCATCACCTGGCGCAGTGGCACCGAGTCGGATGCCGACACGCTGGCCCTGGCGGCCTTCAGGGCTCGTGCCACGTCCCGTTCGGCGGCCCTCCTGCTCGCGGACGCCGACGTGCCCGCCGACCCGTTCGGCGCGCACGAGGCGTGGGACGACGGCATCCCGGCACCCCGCCCTGCGACACCGTCCGGCGCCCCCGCCGCCTCCCCCGCTCCCGGGGCGTCCGACGTCCCCGCCCCCTCCGGTGCGGCCGCGTCGCCCCCGTCGTCCGGCCGTTCCCGTCGCACGTCGAAGCGCGGCCGTCGCCCCGCCAAGGACGGCTGAGCCCCGGCCCGCGGTCAGGGCGGCGGCGCCGGGCGCAGGGCCCGCACCACCGACCAGACGACGGAGATGAACGGCACGGCCACGACGGCGCCGATCACCCCCGCGACGATGCTGCCCGCGATGACGGACACGGCGACGACGAGGGGGTGCAGCCGCACCGCCCAGCTCATCACCAGCGGATGGAGCAGATGCCCCTCCAGCTGGCCGACGACGACGATGAGCGCGAGGACGGCGGCGGCCGTGAGCGGGCCGCGCCCGGCCAGCGCCACCACCGTGGCCACGCCGAGCGCGACCGGTGAGCCCACCAGCGGGATGAAAGCGGCGAAGAACTCCAGCAGGGTGAGCGGCAGCGCGAGCGGCACCCGCAGCACGAGCAGGGCGATGCCCACGAGGAGGGCGTTGGTGGCGGCCACGATGATGATGCCCCGGGTGTATCCGGCGAACGTCCGCCAGGCCGCGCGCCCGGCCCGGTCCCAGGCGCTGCGGGCACCGGCGGGCAGCAGTTCGAGGCTGGTCCAGGCCCACAGCCGTTCACCGGAGTGGATGAAGAAGACCGAGGTGAACAGCGCGAGCACGCCGCCGGTGACCAGTTCGACGACGGTGCCGACGCCGCTGAGCGCTCTGCTCGCCAGGTTGGAGCGGTGGGTCTGGATGTAGGTGAGGATCTGCTGCTGGAGGTGTGACAGGGCGCCCGGGCCGAGCCGGAAGGGCGGCCGCTGCAGCCAGATCTCGATGCGGTGGATGCCGCCGCGGAACTCGTCGGTCAGTGTCGCCGACTCCTGCGCGACGGCGTTGCCCACCAGGGCCAGCAGGCCGAGGAACAGACAGATGCTGCCGAGCAGGATCACCGCCACGGACAGCGGCCTGGGAAGCCGTCGGGCCAGCAGGTCGGCGGGGGGACGCAGCACCGAGGTGATGACCAGGGCCAGGAACACGGCGGCGGCGATCAGCTGGAACCGGCCGAGGATGACGAAGACGCCGTAGACGGCGATGCCGACCACGATGAGCCGCCAGGCGTAGGCGGCGGCGACCCGCAGGCCGGGCACGACGACCGCGCTGACGGAGGCGGAGGCCCGCGGGTCGCGGGCCCGCTTCGGAATCCGGATCGCGCGTGCGGTCCGGCTGTCCGGTGCCGTGCCCCGGGCCCGCCGCGCGCGGCCCCGCCCGGCCCAAGGCCCGCCCGCACCCACCACCGTGCCTCCCGTTACCGGCCGACGTCGCCCTCTCATGCACGTTAGGGGCATTCGGGGCGACGGGCGGGCGGCAGTGGGCCAAGGGGGTCAGCGGGCCGCCGACCGGGAGACGGCGGTGCGGACGGCTCGCTCCACCAGGTTCACGCCGTCCGGCATGGACACGTTGCCGTCGGAGAGGACCGCCACGAGGTAGTGGTGCCCGCCGGCCGTGACGCGTCCGATGCTGTTGATGTCCCACAGACCGGTCGTGGTGCGCATGAGCCAGCCGTTCTTCAGCGCCCACCCGGCGTCGGCGGCGGCCGAGACGCCCCAGGACTGGCCGTCGGCGATCTCGGTCATCAGGGTGGCGATCCGGCCGCGGGACGCCGCGTCGAGGGGCGTGGGACCGGTGCCGAAGATCGCGCGCAGCAGTCGTATCTGATCGGCCGCGGTGGTCCGGGTGAGCCCCCAGAGGCCGCCGGGGCCGCCCTGCGTCGAGGTCAGTCCGAGCCGCCTGTTGGCCGAATCCAGGCCGGGGGCCTCGCCGACGGCCCGCCACAGGGCATTGGCCGCGGTGTTGTCGCTGTCGCGGATCATCACCTCGGCCTGCTCGCTCTCCCGGGCGGTGAGGTCGCGCCGGTGGTCCCGGGCGTGCAGCAGCATGGCGGCGAGGAGGTCGACCTTGACGATGCTCGCCGTGTCGTACGGCGTGTCGTCGCCGTAGACGGCGGGTTCCCTGCCGGTGCCGTCCAGATCGAGGACGGCGGCGGTCACCCGGGCGTTGCCCTGCGCCTGGACGGCGGTGCGGAAGTCGGCGGGTCCGGACCCGGCGCCGGCTGCCATGGCCGCCGGCGCGGCTCCGGCGAACAGGGTCACCACCGTGGCCACGACGGACAGGGTTCGGTTGAGCATGGCGGGGGCCTTCTCAGTTCGGGTGGGAGGGACACAGGACTGCGAACGTAGACAAAACGCGCCGCTCGCGACATGACCGCCGCCACGCTGCGACCGGTTCGGGGCCGATTGTGAGCAGGGCAACAGGTCATCTGCGGCCGGAGCGGCGGCGTCGTGCGGGCCGCGAACTTTCCGCTGGCCGGAACTGGAATTCCGGATGCCTTATTCGCGTCCGCACGGGGGAAGGATGTGGTCAAAGTGACGGGCCGGGCCCTGGAGGTGCCATGAGCGCAGAGGTGGAACCACGGGTGGGCGGCCTGGAGATCCGGTCCATCGACTACGTGCCGCTGGACGAGCGGCACGGCAAGCTGTGGCATCTGGGACCGCTGTGGTTCATGTCCAACGCGCAGATCGCCACCCTGGCCGTGGGGCTGATCAGCATCACGGAGGGCGGCAACCTGATCTGGTCGCTGCTGGCGATCGTCGCGGGCACCCTGATCGGCACGTTCTTCATGGCGTTCCACTCGGCGCAGGGGCCGCAGCTGGGACTGCCGCAGATGATCCAGTCCCGCCCGCAGTTCGGCTACGTCGGGGCGCTGCTGGTGTGGCTGTTCGCCTATGTGCAGTACGCGGGCTTCAACGTGTTCAACACCGTCCTGGCCGGTCAGGCCCTGGACACCACGATCCACGGCGGTGTGAAACTCTGGGTGGTCGTGGTCACCGTGGTCGCGCTGGTCGTGGCCCTGGTGGGGTACGACATCATCCACAAGGCCGAGCGGTTCCTGACCTACACGTTCCTGGTCGTGTTCGGGATCTTCACCGTCGGTGTGCTGGTCACCCTGCACTACCCGGCGGGCTCCTTCGACCTCGGCGCCTTCAAGGCGACCCCGTTCCTGGCGCAGTTCGGCGTGGTCGCCGGCTACCAGATCAGCTGGGCCATCTACGTCTCGGACTACTCGCGCTATCTGCCGCCGGACGTCACGGTCCGCAAGACGTTCTACTGGACCTACTTCGGCTCGGCGCTCGGCGGCATCTGGCTGATGGTGCTCGGGACGCTGCTGGCGGCCTGGGCAGGCGACAGCTTCGACACGATCCCGTCGATCAACGCCGCCGGCGACAAGGTCTTCGACGGTTTCGGCGCGATCGTCCTGCTCTTCTCCGCGCTGGGCCTGATCTCCGTCACCGCGCTGAACATGTACGGCGGTTCCCTGACGCTGATCAGTGCCATCGACTCGTTCAAGCGGGTGCGGCCGACCCTGGGCGTGCGCCTGGTCACCCTCGTGGTGACCGCGGCGCTCTCCCTGATCGGCGCGCTGGCGGCGACGTCCGACTTCCTGACGAACTTCAACAACTTCCTGCTGCTGGTGCTGTATCTGTTCATCCCGTGGACGTCCGTGAACCTGATGGACTACTACGTGGTGCGCCGGGGCCACTACGCGATCGCCGAGATCTTCAAGCCGGACGGCATCTACGGCCGCTGGGGCTGGCAGGGGATCGTCTCGTACCTGGTCGGGTTCGCGGTCATGATCCCGTTCTTCTCGGTCGGCACGCTCTTCGTCGGCCCCGTCGCCAAGGCGCTGGACGGGGCGGACATCTCCCTGTTCGTCGGGCTTCCCGTGTCGGCGCTGCTGTACTGGTGGCTGACCCGCTCGATCGACGTCGAGGCGGAGACCCGTGTCGCCGAGGCGGAGGCCGCCGCCCTGGAGCAGGCGGCCCACGAACACCGTGAGCCGTAGGACCTGACTCCGGTCGGACGAGTCGCCATGGGCGTCAGTACGCGGAGTTGACGTTGTCGATGGAACCGTACCGGTGGGCGGCGTAGTTGGCGGCCGCGGTGATGTTGGCCACCGGGTCGGTGACGCTGTGGGCGGTGCCGGCGACGTGGTACGCGTTGAACGTGGGGTCGATCACCTGGAGCAGGCCCTTGGAGGGGGTGCCCTTCTGGGCGTTGACGTCCCAGTTGTTCTGCGCGGACGGGTTGCCGCCGGACTCGCGCATGATGTTGCGCTTGAGGCCCTCGTAGCTGCCCGGGATGCCCTTGGACTTCATGATCTGGAGGGACTGCTTGATCCAGCCGTCCAGGTTGTTGGCGGAGCCGGTGTGCCGGGAGGCGGCGCGGCTGCTGTCGCCGGAGGAGGCCGTGACCGCGGCCGAGGTGTGCGCCTGCGTCATTTCGGCGGCCTGCGCGTTGGCCGGCATCAGGGTGAGGGCGGCGGCCGCGGCACCGGTGGTGGCGAGACCGGCGAGGCCGAGGGTGCGCAGGCGGGCGATGCGGGTGCGGGTGGTCATGGTCATGTGAAGGAAACTCTCCGGTGGGGGACGGCGTCGGCGCCGGCCGCTGTGCGCGGCGGCGTGGGGCGGAGCCCCGTACTACCGGCGGGAGTGGGCGGGCCCGGCGGGGATCCGCTCGGCCCGTCGCCCGTCTCCCGGCGACGACAGCAATGGTTAGCGGCGCCGGGAACGGATCGCAACGATGTGACGTACTACCCGACTTAGGAGCGAATGGTTGTAATGCCCGGTATATAACTCTTACGACCACTTCAGGGCGCTCCGTTCCTACGAAGCCGGGTAGGATGTGACGTGGCTCCTATGGGGGGTGTCACGCATCCAGGCCCCTTCGCGGGGCCCGCGCCGCGAGATCGGCGCGCTCCACGGCTCACGTAGGGCGCGCCGCGAGAGCGTGCTGATGCCGATCGCCCGGGACGCGCCGGAGCACCGGCTCGACGATCTCGCCACCGGCGCCGGCGACTACGTGACCAAGCCCTTCCGCGGGTCTCCTGACCGGTCCGCCTGCGCGGTCGGACGTCAGCGCACCGCCGGCAGATCCTCCGCCGCCGGCTTCCACCGCAGATGGACGCTCACTTCCGCCTCCTCGGCCCGCAGCAGCGACAGTCGGGGGCGGACCGCGTCGGTGCGGGCGGTGGGCGGCTTGCGGCGGCCGGCCCGGAACTGCGCGGGCCACTCGGCGGCCGCTCCCGTGTACTCCTGCTCGGCTGCCGCGTGCAGGGTCCAGTGCGGGTCGTACAGGTGGGTACGGCCCAGGGCGCACAGGTCGGCGCGGCCGGCGAGGAGGATGGAGTTGACGTCGTCGTAGGAGGCGATGGCGCCGACGGCGATGACGGCCGCCCCGGTGGCGGCGGCGACCTCGTGCCGGATGCGGTCGGCGAAGGGGGTCTGGTACGAGCGGCCGTAGGCGGGCCGCTCGTCCTTGGTGACCTGGCCGGTGGAGACGTCGATGCCATCCGCGCCGTGGGCGACGAAGGCGCGGGCGATCGCGACGGCGTCGTGCTCGGTGTTGCCGTCCGGCATCCAGTCGGTGGCGGAGATCCGCACGATCACGGGGCGGTCGGCCGGCCAGACGGCGCGGACGGCGTCGAAGACCTCCAGGGGGTAGCGCAGCCGGTTCTCCAGCGATCCGCCGTACTCGTCCGTGCGGTGGTTGGAGATCGGCGAGAGGAACGAGGAGAGCAGGTAGCCGTGGGCGCAGTGGAGTTCGAGCAGGTCGAAGCCGGCGTCCGCGCCGCGCCGGGCCGCCGCCACGAACTCGGCCGTGATCCGGTCCAGACCGGCGCGGGTGAGTGCGCGCGGTGCGGGTGAGCCGGGGCCGTACGGCAGCGGGGAGGGGCCGACGGTCTCCCAGTTCCCGTCCGGGAGCGGATCGTCCATGCCCTCCCACATCAGGCGGGTGGAGCCCTTGCGGCCGGAGTGGCCGAGCTGGAGGCCGATGCGGGCGGTGCTGTTCGTGTGCACGAAGTCCACGACCCGGGTCCAGGAGTCCCGCTGTGCGTCGTTCCACAGGCCGGTGCAGCCGGGGGTGATCCGGCCCTCGGGCGAGACGCAGACCATCTCCGTCATCACCAGGCCGGCCCCGCCCAGGGCCCTGGAGCCGAGGTGGACGAGGTGGAAGTCCCCGGGGACGCCGTCGACTGCGGAGTACATGTCCATCGGGGAGACGACCACCCGGTTCTTCAGTTCCAGTGCGCCGATGCGGAACGGCTGGAACATGGCGGGGGCCGTGCCGCCCAGCCCCTGCGCCGTGGCGAAGGCGGTGTCGACCCGGTCGGCGAACCGGGCGTCGCGGGTGCGCAGGTTGTCGTAGGTGATGCGGCGGGAGCGGGTGAGGAGGTTGAAGCAGAACTGGGTGGGTTCCTGGCGGGCGTACATGCCGATGTTCTCGAACCACTCCAGTGAGGCCTGCGCCGCCCGCTGGGTGGACTCCACCACCGGGCGCCGCTCGCTCTCGTACGCGCTCAACGCGCTTTCGCTGTCCGGGTGTTCGTGCAGGCAGGCGGCCAGGGCGAGGGCGTCCTCCATGGCCAGTTTGGTCCCGGAGCCGATGGAGAAGTGGGCGGTGTGGGCGGCGTCGCCGATCAGCACGAGGTTCTCGTGATGCCACCGCTGGTTGCGCACGGTGGTGAAGTTCAGCCACCTGGAGTTGTTGGCGAACACCTGGTGCCCGTCGAGTTCGGCGGCGAACAGCTCACGGATCCGGGCCACGGCCTGCTCGTCGGAGGCGCCCGGCGCGAACACCGTGTCCTCGGTGACGTCGAAGCCCGCCCGGCGCCAGACGTCCTCGTGCATCTCCACGATGAACGTCGAGCCGGCGTCGGAGTAGGGGTAGCCGTGGACCTGCACCACCCCCCACTCGGTCTCCTTGACGAAGAACTGGAAGGCCTCGAAGACCCGGTCCGTACCCAGCCACATGTACTTGCTGTGCCGCCGCTCCAGCGACGGGCCGAACACGTCCGCGCAGGCCGTGCGCACACCGGAGTTGACGCCGTCCGCGCCGACGACGAGGTCGTACGACGCGCGCAGCGCGGCCGCCTCGGGTGCGAAGGTGGAGAAGTGCAGGGTGACGTCCAGTTCACGGCAGCGCTCCTGCAGGAGGCGCAGGAGCTCCTTGCGGCTCATCGCGGCGAAGCCCTGGCCGCCGACGGTGTGGCTCTCGCCCCGGTAGTGGATGTCGATGTCCGTCCAGCGGGCGAAGCGGCGGGCCATGGCCTCGGCGAGGACGGTGTCGGCGTTCTCGATGCCGCCGAGCGTCTCGTCGGAGAAGACCACGCCGAAGCCGAACGTGTCGTCGGGGGCGTTGCGCTCCCACACGGTGATCTCGTGGGCGGGGTCCAGCTGCTTCATCAACGCCGCGAGGTAGAGCCCGCCCGGGCCACCGCCGATGATCGCGATTTTCACCGGAGTTCCTCTCACTGCTCGGCGACCGGCTCGGCGGCCTGCTCCTGTTCGATGATCCTGCGGAGGGCGAAGCGCTGGAGCTTGCCGCTCGTGTTGCGCGGCAGGGCGGCACGGAAGCGCACGTCGCGCGGGTACTTGTAGGGCGCCAGGACCTGTTTGACGTGGTCCTGGATCTCCTTGGCCTTCGCCGCGTCCCCGGTGACGCCCTCGCGCAGCACGACGAAGGCGCACACGACCGAGCCGCGGTCCGCGTCGGGCCGGGCCACGACCGCCGATTCGACGACGTCCGGGTGGGTGTCGACGGCGGCCTCCACCTCGGGACCCCCGATGTTGTACCCGGAGGAGACGATCATGTTGTCGCTGCGCGCGTGGTAGTGGAAGTAGCCGTCCTCGTCGCGGTGGAAGATGTCTCCGGTGACGTTCCAGCCGCCCACGACGTAGTCCTGCTGCCGCTTGTCGTCGAGATAGCGGCAGCCCACCGGGCCGATGACGCCGAGCCGTCCGGGTTCCCCCGGGCCGAGTTCCTCGCCGTCGGGACCGAGGATCGCGGCCCGGTAGCCGGGCACCGGCCGGCCGGTGGCGCCGGGCCTGATGTCGTCGCCGGCGGCCGAGATGAAGATGTGCAGCAGTTCGGTCGCGCCGATGCCGTCGATCACCTTCAGCCCTGTCCGGTCGCGCAGCTCCTCCCACGTGGCGAGCGGTATGTGTTCTCCGGCCGACACCCCGACGCGCAGACCGCCCAGCCGGCGTTCCTTGCCGTCGCGCACGATCGCCCGGTAGGCGGTGGGCGCGGTGGCGAGGACGGTGACGCCGTGTTCCTCGACGAGGTCGGCGAGCTGCGGCGGTGTCGCCGTTTCCGTGAGCAGGGCGCAGGCGCCGGCCCGCAGCGGGAAGACGACGAGCATGCCGAGGCCGAAGGTGAAGGCGAACGGCGCGGTGCAGGCGACCACGTCGTCCGGCCGCAGCCGCAGGACGTGCCGCCCGAAGGTGTTGTCGATGGACAGGATGTCCCGGTGGAAGTGCATGGTGATCTTCGGGACCCCGGTGCTGCCGGAGGTCGGGCAGAGGAGCGCCACGTCGTCGGCGGCGGTTTCGACGTTGGTGAACTCGCCTGATTTCGCTGCGCACCGGGCCACCAGGTCGGCCTCGCCGGTCCCGCCGTACTCGACCACCCGCAGGCCGGGCAGTGCGCTGCGGAGCTCGTCGGTGACGCGGTGGTCCACGAGGGCGAGCGCGGGCCGGGTGCGTTCGGCGATCGGGACGATCTCCCGGGCGCGCAGCGCGGCCATGGTGGTGACCACCACCCCGCCGGCCTTCAGGACACCGAGCCAGCAGGCCACCGTCCAGGGGGTGTTGGGCGCGCGCAGCAGCACGCGCTGTCCCGGCACCAGGTCCAGGTCCGCGGTGAGGACCTGGGCGATCTGGTTGGCACGGGTGCGCAGTTCGCCGTAGGTCCACAGCTCCCCGGCCGGGGTGCGCAGGGCGGGGCGGCCGGGGCCGTGGCGCTCGACGGCCGTGTCGATGAGGTCGCCGGCCGCGTTGAGGCGGTCCGGGTAGGTCAGTTCGGGAGTGGTGAACTCGATGGCGGGCCACAGTCCGGCGGGCGGGAGGTGGTCCCGGGCGAAGGTGTCCAGGTGCGAGGTGGGTGAGAGCGGAAGATCCAACTGACGTTCCTTCCGGGAGCCCGCCGGTGGCGTGCGGCGGACGGCTCAGGCGGGGCGGATCATGCCCTCCTGGACCACGGTGGCCAGGTGGCGGTGGTCGCGGGTGAAGAAGCGGCCGCTGCCCAGTCCCCGGCCCGCGTCGGCGGCCACCGCCTCCTGGGCGTAGAGGAGCCAGTCGCCGGCCGGCGCGGGACGGTGGAACCACATCGCGTGGTCGAGGCTGGCGGTGACCAGGCCGGGGTCGGCCCAGGCGAGGCCGAGGACCCGCAGGACGGGTTCGAGGATGGTGTAGTCGCAGACGTAGGCGAGGGCGGCGAGGTCGCGCTGGGCGTCCGTGAGCCCCTCGACGGGGCGCAGCGCGTCGAACGGCCGCAGCCAGACGGCCTGGTGGGGCGCCCGGTCGCCGTCGACGGTGAGGTAGACGGGGCCGGGTACGTGGCGCATGTCGAAACCGCGGCCGCCGCTCCAGTAGGCCTTGGACTCGGCGGTCATGGTGCCGCCGGTGCGGCCGGTGAGGTACTGCGCCGCACCGGGCAGGGTCTCGGGGTCGGGTACGTCGGCGACGAGCTCGGCGTGGAAGGCCGCACCGGGCTCCCCCGCGGCGAAGTTGGCGAGGCAGACGTAGAGCACCTTGCCGTTCTGGTAGCCGCGCACCTGGCGGGTGCTGTATCCGCGGCCGTCGCGCAGCACCTCCACCTCGTAGCGGACCTCGGCACCGATGTCGGCCGGGCGCAGGAAGTAGCTGTGCATGGAGTGCAGCGTCTTCCCGTCGGTCACCGAGCGCATCGCCGCGGCGGCGGCCTGGGCGACCAGGTCGCCGCCGTAGGCCTTGGGCCAGGGGCAGGGCTGGGTGGTGGCGGTGAAGGCGAGGTCGAAGTGGTCGGGCGGGGCGGGCTTCAGAGTGAGGGCCGCGGTGACGATCGCGGAGGTCGGGGCCGCCGGGGCGGCCGAGCCGGTCGCGGCGGCGGTCATCGGCTCAGCCAGTCGCGCAGCTCGGTGTCGGCCACGTCGGGCAGGTTCACCACGATGTTCTCCGGGGTCCGGGTGGTCATCCACACCAGCGGTTCGGTCCGGGAGAGGTTGCACTCGACGTGCGGCATGAAGGGCGGCACGAAGACCCAGTCGCCCTCCTCCATGTCGAAGTAGTCCTCGAACTTCTCGCCGAAGTAGATCCGGGCCCGGCCCGACAGGACGTAGCCGCCCGTCTCGGCCTCGCCGTGGTGGTGGGAGACCGAGCGGTAGCCGGGCTCGTTGCTGACCTTGCCGTACCACAGGCGGCGCGCCGGGGTGTGCCGGGCGCTGACGCCCGACACGCGGACGGCGCCGCCGGAGTCGGCGGTGTTGACGTCTTCCTGGCCGGCCCGTGTCACGACCGGGGCGACGAGGCCGCTGGGCAGCCGGTACATCGCGTTGTCGCCCTCAAGCCGGTACTTGCCGAGGTCAGGCTCCATGGAATCGACTCCGTTTCCGTGGGCTCGCCGGGGTCCGGGCCGGACCGCGCGCTCTATCTCGTATTTTTCACGGTCGTCATTTATTGTCAATACGACCGGCCGTGCGGCCGGCGCCGGACCCCACCGAACCGGAGGCCTCATGACTCCCGTCGCCGTGAACCCGCCCGCCCTGCCCGCCCCGAGCGGCTACTCGCACGGCACCCTCGCCGGGAACACGCTCCACCTGGGCGGCCAGACCGCGCTCGACGCCGATATGAAGATCGTTCCGGGGGGCATCGTCGAGCAGTTCCGCCAGGCGTTCGGCAATCTGCTGACCACGCTGCGGGCGGCCGGGGGTGAGCCGCGGGATCTGGTGAGCGTGACGATCTACCTCACCGACATTCCCGACTACCAGGCCCACGGCAAGGAGATCGGCAGGGTGTGGCGGGAACTGGCGGGGCCGGTGTACCCGGCGATGGCGGGCATCGGCTGCACCGCGCTCTGGCAGCCGGAGGCGATGATCGAGATCCTCGGCGTGGCCGTGATCCCGCAGGAGCGCCTGATCAGGCCCTGAGGGTGCCCTGAGGGGCGTGTATGACCGCCAGGGCATGGGCGCGGGCGGGCTCGCGCAGTGTCTTGTCGAGCTCCTCGAAGAGCGCGCCGGCGGTTTCGCCCATCCAGTCCGGCGGCAGCAGGGACAGCGGCAGCCCGGGGTCGCGGTACGGCAGCCGGCGCCACTCGGTGAGCATCGGCAGGTAGATCCCGAACGCCTCCCGGGCAGGGATCGCGGCCGCCGCCGCGCGCTCGCTCACCGGCCGGTACCGCTCCAGGAAGCCCGCGTAGAGCGCGGTGAGTTCATCCAGGTCCCACCACGTGCGGACCTTCGCCGACAGGTCGCCGTAAGCGAAGTGGTCGCCGGTGAAGATGTCCACGTACGGCGTCAGTCCGAGGCGCTGCAGAGTGCGGCGGGTCTCGTCGGCCAGGATGCCGGGCGCCACCCACACGCCGGGGGCCGCGGTGCCGAAGCCGAGGCGGGTCAGGGCGGTGCGCAGGGCGTGGCGCTTGTCGCGTTCGGACTCGGGCACGGAGAACACGACGACGAGCCAGCCGTCGCCCGCGGTGGCCCGGTTCCGCTCGAATATGCGCGTGTCGCCGTCTTCGAGCACCTCCAGCGTGCCGTCACAGACGGCGTACCCGGCGGCGCCCTCGTGGCGCTCGCCGCGCAGCACCCCGCGCCGCTTCAGCCGGGAGACGGCCGAGCGCACGGCCTGTCCCTCCACACCGAGGTCGGCCATCAGGCGTATCACGGAGGCGACCGAGAGCCAGTTGCGCTCGCCGCGCGCGTACAGCGCGAAGAGGGTGATGATCAGCGGGCCCAGCCGGCTGTCCCGGCCGCCCGCGCCGACGGCGGACGGCGGCTCGACGTGTGCTGTCATGCCCACCCACCTCCGGCCGATGTCACCCTTCTGATCGCGTAGCAGCCTATCGCGCGTGCGAAGGCCGCACCGGCGGTGCCGGCCGCCGCCCCGGGCGGCACGGACGAGCGGTCCGGCCGAGCGCGGGAGACTGCGAGGCGCCCGACCCGGGCATCGTATTCACCTGCGCCGCTGTTCTCTCTGGTACCTCTGATAGGTCTGTTACCTCCGGTGCCCCAGATGCCTCTGGCGCCTCCGTCGTCTCTGTTGGGGAGTCCGACATGACCACACCCCGGGACCTGTTCCTCGTCACCGTGTACGACGCCGCCGCCCGGCCCGTCGCACAGGGCGACCTCTCGCTGGCGCTCGCGGGAGCCGAGCTGGTCGATCTCATCGACGCCGGGGCGGCCACGCTCGACGGCGACCTCATCGTGCCCGCCGCGGCGGGCGGGGCGGGTGACCGGCTCCTCGACGAGGCGGTGGCGGCACTGCGGCGCCAGACGCCGTACGAGTCGGTCGAGGACTGGCTGTGGCGGCGGGGGCGCGGCCTGGGCGCGGCCTATCTCGACGCCCTGGAGGCGGACGGGACGGTCGCCCGGCAGCGGCGGCGCTGGCTGCCGCTGCCCACCGGGCGGACCGAGCCGGCCGACTCGCCCGAGCGCGTCCGGGCACACGAACGCTGGACGTCCGGCGAGCCCGTGCTCGCCGCCCTCGCGGCCGCCGTCGGGATCCCGGAGGAGGCGGCGAAGGACCTCACGGGTGCGGCCCCGGACGCGACCGTGACGGTGGTGACCGCGGTCAACGACGCCGTTACGGAGCTCGCCGCGGTACGGCAGCGCCGCGAGATCGAGAACGCGGCCTTCGACAACGTGTGGCGCGGCCTGTGACGGCCGCCGCCCGCGACTGACCCGCCCACTCCCGTCGCCGGCCGGTGGGCGGCCGGTGCCCCGGCGGCCGTCTGCTCGCGCAGCCGCCGGACGGCGCCGCGCGCCCGGCCGGGGCTGACCGGCACCCTCCTCACGGCCCTGCCCGCGGTCGACGCGCGCACCAAGGCCCGGACCCTGCTGGGCGAAGGGTGCCGTCTCTCACTTGAGGCCGCTGAGCAGCACGCCCCTGATGTAGTGCTTCTGCAGCAGCAGGAAGAGGACCAGCACCGGCAGGACGCTCAGCACCAGGCCGGCCATGACGATGGGCAGCGTCCGGGTCGGGTCGACGTAGTCCTGGAGGAACTGGATGCCGACGGGCAGGGTCATCACGGCCGGGTTGGCGGTCGAGACGAGCAGGGCCCAGATGTACTCGTTCCAGGCGTCGACGAAGGTGAGCAGGCCGAGGGTGACCAGGACCGGCTTGGTCTGCGGGACGACGATCCGCCACCACACGGCGAACTCGCCGCAGCCGTCGATGCGCGCGGCCTCCAGGACCTCGTCCGGGATCGAGACCATGAACTGGCGGGTCAGGAAGATCCCGAAGCTGCTGACGAGGAACGGCATGGCGAGCGCCAGGATGCTGACGGTCAGTCCCGCGCCGCCGCGCCCCAGCAGGTCGTTGCCGCCCGCCAGCGGCCAGTGCACCAGGATCAGGAAGTGCGGGATGAAGAAGAGGAACGGCGGGAACATCATCGTGGACAGCACGAGCCGGAAGACGAGGTCCCGGCCGGGGAACCGGAGTTTGGCGAGCGCGTAGCCCGCGAGCGACGACGTGAGCAGCACCGAACCGGTGATCATGCCCGTGGCGAGGACGCTGTTGCGGAAGAGCACCGGCAGATCGAGCTGGTGGATCGCCGCCCGGTAGTTGGACAGGTCGAAGGCCCTGGGCAGGAACCGGTAGGGCAGCGTGCCGGCCTCGTCCGGCCCCTTGAAGGACGTCATCAGCATGTCGGCGAACGGCACCACGGTGAGCACCGCGCCGGTGCCGACCAGCAGATACGACAGCCACGGGAAACGGCGTCGGATCACGCGTCCTCCCCCTTGCGCCGGAAGAGCCACAACTGCGCCAGCGTGACCGCGAGGACCACCACGAACAGCACGAAGGCGGCGGCGCTCGCGGTGCCCCAGTCGCCGTAGGAGAAGGCCTGCCGGTACATCTCAAGGGCGGCCACGTCGGTCGCGTCGCCAGGTCCGCCCTTGGTCATCACGATGATCAGGGCGAAGGACTGCAGGCCGGTGAGGAACTGGGTGACGCACACGAACAGCAGGGACGGCCGCAGCAGCGGCAGCGTGATCCGCCAGAAGACGGTCACGGACCCGGCGCCGTCGAGCGCGGCGGCCTCGTAGTAGGACCCGGGGATGGACTTCAGCCCGGCGGTCAGGACGAGGATCGCCGAGCCGACGGAGGCCCAGGCCTGGACGACCACCACCGCGGGCAGCGCGGTGTCCGGGTCCTGGAGGAACGCCACCGAACCGAGCCCGACGGCGTTGAGGACGCCGTTGACGAGGCCGCCCGGCTGGTACATGTACTTCCAGACGTTGCCGACGGCGACGACGGTCGTGACGATCGGCAGGAAGTACAGGGTGCGCCACAGGCCCTGGAACCGCAGCTTGTCGATGCAGGTGGCGACGAGCACCGACCCGGCGAGCGCGAGGACCACGGTGCCCAGGGCGAAGAGCAGCGTGTTGGTGAGGATCGGTGTCAGGAACGCCGAGCCGTCGGCGAACAGGCCGGCGAAGTTGTCCAGGCCGACAGGGTCGATGTCGCCGAGGTCGAACCCGGCCCAGCGGGACGTCGACAGCAGCACCGCGAAGCCGAGCGGCAGGGCGAGGAAGACGGCGTAGAACAGCAGCGTCGGCGCCAGGAAGAGGTAGGCGACGAGGGCCTGGCGGCGTCGGCGGCGGGCGCGGACGCGGACTCCGGGAGCGGCGGAGCCGTCGCGCGCCGCCCGTTCGGTCGGCTCCGGCGCCAGGGTGGCGTTCACCATGACCGCGACACCTCCTGGTCGACCTGGCGGCGGGTGGAGCGCAGGGCTTCGTCGACCGTCTGCTGTCCGGTCCACAGGGCCTCGATGTTCTTGCGCAGCAGCGACTTGGCCTGCTGGGCGCCCGGCACGTTCGGTTCGGGTACGGCGTACGCCAGCGCGTCCAGGAACGGGCGCAGGTTGGGGTCGCCGCCCGCGCCGAGAAGCGTGCGCATGTCGTCGGCGCGGCCGGTGAGGGAGCCGACCGACGTCTGCAGGGCGCTCATCCGGCTCGTGCCGCACACCTTCTCGGCGTTGAGCCAGCGCAGGAACTCCCAGGCCTCGCGCGGGTGTTCGCTGGCGGTGTTGACGCCGAGCATGAAGCCGGTGGAGAGCGTGGCACGCCTGCCGGCCGCCTCGGGGAGGGGCACGGGCGCGACGCCGACCTCCCGGTAGGCCGTGCCCATCAGCGCTTTCAGGTTCGCGGTCCACCAGCCGGCGCTGATCACCATGGCCACCTGCCCGGAGGCGAAGGCCTGGTAGACGTTGACGCCGGGGGCGCTGGCGCCCTTGTCGACGAGGCGGCGTTCCAGGTCGAACACGGCGCGGCCGGCCGGCGAGTCGATGGCGGTGCGCCTGCCGTCCGCCGAGACGAACCGGCCGCCGGCGGCGTTGAGCAGGGCGAGGGTCTGGCCGACGGTCGTGGAGTCGTCGAAGGTCGACAGGCCGAACCCCTGGACCAGGGTGTTGCCGTACCGGTCCTGGCGAGCGATGCGGTACGCGGCCTCCTCCAGCTCCGGCCAGGTGCGCGGCGGGCCGTCGACGCCTGCCGCGCGCAGCAGCCGCCTGTTGTAGTAGAGGGCGTACGTCTGCATCTCGGTGGGGTAGCCGTAGACCTTGCCCGCGACCGAGGCGGAGCCGACGGCGGCGGCGCCGTAACCGCGGCTGATCTCCTCGGCGTGCTCGGGCGGCGCCGGCCGCAGCACTCCGGCCCGCACCAGCTGGCCGTTCCACAGGCAGTACGGGTGCAGGATGTCCGTGCCCTGGCCCGCGGCCTGCCGGACCATGAAGGTGGTCAGCAGGTCGGTGAACTCGACGGCCTTCGTCCGTACCTTGACCCGGTCGTGCAGGGCGTTCCACTCGTCCACCGGCCCCTGGAGAGCCTTCTTGAGCTCGCCGCTCGCGTAGTGGGAGAGCAGGGTGAGCACGATCGGGTCGCCGGGCCGTCCGGTGCCCCGGTGCGGGGCGGCGCAGCCGGCGGCGAGCAGCGCCGAGGAGAGCCCGAGGGCGAAGTGACGCCGGCTCGGTGACGGTGTCACCGGGCGGCCTCCCGGCGCAGCACCCGGAACACCCGGGTCGTGGTGAAGCCGCTCTTGCGGTAGAGGTGGCCCGCCGGGGACTGCGCGCCGGTCCACAGGAACCACGCGGAGTGCGCCCGCAGCGCCCGCATCCGCTCCAGGACCAGATGCAGCAGGACTTCGCCGAGGCCGGTGCCGCGCATCTCCTCCAGGACGCCGATCGGGCCGAACCGCTCGTCCACCGAGTCGAACGCGCCGTGCATCGCCCAGCCGACCATGCGGCCCCCCGGGTCGCGGGCCACGACGATCCGGTCGAGCGGTGTGCCCGCGGTCAGACACGCCCGGATCGTGCACGCCCAGTCCGGCCCGAAGTGGCCCCCGGCGAGGGCGAACAGGTCCACCAGATCGTCGTCGGCCGGGGTGCCGAACCGGTAGCCCCGCCCGGTGAGCCGGTCCACCCGGAGCACGATGTCGTCCGGGAGCCGGTAGCCGACCAGGACGCGGTCCATCGCCGCCGCCTCGTACAGGGTGCGGAAACCGAGGGAGTCGAGAAGGCCCGCCGCCTGCGGGTAGGCCTCGGCGTCCAGGCCGGGGAAGACGTAGTTCGGTGTGTACGAGGAGAAGTCCACCCGGGTACGGCCATGGCCGTGCAGCCAGTCGAGGGCCTCGGTCAGCAGCCGGCGGCCCAGGCCGCGCCCGCGGGCGTCCGGGTGGACGAAGAAGAACGGGATCCAGCCCTGCTCCGGTTCCAGGTCGGTGCCGGCCATCGGGGTCAGCCGGCGCACCGCGTAGGCGGCGCCGACGACCCGGTCGCCGTCCACGGCGACCCGCAGCCCCTCCGGGTCGAAATTGGGGTCGAACAGCACCAGGGAGCGGAAGCGGTCGGGGGTGATGGGGTCGGCCGGGGCGCTGCGCCGCCACGCCGCCACGACCTGCGGTCCGTCACCCGCGCGAAACCCGCGGATCCCGGCCCGGGTCGTCGTCGTGCGGGTCGTGAGATCGGTCATCGACGGGGGTGTCCTTCCGAGCGGTGCGGCGGGAATCGAGGGGGCATCGGCGGGTGTGAGAGGCAGTGCGCGGCGGGTCTCAGGGGTAGAGCAGCGCGTCGTCGCCGGCCCAGCGGCCGGGCGGGGACGGCGGGTCGCACAGGGGCAGCGGGTCGTCGCCCGCGTCGACGGCGCGCCGCAGCCGGTCGGACCCCCACAGCAGGTCGACGAAGTGCCGGTGGCCGGTGCCCTCGGCGCCGCCGTCCGCGGTGTGCCAGGCGAAGTCGTCCGGGTAGAGCCGCCGTAGCGTGGCGAGCATCGCGACGGCGGTGCGCACGGGTGCGAACGCCGCGCGGTCGGTGAGGTGGAGCTGGACCCCGCGCAGCCGCCGTCCGGCGTGTTTGTGGAAGGCCGGTACGAACCACAGGTCGCGGAAGTGCACGCCGGGCAGGGCGAGTTCGGCGAGCGCGGGGGCGAATCGGGCGTCGAGGTACGGGGCGCCGACGATCTCGAAGGGCTGGGTGGTGCCGCGGCCCTCCGAGAGGTTGGTGCCCTCGAAGAGGCAGGTGCCCGGGTACACGGCGGCGGTGGTGGCGGTCGGGATGTTCGGCGAGGGCGCGATCCAGGGCAGCCCGGTGGCGGCGGCGTCCATGGCGCGCCGCCAGCCGAGGGCCTCGATCACCGTCAGGCCAGCCGCGCGGCCCGCCGCCCGGGGCACGGCCGAGGCGTTCAGCCACCGGGCGAGTTCGCCGCAGGTGAGGCCGTGCCGGAGGGGGATCGGGGCGCGCCCGACGAAGCCGGCCCACGCGGGTTCGAGCAGCGGGCCCTCGCTGACGAGTCCGCCGAGCGGATTGGGCCGGTCGGCGACCACGAAGCGGATGCCGATGCGGGCGGCCGAGACCATCAGGTCGAACATGGTCCACACGTAGGTGTAGCAGCGGGCCCCGATGTCCTGCAGGTCGTAGACCAGGGCGTCGACACCGCTGCCGATCAGCATTTTGTCCAGTCGCTCGCCCTCGCGACGGTAGGTGTCGTGGACCGGCAGACCGGTGCCGGGGTCGGTCCGGGCGGACTCGCTCTCGCCGGCCTGGCCGGTCCCGTGCAGTCCGTGTTCGGGACCGAAGAGGGCGGCCAGGGGCGCGCCGGCCGCGAGCAGCGCGGGTGCGGCCGGACGCAGGCCGGGCAGGACACCGGTGTGGTTGGTCACCAGCCCGAAGCGGCCGGGCCCGGCGAGTTCGGGCGCCGCGTGCAGCCGGGCGATCCCGGTCGTCACCGTGACGCGGTCGTCCGTGCTCATCCCTTGCCCCGTCCGCCGGTGACACCTCTCCCAAGCAACGGTCAGGAATTTACTCTTATGTCTCGCAATTCCGGCAATGAATCGCCGACGGCCCACGCACCCCTGGCGTCACCCGCTCACGAGCGCCCACCATGTGATCAACTGCCTTCGCTGTTCCCTCACTTGCCACCTGAGCCGCACACCGGGGAGCGAGTACTCCCCCGGCCCGCTCCCGGTCCGGCGCCGGGGAGTACCGGCGACGGGCACGGAGGGTTCTTGCGGTCCTCACCCCCGCTTCAGGACTTCGCGACCCGCATCACACCCGGACCCCCTTGATCGATCATTCACCTGGCGGTTTACCATATGAGCGCCACTCAGCTCGATCGAGAGATTCAGGTCTGTGACTGCCAACGAGGACTCGTTCATCAACTGGAAGAACCGTGAGGAGATCGCTGAGTCGATGATCCCGCTCATCGGGAAGCTGCACCGGGAGCGGGACGTGACGGTCCTCCTCCACAGCCGCTCCCTGGTGAACAAGTCGGTGGTCAGCATCCTCAAGACGCACCGCTTCGCCCGCCAGATCGACGGTGCCGAGCTGTCGGTCACCGAGACGATGCCGTTCCTGCAGGCGCTCACCACGCTCGACCTCGGTCCCTCCCAGATCGACATCGGCATGCTCGCCGCGACCTACAAGGCCGATGACCGGGGCCTGAGCGTGACGGCGTTCACCGCGGAGGCGGTCGCCGGGGCCACCGGCGCCAACAAGATCGACCGCCGGGAGCCGCGGGACGTCGTGCTGTACGGCTTCGGCCGCATCGGCCGCCTGGTCGCCCGGCTGCTCATCGAGAAGGCCGGCTCGGGCAACGGTCTGCGGCTGCGGGCCATCGTGGTGCGGGGCGCGGGCGGCGAGGACATCGTCAAGCGCGCCTCGCTGCTGCGCCGCGACTCCATCCACGGCCAGTTCCAGGGCACGATCACCGTGGACGAGGAGACCAGCACGATCCTCGCCAACGGCAACGAGATCAAGGTGATCTACGCCGACGACCCGAGTGCCGTGGACTACACGGAGTACGGCATCCGGAACGCCATCCTCATCGACAACACGGGCAAGTGGCGGGACCGCGAGGGCCTGTCCAAGCATCTGCGCCCCGGTATCGAGAAGGTCGTCCTGACCGCGCCGGGCAAGGGCGACGTCCCGAACATCGTGCACGGCGTCAACCACGACACCGTCAAACCGGACGAGCAGATCCTGTCCTGCGCGTCCTGCACCACCAACGCGATCGTGCCGCCGCTGAAGGCGATGGCCGACGAGTACGGGGTGCTGCGCGGGCACGTGGAGACCGTGCACTCGTTCACCAACGACCAGAACCTGCTGGACAACTACCACAAGTCCGAGCGCCGGGGCCGGTCCGCGCCGCTCAACATGGTCATCACCGAGACGGGCGCCGCCTCCGCCGTGGCGAAGGCGCTGCCGGACCTGAAGGCCCGGATCACCGGCAGCTCGATCCGGGTTCCGGTGCCGGACGTGTCGATCGCGATCCTCAACCTCCAGCTGGCCCGCGAGGCCTCCCGCGAGGAGGTCCTCGACTACCTCCGTGAGGTGTCGCTGACCTCGCCGCTGAAGCGGCAGATCGACTTCATCACCGCCCCGGACGCGGTCTCCAGCGACTTCATCGGCTCGCGCCACGCGTCGATCGTCGACGCCGGCGCGCTGAAGGTGGAGGGCGACAACGCGATCCTCTACCTCTGGTACGACAACGAGTTCGGCTACTCCTGCCAGGTGGTCCGGGTCGTCCAGTACGTCTCCGGCGTCGAGTACCCGACGTTCCCGGCCACGGCGGTCTGACACCCCCGCCTTCAGGCAGCCCGGCCCCCTGTGCCCGCAGGGAGCCGGGCTGTCCGCGCTCTTGACGCGATCACGGCCCGATGGCAGCTTTTTATCGATACAAACGGCGCCCCGCCACAGCCGACCTCGCGAACGACGTTCGCTATTTCGAACAACACTTCCGGACAGGAGTGCCCACGTGCCCACCGCCACCGCGATCGTCAACCTCGACATCGAGGGACCGACGATCAGCCGTCATCTCTACGGCCACTTCGCCGAGCACCTCGGCCGCTGCGTCTACGGCGGTTTCTGGGTCGGTGAGGACTCCCCGGTCCCGAACGAGGGCGGCATCCGCCTCGACGTGGTGGCAGCCCTACGCGCGCTGAACATCCCCAACCTGCGCTGGCCTGGCGGCTGCTTCGCCGACGAGTACCACTGGCGGGACGGCATCGGCCCCCGCGACCAGCGCCCCCGGATGGTCAACACGCACTGGGGCAACGTCGAGGAGAACAACCACTTCGGCACCCACGAGTTCATGGCCCTGTGCGAACTCCTCGGCGCCGAGCCCTACATCAGCGGCAACGTCGGCTCGGGCACCGTCCGCGAGATGAGCGAGTGGGTGGAGTACCTCACCCGGGACGGCGACAGCCCGATGGTCAGGCTGCGCAAGGAGAACGGCCGCGAGGAGCCGTGGCGGGTGACGTACTGGGGCATCGGCAACGAGACCTGGGGCTGCGGCGGCAACATGCGCGCCGAGTACTCCGCCGACCTGGCCCGCCAGTACGCCACCTACTGCCGCGACCACGGCGACAACAAGCTCTACCGGATCGCCTCGGGCGCCTCCGACGCCGACTACAAGTGGACCGAGACCCTGATGCAGCAGATCAGCTGCTTCGGCTGCGAGGCCACCCCGAAGAACTTCTTCCAGGGCATCTCCGTCCACTACTACACGCTCTCCGGCCCCTGGGAGGCCAAGGGCAGCGCCACCGGCTTCGGCACGGACGACTACTACCGCACGATGGTGTCGGCCCACCGCATCGACCGCATCCTCACCGGCCACTCCGCGGTCATGGACGTCTACGACCCGGGACGCACCGTCGGCCTCGTCCTGGACGAGTGGGGCACCTGGTGGGACGTGGAACCCGGCACCGACCCGGGCTTCCTCTTCCAGCAGAACACCCTGCGCGACGCACTGGTGGCGAGCACCCACTTCGACATCTTCCACAAGCACGCGGCCCGCCTGCACATGGCCAACATCGCCCAGACCGTCAACGTCCTCCAGGCCATGCTCCTCACCGACGGCGACGCCCTGGTCCTGACCCCGACCTACCACGTCTTCGAGATGAACAAGGGCCACCAGGACGCCACCTCACTCACCGTGCACCTGCGCGGCGACGGCCTCCGGCGCCGGGTGGGGGACGCGGAGCTGGAGACGGTCTCCGCCTCGGCCAGTGTCAAGGACGGCACCGTCCTGATCTCGCTGAGCAACCTGCACGCCGAGGAACCGGCCGAGGTCACCCTCGACCTGCGGGGCGGCACCCTCGGCGAGCCGGCCGCCCGGATCCTCACGGCCGACAGGCTCCAGGCCCACAACACCCCCGAGGCGCCGACGGCCGTCTCCCCCAGGGCGTTCGACGGCGTGTCCGTGACCGGCGGCGGACTGCGGCTCACCCTCCCGCCCCACTCGTTCGTCACGGTCCAGGCCCCCCTGGACCGGCGCTGACCCGCAGGAGTACGCACATGACCCGACCCGCACGTCCGCTGCCCGCCCGCCACCTGCGTCCGCCGATGGGCTGGAACAGCTGGGACTGCTACGGCACGACCGTCACCGAGGAGGAGGTCCTCGCCAACGCGGAGTTCATGCGCGAGCACCTGCTGCCGCACGGCTGGGACACCGTCGTCGTCGACATCCAGTGGTACGAGCCGACCGCCCGCGCCCACGGCTACAACCCCGATGCCCCGCTCGTCCTCGACGGCCACGGCCGCCAGCTCCCCGCACCCAACAGGTTCCCCTCCGCCGCGGGCGGGGCGGGCTTCGGACCGCTGGCCGCCCGGGTGCACGCCATGGGCCTGCGGTTCGGGCTGCACATCATGCGGGGCATCCCGCGACGCGCGGTCGAGGCCCGACTGCCCGTGCTCGGAACGGAGTTCACGGCCGCCGACGTGGCCGACACCGGCTCCGTGTGCCCCTGGAACTCCGACAACTACGGCCTGGACCACGACCATCCCGGCGCCCAGGCCTACTACGACGCCCAGGTCGCCCAGTTCGCCGCCTGGGGCGTGGACTTCGTCAAGGCCGACGACATGCTCTTCCCGTACCACGAGCGGGACATCGCCGCCTACGCGCGGGCCGTCGGACGCAGCGGGCGGGCCATCGAGCTGAGCCTGTCCCCCGGCACCGACATGTCCCTCGCCCGTCTGGATCATCTGCGGGAGCACGCGGCCATGTGGCGGGTCTGCGACGACCTGTGGGACCGCTGGGAGGACGTCGAGGCGCAGTTCGCACGGATGGCCCGCTGGGCACCCTGGCAGGGCGAGCAGGGCTGGGCGGACGCCGACATGCTGCCGCTCGGTCACATCGGGATCCGCGCCGAGCGCGGCGCGGACCGCCAGTGCGCCCTCACCCACCCCGAACAGGTCAGCCTCCTCACCCTCTGGCTGATCTCCCGTTCCCCGCTGATGATGGGCGGCGACCTGCCCACCTCCGCGCCAAAGACCATCGCGCTGCTCACCAACGACGAGGCCCTCGACGTGCTGTGGCACAGCACCGGCAACCGGGAGGTACTGCGGGAGCGGGACCTGGTGCTGTGGACCGCCCAGGACACCGACGGGCACACCCGGTACGCGGCGGTGTTCTCGCTGGCCGACGAGGAGCGGCGCTTCGAGGTGCCGCTGGGGTCCGTCGGAGCCACCTCCCACGACCGTGTCCGGGAGCTGTGGACCCACGCCGACACCGCGCACGACGGCCGGCGACTGGCCGCCGTGCTGCCCGCCCACGGCGCCGCCCTCTATCGTCTTGCCGACAGCCGGCGGGAGTGAGTATGGCGACGATCCAGGACGTGGCGAAGGCCGCCGGGGTGTCGGCGATGACCGTCTCCAACGTGATCAACGGGCACCCCAACGTCCGCCCGGCCACCCGGGACCGTGTCCTGGAGGCGATGGACCGGCTCGGCTACCGGGTCAACGTGGCCGCCCGCAACCTGCGCAAGGGCCGGACCGGGACCATCGGCCTGGCCGTCCCCGAGATCAACCGCCCCTACTACGGCCGGCTGGCCGCCTCGATCATCGCGGCGGCCGCCCGGCACGGCCTGCGGGTGAGCATCGAGCAGACCGGCGCCCGCCGGGAGAACGAGCTGGCGGCCCTGTCCCTGTCCCGCAACCGGCTCTACGACGGCCTCATCCTCAGCACGGTCGGCATGGGGCCGGCCGATGTCGGCGCGCTCGACGTCGACCATCCGGTGGTGATCCTCGGCGAGCGGATCTTCGGCGGGCCCGTCGACCATGTCGCCATGCCGAACGAGGCCGCCTCACAGGCCGCGACACGCCATCTCGTCGAGCGGCGCTGCCGGCGGATCGCCATCGTGTGCGGGCGGCTGGGCGGCGAGGCCGACGTGTCCAGCCTGCGGCACGCCGGGTATCTGCGGGCGCTCGCGGCAGCGGGGCTGCCGGCGGACCCGGAGCTGGTGGTGACCGCCGCGTCCCTCACCATGCGCGAGGCCGCCCGCGCCGTCCGGGAGCGGATGGCGGACGGCCCCGGCTTCGACGGGGTGTTCTGTGTGACGGACACCGTGGCCATGGGTGTGCTGCGCGCGCTCGCCGACGCCGGGGTCCGGGTGCCGGACCAGGTCAAGGTGATCGGCTTCGACAACGTCGACGAGAGCGCGTACCTCGTCCCCTCCCTGTCCACCGTCGACCCGGACCACGACCTGATGGCCGACCGCGCGGTCGCCCTGCTGGCGGCCCGCATCGACGGGGGCGGGCCGGAGCGGGAACGGGAGGAGTTCACCGGTCCGTTCCGGCTGGTGGTGCGGGAGTCCACGGGTGGCTGACCCGGCGGCGCCGGTGCGCTGTCAGACCAGGTGGGCGAAGACCACCAGGTTCTCGGTGTAGTCCTTGGCGTCGTGGTCGTAGTCGCCCGCGCAGGTGATCAGGCGTACCTCGGGGCGGCGGGTGTCCGCGTAGACACGGTCGCTGGGGAAGTCGTCCTTGGCGAAGGTGTCGGCGTCGTCGACCACGAAGTTCGCGTCCCTGCCGTCGGCCCGGCTCACCGTGAAGCGGTCGCCGCGCTCCAGTTCGTCCAGCCTGGCGAAGACCGCCGCCCCCGTCGTGGTGTCGACGTGGCCCGCGATGATCGCGGTGCCCGCCTCGCCCGGCGCCGCGCCCCTGGAGTACCAGCCGACGAGGTTGGTGTTGTCGGCCGGCGGGGGGTCGAGCTGGCCCGTGGAGCCCATGGTGAGGACGGTGAAGGGGGCGTCGACGGCGATCTTCGGGATGAGCAGGCGGGTGGGCGCGGACCGCGGCAGCGCCGCGCCGGACCGGCGCGGATCGGCCGAGGGGGCGGCGTCCGTACCCACGGGCCGTCCGGTGCCGTTGGCGTCGGAGCCGCCCGGGCGTCCGCCGATCAGCGCCACGGCCAGGAGCAGGACGGCGATGCCCCACACGGGCAGCCGTCCGCCGCGCGAGGGGCTGCCGGGGCCGCTTCGGCCGTCCGGCCCGTCGGGGTTCGGGGTGGGGCCAGCTGCCATCGGAGGTCACCTTTCTGGAGCACGGCAGCGGGAGGGCGGGCTACGGAGGTCGCGGTGCCGACGGCGTGCGGAGCGCCGACGGCACCGCGGCCTCCGTAATGCGCAGGCCCATCAGGACACGGGCCCGGTGACTCTCCTGCGCCGCAGCGCGTAGGCGCCGGTGGCCGCCACGCCGAGGACGGCCAGCCCGCCGGCGGTGACACCGGGCGTGGCGAGGCCGCCGCCACCGGTGTGCATGCCGCCGTGCGGCCGGTCGCTCTCCTGGTCGTCTCCCCACGACGAGCCGCCCTCGTCCTTCCCCTTGCCTCCCTGGTCCTGCTTGCCTCCCTGGTCTCCCTTGCCTCCCTGGTCGTCCTGGCCCTTGTAGGTCTCCGGGTCGAACCTGCTGTCGCTGTTGCTGTTGCTGTTGCTGTTGGAAGAGCCGTCACGGCCTCCGTCCGCCGCGACCGCGGCCTGGGCCACGGGGGCGGAGAACGCGAGGACCGCGGTGGCAGCCGTCGCCGCGAGGATCATGCGGGCAGAACGCATCTCGATGTCCTTCCGCCGCGGCCGGGCGCCGATACTCCATCAGCTGTAACGACCCGGCCCCGACATGAACCACCGTCAGCCAGCCCCGCGGCGCGCACCATCCAGACCGCCCATCCGTGGTGCCGACACGCCCAACACCGCCCGGCTGGGTCAATCCGGAACGCGGGCGCACCGCCATTCGGACGGTCGTGGGCCCGCCGTCGGCGTGTCGCCGCAGGACGGGGCCACCGGGGAGTCAGTAGCCGACGTGGAAGGTGGCGTCGGCCTGGTCCGCGCTCGTCGAGATGGGGTCGATGCGCAGTACGTAGTCGGAGTGGCGGATGTAGCGCGTCGGGTAGTTGTACGAGCGGAACGAGGACCACGAGGAGTCGGCGAGACCGGCCGTCCGGTAGAAGGTGGCGTCCTGGGCGAACGTGGTGGTGCTGTCGTTCTCGTCGAGTCGCAGCTGGTAGTCGTAGTGGCGCAGGTAGCGGGTGGGGTAGTTCACCGACTGGAAGGACACGCCGGCGCTGTCGGCGAGACCGGGGACCAGCTTCCACATGCCGTCGGTGTACGGGTCGAAGGCGTACGCGTCGATCCGGCCGATGAAGTTGCTGTGCCGGACGTATCTGGCCGGGTAGTTGTAGGACTTCAGCCGGTTCCAGGCGGGGGTGCCCCACTGGGCGACGAGGTTGTTGTACTCGGCCGAGGTGATGGGCTGGATGCCGCAGTGCTTGGAGTTGAGCGGCTGGGTGTAGGTCCTCTGGTCGAGGGCGGTCCAGGTGCCGGCGGACAGGTCGCTGGTCTGCCAGGCGTAGAAGACGCCGTTGGGGTCCCAGGTGTCGCCCCAGAGGTACCAGGTGGAGCCGGAGGTGAGGGACCTGACCAGTTCCGGGGCCTCGGTGCCGTTGTGCGAGACGGCCGTGCTGAACTCGGTGAAACTGCCTGGGTCCAGTGAGGTGGAGCGGGCGCCGACGAGCGTCGAGTTCTTCTTGAAGTACAGGTAGTTGACGCCGTTGACGCCGACCGCGAGGTCGCCGTCGATGACGTCGTAGCCGGGGTCGAAGAAGACCTGGGGCTGGCCGGCGGTGACGAAGTCGCCGGTGTAGTTGATCATGATGACGTTGTGGCCGCTGCTGTCGACGGCGGAGTAGATGACGCCGTACGTGCCGCGTCCGGCGTCCCAGAAGGCCTCGGGCGCCCAGGCGTGGGTGTTCATGTCGTGCAGCTTCATCCGCCGGTAGCCGGTGAAGGTGCGCAGGTCGGTGGAGTCCCAGACGTGGATGTACTGGCTGACGTAGCTCCAGTCGGTGCCGTACAGGTCGGTGGCGAGCACCACGAAGGTGCCGTCCTGCTTGCGCAGGATGAAGGGGTCGCGCAGGCCGAGGGAGCCCGCGGTGGGGGTGGCGACGGGGTCGTTCTGGTTGAGCGGGGTCCACTGGAGGCCGTCGGTGCTGACGGCCAGGTGCAGGCCGTAGTTGGCGGCGAGCATGTCGGGGGACTCGGTGAAGTAGCACATCACGTAGGCCGAGTTGGTGGCCGCGTGCGCGGGTTGGGCACCGAGGGCGAGGGCACCGGTGGCGGCGAGGGGGAGGGTCGCGGCCGCACCGAGGAAGTGACGGCGGGACAGGGGGGTACCGTTCATGCGCGCTCCAGACGAGGGGGGATGTCCGGGATTTCGGACGCGGTTCGGAAGACCGATCAGAAACTAGGGGGACGCGTGGGGCGCGTCAATGCTTGCGTAACAAGGGAGTTACTGAGAATTGACTGTGTGCACCGGGAGAGCGAGGGCCGCCGGACGCAGCCCGGGAGCCGTGACGGTGAGCGTGAGCGGTCCGTCCCGGGGCCGCGGCTCGTGATCGCTGTCGCCCGTATCCTGGTGGGCGTGGTCGGCTGCGGCGAGGGTCCGGGTGCGGCGGCCGCCCGGCTCACCGGGCGGCCGGTTTCCGGCGAGCGTGCGCGGTCGGGCGCTCTGACGGAGGTGACGTTCGCGGGCGGTCCCGCGGTCATGGTCAAGCGCGGCGACGGCCCCGGGGCGGTGCGGGCCGAGGTGGCCGGGCTGCGCTGGCTGGCCGCCGCCCGGGCGGTGCCGGTGCCGGAGGTGCTCGGGCACGACGAGCGGTGGATGGTGACCGAACTGGTCCCCACCGGGCGCCCGGACCCCGAGGCGGCGACCCGTTTCGGGCGCGCGCTGGCCGCCCTGCACGCGGCGGGCGCCCCGGCTTTCGGGGCCGCCTCGCCGGACGGCCCGCGCGACGCCTGGATCGGTCTCGCCCCGATGCGCAACGAACCCGGCACCGACTGGCCGCACTGGTACGCCGAGCACCGGGTGCTGCCCTATCTGCGCGAAGCCGTCGACCAGGGGTGTCTGCGTCCCGGCGAGGCCGCCGTGGTCGAGCGGGTCTGCGAGCGGCTGCCGGAACTCGCGGGGCCGCCCGAACCGCCCGCCCGGCTGCACGGCGACCTGTGGAGCGGCAATGTCCTGTGGGGCGCCGACGGCAGGGTCCGGCTGATCGACCCGGCCGCGCACGGCGGGCACCGGGAGACCGACCTCGCGATGCTCCGCCTCTTCGGCTGCCCGTATCTGGACCGGATCGTGAAGAGTTATCAGGAGGCGGCTCCGCTGGCCGACGGCTGGGCGGAACGGATCGGCCTGCATCAGTTGTTCCCCCTGCTGGTGCATGCCGCGCTCTTCGGACGGAGTTATGCCGAACGGGCTTTGGCGACATCCCGGAATTACACGGACATGTGATGCCACCACTCACCGGGGCGGGAATGTGAAATCGGCCACGTGCGAGAGCGATTCGCCGTTTCTCCCTTAACAAGCTCTTAATTCGGGCTGAGATTACGCAGAGTAAGGAAACCAACCACGCGTTCGAATCGTATAAGTGCATGGAAGAACGAAACAGGGAGAGACCATGCAACCGTTCACGCTCAACTACGCACGCCCCGCAGTGCAGTTGGACGTCACCACTCCGTACGCGTATGACTCCGGACTGCAGTTGAACGTTCTCCACGATGGCCGGATCGCAGCCACCGATCACGCAACGCTCAGAGCCCTGGGAACCACGACTTCCACGGCGGGCTCCAAGACGCACTTCGACGACTGATCGCGGACCTTCACGATGACCGTGCTCATCCTGACCAGTGACGAGGACGTGACGGCGGACATGGTGGTCCTCCGGCTGCACGAGGCCGGAGTGCCCGTCGTCCGCCTCGATCCTGCCGATCTGACCAGCGGTGTGGCCCTGTCGGGCGAGTTCGTGCAGGGCGTCAGCCGCGGACATCTGTCCGTGAACGGTCGCCTGGTGAGCGTCAACGGCCTGCGCTCCATCTGGGTGCGCAGGCCGGGGGCGGCGGCCGCCCGGGCCGCGCAGCCGTCGGCCTGGCTGACCGAGGAGTCCGCGCAGGCGCTGTACGGCATGCTGCGCGGGACCGAGGCGCGCTGGATGAACCATCCGGACGCGGCCCGCCAGGCCCGCCACAAGCCGTGGCAGCTGCGGCTGGCCCAGCGCAGCGGGCTCGCCGTGCCCGCGACGCTGATCACCACCTTTCCGCAGGCGGCCCGGGAGTTCGCGGAGCGGTTCCCGGACCTCGTGGTCAAGCCGGTGTCGGGCGCGCATCCGCAGGAGCCGCCGCGGGCGGTGCCGACCAGCCGGGTGGCGCCGGACACCGACTTCGCGGCGGTGGCGTTCGGCCCGACGCTGTTGCAGCGGCGGGTCGCCAAGCGGGCCGACATCCGGCTGACGGTGGTCGGCGAGCGGCTGCTGGCGGCCCGCAAGCCGGTGAGCCCGGACGCCCACCCCGACGACGTGGACGTCCGGTTCACGCCGTCCGACTCTCCCTGGCGGGAGGCGGAGGTGCCGCCGCGTGTGGCCGAGGCCGTCCGCACGTACATGAAGGATGCCGGGCTGGCTTACGGTGCCTTCGACTTCGCGGAGGACGCGGACGGCATCTGGTGGTTCCTGGAGTGCAACCAGTCGGGCCAGTTCGGGTTCGTCGAGATGGACACCGGTCAGCCGATCGCCGAGGCCATCGCCGGATGGCTGGCGCACGGCACCGACCGGTGCCGGTCCTATGCCGGCGGCGGGCGGAGTGCGACGTCTTGACGGGCCGGGCGACGATGTGGAGCCGGGCGGGGAGAAAGGAACGGGAGATGCGCATCGGACTGCTGGGCACCGGGCCCTGGGCGCGGGCGGCGTACGCCCCCGCGCTGGCGGGGCACGGTTCGCTGGACTTCGTCGGGGTGTGGGGCCGCCGCCCCGAGGCCGCCGCGGAACTGGCCGGGGAGTACGGCGTCCGAACCTACGCCGACGTGGACGCGCTGCTCGGCGATGTGGACGCGGTGGCCGTGGCGCTGCCGCCGGTCGTCCAGGCGGAACTGGCGGTGCGGGCCGCGGCGGCCGGCCGGCATCTGCTGCTGGACAAGCCGCTCGCGCTCGGCGTCGCCGAGGGGCGGGCGGTGACGGAGGCGGCCGAGCGGGCCGGGGTCGCCTCCGTGGTGTTCTTCACCACCCGGTTCCAGCGGGAACCGGAGGCGTGGATCGGTGAACAGGCGGCGACGGCGGGGTGGTTCACGGCCCGGGCGCACTGGCTGGGTTCCTTGTTCACCGGAGAGAGCCCGTTCGCCGACTCGCCGTGGCGGCGGGAGAAGGGCGCGCTGTGGGACGTGGGTCCGCACGCCCTGTCCGTGCTGCTGCCGGTCCTGGGCGATGTCCGGCGGGTGTCGGCCGCCGTGGCCCCTCGGCCGGCTCAACCTCTTCGACGGGCTCACCCTCGACCTCGGCACCCTGCCCTCCCGCTTCCGGCACGTCCTCGTCCTGCCGCAGTAC
>NZ_JBFBJL010000024.1:0-154057 GCF_040686075.1 Streptomyces sp. NPDC086519
GGGCCGGTCCGCACCCCCGCCCACCAGCCCGTCCGGCGTTTGAGGACGAGGCCGTTCAGGCCGATGCGGGGGTTCGGGGCGGCAGCCCCCGGAGCGGGCGGTCGAAGGGGGTGCACCCCCTGGAGGACGGGACGGGTAGGGGCGGCGGGGGCGAACACCCGTCCCCCGCCGCCCCGCGCGGCGCGCTACGCCAGCCCGGGACCCCGGACCGGGATCGTGGTGAACGTCGGAGCCGGGGCAGGGTCCTGGAAGAAGTCGTTGCCCTTGTCGTCGACGACGACGAACGCCGGGAAGTCCTCGACCTCGATCCTCCAGACGGCCTCCATGCCGAGCTCCTCGTACTCGACGACCTCCACCTTCTTGATGCAGTCCTGGGCGAGACGCGCGGCCGGACCGCCGATGGAGCCGAGGTAGAAGCCGCCGTGCGCCTCGCACGCGTCGGTGACCTGCCTGCTGCGGTTGCCCTTGGCCAGCATCACCTTGGACCCGCCCGCGGCCTGGAACTGCTCGACGTAGGAGTCCATGCGGCCGGCCGTGGTCGGCCCGAAGGAACCCGAGGCGTACCCCTCGGGGGTCTTCGCCGGACCGGCGTAGTACACCGGGTGGTCCTTCAGGTACTGCGGCATCTCCTCGCCCGCGTCCAGCCGCTCCTTGATCTTGGCGTGCGCGATGTCACGGGCCACGACCAGCGGCCCGGTGAGGGAGAGCCGGGTCTTGACCGGGTACTTGGTCAGCTCGGCGAGGATCGTGTCCATCGGCTGGTTCAGGTCGATCTTCACCACGTCCGAGGACTCGTCCAGGTGCTCGTCCGTGGTCTCCGGCAGGAACCGCGCCGGGTCCGTCTCCAGCTGCTCCAGGAAGACGCCCTCGGCGGTGATCTTCGCGACGGCCTGCCGGTCCGCGGAGCAGGACACGGCGATGGCGACGGGGCAGGAGGCGCCGTGCCGCGGCAGCCGCACCACGCGCACGTCGTGGCAGAAGTACTTGCCGCCGAACTGCGCGCCGATGCCGATCTTCTGCGTCAGCTCGAAGACCTTCTGCTCCAGGTCCTTGTCCCGGAACCCGTGTCCGAGCTCCGAGCCCTCGGCCGGGATCTCGTCCAGGTAGTGCGCGGAGGCGTACTTGGCGGTCTTCAGGGCGTACTCGGCACTCGTGCCGCCGACGACGATCGCCAGGTGGTACGGCGGGCAGGCGGCCGTGCCGAGCGAACGGATCTTCTCCTCCAGGAACTTCATCATGGAGGCCTCGTTGAGGACGGCCTTCGTCTCCTGGTACAGGAACGACTTGTTGGCCGAGCCGCCGCCCTTCGCCATGAAGAGGAACTTGTAGGCGCCGCCGTCGGCGGCGTAGAGCTCGATCTGGGCCGGCAGGTTCGACCCGGTGTTCTTCTCCTCCCACATGGTGAGCGGAGCCATCTGCGAGTAGCGCAGGTTGAGGTTCTTGTAGGCGTCGTAGATGCCGCGGGAGAGGGCCGCCTCGTCACCGCCCTCCGTGAGGACGTTCTGCCCGCGCTTGCCCATGACGATCGCCGTGCCGGTGTCCTGGCACATGGGCAGCACGCCGGCCGCCGCGATGTTCGCGTTCTTCAGCAGGTCGAGCGCGACGAACTTGTCGTTGTTCGACGCCTCGGGATCGTCGATGATGCGCCGCAGCTGGGCGAGGTGGGCGGGCCGCAGGTAGTGCTGGATGTCGTGGATCGCCTCCTCGGCCAGCTTGCGCAGCGCCTCCGGCTCCACCTTGAGGAACGTCCGCCCGTCCGGTCCCTCGACGGTGGACACACCCTCCGAGGTCACCAGCCGGTACGGGGTGGTGTCCTCGCCCTGGGGGAGCAGATCGGTGTACGCGAACTCAGGCATCTCAGCCCATTCCTCACTCTGACGGACGGCTGCCCGCCGACGCTGGCGGGCCTCACCAGCGTAGAACCTGCCACCGACACGGAACCTGTGAGGTAAGGCTCAGTTCGGGAACCGTACGGGTTTTCCACAGGTCGCGACGAAGGGTAGTCGCGATCTATCGCGTTTCGGTACTCTGCTGCCGTGGACCTTCAGAAGCAGACCCCTCAGGAGCACGCCGGAGCGCCGGTGGCCGAGCTGCGCGCCTCGGACGCCGACCGTGACCGCATCGCCGACATCCTGCGGGAGGCCCTCGCCGAGGGGCGCCTGACCGCCGACGAGCACGCCGAGCGCGTGGAGGGGGTGCTGAATGCCAAGACGGTGGGCGAGCTGGAGGTCTTCATACGGGACCTGCCCGCGGCCCACGCCCGCCCGGCCGGCCCGGCCTACACACCGGTGCCGCCCCGGCCGACGCCCGGCGCGATCCCCGTGGAGGCGGACAGCAACGTGGTGGCCGTCTTCAGCAGCGCCCGCCGCCGGGGCCGCTGGCGGGCCGGCCGCCGGCTGCACGCCTACGCGGTCTTCGGCTCCATCGAGCTCGACCTGACCGAGGCGATCTTCGAGTACCAGCAGGTCGTCATCAAGGCGGTCTCGGTCTTCGGCGACGTTCAGATCCGCGTCCCGGAGAACGTGTCGCTGCGCGGCACCGGCGGTGGCGTGCTGGGCAACTTCGAGGCGGACACACTGGATTCGGTCGACTCCGACGCCCCGGTCGTCTACGTCGACGGCTGGGCCGTCCTCGGCAACGTGGAGGCGCGGCCGAAGCGCGGAAAGCTCATCGAGGACATCCTGGACCGGGTTCAGGACAAGGTCGACAGGAAGTTGCGCAAACACCTGGACCGTTGACGCTTGCGAACCACTCCCGGCCCAGCTGCACCAGGGGTCGTGAACTGGCCGCCGTGGTACGGCTGTTGGGGACGCTGTGCATAGGCCCGCGCACAGCGGGTAGGCCTTGCTGCATCGTCTCTCGCTCGCGAAGCCGTCGTCAGGAGTAGACCCGTGCTGCAACCGCCGCATTCGTCCCTGCAGGTAGCTGCCGTTCCGGCCCAGCGGGTGCCAGTGCGGGACAGGGACCAAGACGCACCCTGGCACACCGAGGCGGTGTGCCGGCGCGACGAGGCAGGCCTGTTCTTCGCACCCTCCAAGGAACCCACCGCTGCCCGGCTGTCCCGGGAGGAGGCGGCCAAACGGGTCTGTGCCCGTTGTCCCGTGATGGTCGAGTGCCGCGAACACGCGCTGCTCCAGCCCGAACCCTACGGCGTCTGGGGCGGCCTCACCGCAGCGGAGCGCCGCGTGGTCCTGGCCCGCCGCAGGCGGCGCGACATGGAACTGAAGAAGGCGGCGAGGGCAGCGGCAGCGAACCGCATAGCCCAGGCAGGGTGACGAAAAGGCGCCCTCTCCGCACCGAGGGCGCCTTTCTGTTCGACCGGGGGCACCGTGCCCCTCGGAGGCGGGGGACCGCGCCGATGCACGCCTGCCGCCGCGCGAGCGCGACCGACGGCATCTCGCAGCGCCGCAGGTGCACCCCCAGGGGCGTGGGGCCGCAGTCGGTATGCGGCTTCCGCCGCGTGGGCGCGACCGGCCACGACGCATCCGCGGCCGCCGACGGCCCGCAGCCCCTGCGCCCCTGCTCCCGAGGCTCAGGCGTTACTTCGGCTTGTCGAAATCAACCGTGCTGTAGGCCCGCAGCTTGCGCAGCCGGTGCTCGGAGTCGATCCGCCGCACCGTCCCCGACTTCGACCGCATCACGATGGACTCGGTCAGCGCGGTCTCCGACCGGTACCGCACGCCCCGCAGCAGCTCGCCGTCCGTGATCCCGGTGGCGACGAAGAACACGTTCTCCCCGGTCACCAGGTCCTCGGTCGTCAGTACCCGGTCCAGGTCGTGCCCGGCGTCGACGGCTCGCTGCCGCTCCTCGTCGTCCTTGGGCCACAGCTTGCCCTGGATGGTCCCGCCCAGGCACTTCACCGCGCACGCCGAGATGATGCCCTCGGGCGTGCCGCCGATCCCGAGCAGCATGTCGACGCCCGTGCCCTCGCGCAGCGCGTAGATCGACCCGGCGACGTCACCGTCGGAGATCAGCTTGATGCGCGCGCCGGCCTCCCGGATCTCCTTGATGATCCCTTCGTGCCGAGGCCGGTCGAGGATGACGACGGTCACGTCCTCCGGGGTGGCCCGCTTCGCTTTGGCGACCCGGCGGATGTTCACGGAGACGGGCGCGTCGATGTCGACGAAGTCCGCCGCCTCCGGTCCCGTGACCAGCTTGTCCATGTAGAACACGGCGGATGGGTCGAACATCGCCCCGCGCTCGGCCGCGGCCAGCACGGCGATCGCGTTGGGCATGCCCTTGGCGGTGAGCGTCGTCCCGTCGATCGGGTCGACGGCGATGTCGACCTCGGGCCCGGTGCCGTCCCCGATGCGCTCTCCGTTGAAGAGCATCGGGGCCTCGTCCTTCTCGCCCTCGCCGATGACGACCACGCCGTTCATCGACACGGTGGAGACGAGGGTCCGCATGGCACGCACCGCGGCGCCGTCGGCGCCGTTCTTGTCGCCGCGGCCCACCCAGCGCCCCGCGGCCATCGCGGCGGCTTCGGTCACCCGGACGAGCTCCAGGGCGAGGTTACGGTCGGGGGCTTCGGAGGGAACATCGAGTTCGGACGGCAGATGATGATGATTCTCGGTCATCGGAGCGCACCTTTCTGATACGACGACGGCCGGATGAGGGTTTTCCCGTCGACTCTATCGCCAGGCTGACAAAATGAGCAGGGGACCCCACGGATGAGCACGAGGGGCACCTGCGACGATAGGGGACGTGGCAGGCACGAACGGCAAGCAGAAGACGGTCCGGGACATGATCCTCTCCCTGGCCCTGATCGGCCTCGCGGCGGGCTTCATCTACCTGCTCGTACCGCACGACGATCACGCTCCCGACATCCAGCGGGTCGACTACCGGGTCGAACTGCTGACGGCACGGCGCGCGGCGAGCTACCCGGTGGCCGCGCCGCAGGGCCTGCCCGGCACCTGGAAGGCCACCTCGGTCCGCTTCCAGGGCGAGAGCGGCGACCGCTGGCACCTCGGCTACCAGACCCCCGACGGTCAGTACGTCCAGGTCGAGCAGTCCACTCAGAAGCGCGCCGACTTCATCGACGACGCCACCCAGGGCGCGTCGGCCACGAAGACGACCGAGAAGATCGGCGACCGCACCTGGACGCACTACACCGGCGGCCGCTACGACGCGCTGGTGCTGGACGGCACCACCGGCTCCACCACGGTGGTGGCCGGCACGGCCTCCTTCACCGAGCTGGCGAAGATGGCGGCGGCACTGAAGACGTCCTGACCCGGGTGACCCGGGTGACCCGAGTGGCCCGGGTGTCACGACGCGCACGCGAGAGAGGCCCCCGGCGCGGCGCGGTCGCCAAGGGCCTCTGCGCGGGGTGGCTCAGACGGTCGTGACGACGTCGTCGTACGCCAGGCGCGGGGAGCGCGGGAACCAGGCTTCGGGACCCGGACGCCCGATGTTGACGACCATCAGCGGGGTGTGGTCGTCGTCCAGGAACTCCTTCTGGATGCCCGCGAAGTCGACGCCGGTCATCGGGCCGGCGGCGAGACCGGCGGCGCGGACGCCGATGATGAAGTACGCGGCCTGGAGGGCGGCGTTCAGGGAGGCGCTGCCCTCGCGCACCGCGCGGTCGCCGAAGACGGCGTCCTTGGCCTGTGGGAAGTGCGGGAACAGCTGCGGCAGCTCCTCGTGGAACTCGTTGTCCGCGGCGAGGATCGCGACCAGCGGGGCGGTGGCGGTCTTCTTCTGGTTGCCCTCCGCCATGTGCGGGACCAGGCGCTCGCGGGCCTCGGGGGAGCGGACCAGGACCACGCGCAGCGGCGACTGGTTCATGGAGGTCGGGCCGTACTTGACCAGGTCGTAGATGGCCTGCACCTGCTCGTCGGTCACCGGCTCGTCGGTGAAGGTGTTGGCGGTGCGGGCCTCGCGGAACAGCAGGTCCTGAGCGGTGGGGTCGAGAACGAGAGACATGGTTGATCTTCCTAGAGGTCGCATCCCGGTCGAATCCGGACCGCGGTCCGGATAGGCTGACGGCACGACCATACGACAGGAAAGATTCAAGCTTCAACAAAAACCCGACCGTGGTGACCCCCCTCACAGCGACCGCCCAGCTCAGTCCTCCTCTTCGCCCCCTTCCTCCTCTTCCTCCTCCTCGGCCAGCGCCGCGTCCAGCCGGGCCCGCGCCCCCTCCAGCCAGCGCCGGCACACCTTGGCCAGCTCCTCTCCCCGCTCCCAGAGCGCGAGGGACTCCTCCAGGCTCGTCCCGCCGGCCTCCAGGCGCCGCACGGTCTCGATCAGCTCGTCCCGCGCCTGCTCGTAGGAGAGCGCTTCCTCCGCCTTGCTGCTGCTCATACGCTTGCTGCCTCTCTCATCTCATCCGCCCGTAGGGCATGGCTCTAGCCGTCCACCCGCACCGTGAACTCCCCCTCCGCGACGCGCGCCCGCAGTGCCTCGCCCGGCTCGACCTCCGCGCCGTCGCGCACCACGTGACCGTCGCCCTTCTGCAGCACGGCGTAACCGCGCTGCAGCGTGGCGGCGGGGGAGAGAGCCACCACGCGCGCGTGCGTGTGCGTCAGCTCGGAGTCGGCGCGGTCGAGCAGATGCCCGAGGCAGCGCCGCGAACGATCGACCAGCGAGACGACGTGATCGGCCCTCTCGTCGACCATCCGGTGCGGATCCTCCATGGCCGGCCGCGCGAGCGCGTGCGCCAGTCCCCGCTCCTCCCGCGCCACCAGCGCCTCCACACACCGCCGCCCCCGGTCCCGCAGCATCCGCACCCGCTCCGCCTCTTCCCCCACATCGGGGACGACCTTCTTGGCGGCGTCGGTAGGAGTGGAGGCACGCAGGTCGGCGACGTAGTCGAGCAGCGGATTGTCGGGCTCGTGCCCGATCGCGGAGACGACCGGCGTACGGCACTCGGCGACCGCCCGCACCAGCTGCTCGTCGGAGAACGGCAGCAGATCCTCCACGCTGCCGCCGCCGCGCGCGACGATGATCACATCCACCTCCTCCATCGCGTCGAGCTCCTTCACGGCCTGCACCACCTGCGGCACCGCGTGCACGCCCTGCACCGGCACATTCCGCACCTCGAACCGCACCGCCGGCCACCGGTGCCGGGCGTTCTCCAGCACGTCCCGCTCGGCAGCCGAGGCCCGCCCGCACACCAGCCCGATCAACTGAGGCAGAAACGGCAACGGCTTCTTCCGCCCGGCCGCGAACAGCCCCTCCGCGGCCAGCGTCTTCTTGAGCATCTCCAGCCGCGCCAGCAGCTCCCCGACCCCGACCGGCCTTATCTCGGCCGCCCGCAAGGACAGCTGCCCACGCGGCGCGTACCACTCCGGCTTCGCGTGGACGACGACCCGCGCCCCCTCGCCGACCATGTCGGCCACGGCGTCGAACACCTGCCGATAACAGGTGACCCCGATCGAGATGTCGTACGACGGATCCCGCAACGTCAGAAACACCACCCCCGCCCCCGGCCGCCGCGAGAGCTGCGTGATCTGCCCCTCGACCCACACGGCCCCCAGCCGGTCGATCCACCCACCGATGAGCCGGGAAACCTCACCAACGGGCACGGGAACCTCAGCGGACGTGTTCAAAGCCATGCCGCGAGAGTAACGGCGCGGACCGACAGCCCCCCTCACCCCGCCCGGCGTCCGCCACCCCCACCACTCCGTCTGGCATCCCACCAGCCTGTCGGGCGTTCGAGGACGAGAGCCAGGTCCGCACCCCCACCTGGTCCTGCGCTTGAGGACGAAGGCCGGCCCGCACGCCGCACCAGCCCCTCTGGCGTTTGACGACGAAGCCGGTCGGCACCCCCACCACCAGCCCGTCGTCCGTTGACGACGAAGGCCGACCCTCACGCCCCCGGCCCGTCGGGCGTCCGAGGACGAAGGCAGGCCCGCACCCCCGCCCACCAGCTTGTCCGGCGTTCGAGGGCGAAGGCCGGTCCGCACCCCCGCCCACCAGCTTGTCCGGCGTTCGAGGGCGAAGGCAGGCCCGCACCCCCGCCCACCAGCCTGTCCGGCGTTTGAGGACGAGGCCGTTCAGGCCGATGCGGGGGTTCGGGGGCGGCAGCCCCCGGAGCGGGCGGTCGAAGGGGGGGCACCCCCTGGAGGACGGGACGGGTAGGGGCGGCGGGGGCGAACACCCCCGCGCGCGTGCCCGCCGCCCCCCGGTCTCCCCGGTCTCCCCGGGATCGTCACCCGGACACGATCTTCGCCCCCCGAACGCGGCCTTACGATGGGTGCCATGACCGCTTCGCCTGGCCGCCGTGTCCTGCTCGCCGCCCCCCGTGGCTACTGCGCGGGTGTGGACCGCGCCGTGATCGCCGTCGAGAAGGCCCTGGAACAGTACGGGGCCCCGATCTATGTCCGGCACGAGATCGTCCACAACAAGTACGTCGTGCAGACCCTGGAGAAGAAGGGCGCGATCTTCGTCGAGCGGACCGAGGAGGTCCCGCCGGGGAACATCGTGATGTTCTCCGCACACGGCGTCGCCCCCGTCGTCCACGAGGAGGCCGAGCGCGGCCGCCTCGCCACCATCGACGCCACCTGCCCGCTGGTCACCAAGGTCCACAAGGAAGCCGTCCGCTTCGCCAAGGAGGACTACGACATCCTCCTGATCGGCCACGAGGGCCACGAGGAGGTCATCGGCACCTCCGGCGAGGCCCCCGACCACATCCAGCTGGTCGACGGCCCGGCGGACGTGGCCAAGGTCGAGGTCCGCGACGAGTCCAAGGTCGTCTGGCTCTCCCAGACCACGCTGAGCGTCGACGAGACCATGGAGACCGTCGACGCGCTCAAGGAGAAGTTCCCCCAGCTCATCTCCCCGCCCAGCGACGACATCTGCTACGCCACGCAGAACCGTCAGCTCGCCGTGAAGCAGATGGGCGCCGAGGCCGAGCTGGTCATCGTGGTCGGCTCCCGCAACTCCTCCAACTCCAAGCGGCTGGTGGAGGTCGCCAAGCTGGCCGGCTCCCGGGACGCCCGCCTGGTCGACTTCGCCGCAGAGATCGACGAGGCGTGGCTGGAAGGCGTGACCACCGTCGGCGTCACCTCCGGCGCCTCCGTGCCCGAGGTGCTGGTCGAGCAGGTCCTGGAGTGGCTCGCCGAGCGCGGCTACGGCGACGTCGAGATCGTCAAGGCGGCCGAGGAGTCCATCACCTTCTCGCTCCCCAAGGAACTCCGCCGTGACCTGCGCGAAGAGGCGGCGACCCTGGTCGCCGAGCGCGGCGGCAGCGGCGCCGAGGCGTGAGCCGCCTCCGTACGGCTGTGTGACCGCGGGGTCGCCCGACGTCGTGACTGTCAGTCGTACGACGTAACGTGGAGCCATGCAGATCTTCGGTGTGGACATCGGTGGTTCCGGGATCAAGGGCGCTCCCGTGGACCTGGACAAGGGCGACCTGGCCCAGGAGCGGTGCAAGGTGCTCACCCCGCAACCGGCGACGCCCGACAGCGTCGCCGACGGGGTCAAGCAGGTCGTCGACCACTTCAGGTGGAGCGGCCCGGTCGGCCTCACCTTCCCCGGGGTGATCAGCGACGGCACCCACATCCGTACGGCGGCGAACGTCGACAGGAGCTGGATCGACACCGACGCGCGCAAGCTGTTCAGCGAGCGGCTCGGCGGACTCCCGGTGACCGTGGTCAACGACGCGGACGCGGCGGGCGTGGCCGAGATGGAGTTCGGCGCCGGCCGGTACCGCAAGGGTGTCGTCATCCTGCTCACCTTCGGCACCGGCATCGGCAGCGCCCTGTTCGTCGACGGCGAGCTGGTCCCCAACACCGAGCTGGGCCACCTGGAGCTGGACGGCCACGACGCCGAGAAGAAGGCCTCCAGCAAGGCCAAGGAGGACGGCGACCTGAGCTGGGAGCACTGGGCCCGCCGGGTCAACAAGTACCTGGCGCACGTCGAGATGCTCTTCACCCCGAGCCTGTTCATCATCGGCGGCGGGGTGAGCCGCAAGGCCGACAAGTTCCTGCCGTACATCGAGGGCGTCAAGGCCGAGATCGTCCCGGCCCAGCTGCAGAACAACGCGGGGATCGTGGGCGCGGCGATGCGCGCGGCGCACCACGTGCAATAACCGGCGAGGTCAGGCCCTGCGGCGCCGCCGGACCAGCCGCGTCCGGCGGACGATGACGATCACCCCGGCGATCAGCGTCCCGCCGTAGAGCCAGCCGGCCTGTGTGGACAGGGCTGTCACCAGGCCCATCACCACGCCCAGGAAACCGCCGCCACCGCCGTCGGCGACGGTCGGCAGGCCGACGGCGAAGGCGATGGGGACGACGACGGGGGCGGTCAGCAGATCGCCCCCGCGCACCCACAGCGCGGTCAGCGCGGACACCGGCAGGAACAGCACGCCGTACGCGGTCAGGGACGCCCCGAGGACCAGGTCGTCCAGGAAGCCGAGCAGGAACATCACGGCCATGCAGAAGAGGCCGCAGCCGAGCCCCGTGAGCCGTGGGTTCGGCAGCCGCGCGGGCCCCGCCGCGGGTGCCGGACGCGGCCTTCCCGGAGCGGGCCGGCGCTCGGCCGTCGCCGGCCGCCGTCTCGCCTGCGGCGGCAGTGGCCCGAGAGGGGCACCGCGGCTCGGGCCGTGCTGACGGGGTCGGGTCCTGCGTTGCTCCATCGGACCAACCTAGGTCGGTTTATGTGCCCGATCGTGGCCCAGACACGCCGAAACCAAGCCGAAGAACTGAGCTTGTCCACGTGTTCGACGCGGCAGCCGGCCGGTGGCCCGAACCCCGTAAACTGGTGGATCGGCCGGCCCGCCGGCTCGGGCAGCCCCTGGCCCGCTCACCCTCTCACTACGGGAAGTCGCAACGTGTCGCTCACGATCGGAATCGTCGGCCTGCCCAATGTCGGCAAGTCGACCCTGTTCAACGCCCTGACCAAGAACGACGTGCTGGCGGCCAACTACCCGTTCGCCACGATCGAGCCCAACGTGGGTGTCGTCGGCGTCCCCGACGGCCGCCTGGCCAAGCTGGCGTCGATCTTCAGGTCGGAGCGCATCCTCCCCGCGACGGTCGACTTCGTGGACATCGCGGGCATCGTGCGCGGCGCCTCCGAGGGTGAGGGCCTGGGCAACAAGTTCCTCGCGAACATCCGTGAGTCCGACGCGATCTGCCAGGTCATCCGCGCCTTCAAGGACGAGAACGTCGTGCACGTCGACGGCAAGGTCTCGCCGAAGGACGACATCGAGACGATCAACACCGAGCTGATCCTCGCCGACCTCCAGACCATCGAGAAGGTCCTGCCGCGCCTCCAGAAGGAGTCGCGCATCAAGAAGGACGTGGCCCCCAAGGTCAAGGCCGTCGAGGAGGCCAAGGAGATCCTGGAGAAGGGCGACACGCTGTTCGCCCACGGCATCGTCCAGGGCTCGGACCGCGCCGAACTCCTGCACGACCTGCACCTCCTCACCACCAAGCCGTTCCTCTACGTCTTCAACGTCGACGAGGACGAACTGCTCGACGAGGACTTCAAGACCGAGCAGCGCGCCCTGGTCGTCCCCGCCGAGGCGATCTTCCTCAACGCCAAGCTGGAGGCGGACCTCGCCGAACTCGACGAGGAGGACGCCCTGGAACTCCTGGAGTCGGTCGGCGCCGAGGAGCCCGGCCTCGCCACCCTCGCCCGCGTCGGCTTCAAGACCCTCGGACTCCAGACCTACCTCACGGCCGGCCCCAAGGAATCCCGCGCCTGGACCATCAGGAAGGGCGCCACGGCCCCCGAGGCGGCAGGCGTCATCCACACCGACTTCCAGAAGGGCTTCATCAAGGCCGAGGTCATCTCCTTCGACGACCTGGTCGCCACCGGCTCGGTGGCCGAGGCCCGCGCCAAGGGCAAGGCCCGCATGGAGGGCAAGGACTACGTGATGCAGGACGGGGACGTGGTGGAGTTCCGCTTCAACGTCTAATACGTATGGCGAAAGGCCGTCTGACCTGCGGCGGAGCGGGTTGGGCGGCCTTTGCGGTCCGCACGGAGTCCGCAGCGTGCTGGATGAGTCCGGCGCGCGGGGGAGCGGCTACGCCGCTTCGTCGACCTGCGGCTGTGCATCGGCGGACCGGTCCGTGTACGCCTTGTCGACGGCGGCCCGGGTCCGCTCCTCGGAGTCGGGCCACAGGTGGGTGTAGATGTTCAGCGTCATGGCCGCGTTGGTGTGGCCGAGGCGCTCGGAGACGGTCTTCACCGAATCGCCGTGCTTGATCAGCAGGCTGGCGTAGTGATGCCGCAGGGCATGAGGTCCGGTGCCCTTCGCTATGCCGGCCTTCGCGCAGGCGGGCCGCCAGGACCCGTCCATGAAGTGCGCTGTTCGTGGCCGCGCTGCTCGTGCCACTTGGCGGCGGCGCGGGCCAGATCAGCGGCGCATCGTCCATGTCCACCACGCCACACCCGTCGGCCACACCAGTGGCCGATCGATCCCGGCCAGAATCTCTACGAAGGGGCCGGTAACGCGGAGACCGACGCGCCCTCGTGCGACATGTTCTCCGAGGGAACAGCGAACGTGTTCCCTCAGGGAACGCCCGACTCGGTGTCAGGACCACGGGTCATCGCAGTCTTCGACGTCAGCTATGCCGGGGTGCAGCATTGCGCGCAGGCAACGGTGAAGGCCGCTGCCCCTGGCGGTCTCGACGGCGCGCATCCACGGCAACGGTGCCATCAACCGAGCTGTCTCGTCGGAAGCGAGGTTGTCCAGCATGGCGCGCAGTTCGTCCGGGACCGGCAGGTCGGTGAGGCACATCCACCCCAGCGCGGCGCTCACGCGTACCTCGGGCGGTCGTGCGGGGTCGGACCAGCGGGCCCGCATCCACACCACCGTCCCCTGGCCTTGGTGCGCCCGGGCCAGCTGCGCGATCGCCAGGACCAAGCCTGCGCGTGCGGCCGGGTTGTGCTCGGTGGGCAGGCGGGAGTGGAGCGCAGTGAGGATGTCCTGCGCGCGGCCAGATGCAGCCGCCAGGGCGTATGCGGTGGCGATGCGCACTGTGGGGGCGGGGTCGTCGAGCCGGGCCAGAAGAAGATCGGTGTCCGCGGCGATCGCTTCGCGGGCGGCCTGCACTGACCAGTTCTGCAGGTAGCCGGTGACCTCGAAGGACCATTCGTCATCGCTGCGGAACCGCAGCATGTCGGCACGCGTGCACACGCCCTGGTGCCGCATGCGCGCCACCTCGCCCACCACGGTCAGGGCCTCGGCATGGTGGCGGTCCTCCGGACCGGTACCGATTCGAATCAGGAAAGGCACTGTCGGCGCGGCCGCCGCCCTCATATCGCTGGCACACAGGCCGATCAGCGTGCCGAGCGCACCATCAACGGCGGCGGCGTCGCCCGAGCGCAACCGTTCCATGGCCTCCTGGACCCTGGCACCCTCCGGGAAGCGGTCCCATGGCACCTCCTCAAGCAGAAGCCCGTCCTTGGCTCCCGGACGGATACCCGCCACCACCGCGCGAACGTCGAGGGGACCCCCCACTTGGTCGAGCGGATCCCCGTCTACGAACGCCCGCACCACCGCCCGGTACGCCTGGTCGCTCTCCCACGAATTCACCCAGCAACCTCCACGACGGCTCCTACGGCCCGGCGGCGCGGTGCTGAAAGACGGAGCAGAATCATGCAACTGATCATGCCAGTCGGCACAGACAGCACGCCGTGGCCAGCCAGCCGGGATGTCCCGTTGAAGACGCTTCCGCAGGGTGCGGGCAACGATCACGTACAACCTTGGAACAAGCCTCGCTCAGCGCTTACATGAGCGTTGATCAGCATGTTCCGCCAGTCCCCAGGCTCCGTTACTCCTGCGCCCTCGCTGCTCGGGACAGCGAAGGCATCAGTCGTCAGGCGGGGCGGGCTGTGGGTAACTGCGAGGCCCACGTCGTGACCTCGGTCAGGTGCTCGGGCTGCAGCCCGAGGTGTGGGTCGGGCTGAACGAGGAGGGTCGCCGTTCCCTTGGCGGTGCGCTCCGCCGCCCAGGCGTGGTCGAGACCGGTGAAGTCGTCGTCGATCCAGACGGCGGGGGCGTCTGCCAGCCAGGCGTCGACGTGGTCGCGCTTCCAGAGGTAGCCGTTGGGGTGGCTGGTGGTGATCTGGGGGCGCGGCAGGTCGACGTACGGCAGCGGCGGAAGGCCCAGAAGGGGGCCGATGAGAGTAGTGGTGTCCTGCCGCCAACTGGTGCACCAGACGGGGGTGACCAGGCCGGTACGGATTACGTCCATGAGCAGGCGGCCGTGGTCGGGGTGGAGCCAGACGGTGACCGGGTTGTCGGCGCTTCGGTCGGTGGGGACGACGACGTGGCGGGCGTGGGTGGCCGGGGTCGAGCCGTCCGCGTCGGGGAAGGGTATGAAGACGCCGTCAATGTCGAGGAGCAGATAGGGCGGGCGCATCGGTCCTCCAGAGGCGGGGCGAAGGCGGCTGTCAGAGCTTGCGGGCGCGGATCAGCAGGGTGGTGGGCCAGTGGCCCATGCGGGGGTCGTGGAACTCCTGGGCCGAGGTGAGCAAGAAGCCCGCCCGGCTGAGGTGCTTCTCCCAGCGGTCGGTGGCGAACTCCCAGCGCGCGATGGGGAGCCGGGTGTGGTCGGGCAGGGTGACGAAGTCGCGGCGGGGCCGGTCGTCACTGGCGGGGCTTCGGCCGCCGCGCTGCGGGTGAGGGATGGAGAAGACGAGCACCCTGCCGGGAGTGAGGCGCTGGGCGATGGCCGGCAGCAGGAGCTCAGGGGCGACGAGCCCTACGGCGCCGAAGACGGAGTAGATCGCGTCGAACTGCTCGTCGGAGGCGTGCAAGTAGTGCAGGGCGTGCCCGGCGACGAAGGTGAGGTTGTTCAGCCGTCCGTAGTGGGAGCGGGCGCGGCGGACCTGGAGGCCGACCAGGTCGACGCCGGTGACGTGAGCGCCGTGGCGGGTGGCGAGGTGGGCGGCGTTGTGGCCGGGGCCGCAGCCGAGTTCCAGGAGTCGCTTGCCTCGCAGGTCGGAGCCGAGGATCTCGGCGCCGGGTCCTTGGCCGGGTCTCGTGGTCCATTCCATCCGGGCGGGTACGGATAGGGGTTCGGCGAGTCCGGCGGCGGTGCGCTGGAGGGCGTGGGTGTGCCATGGGGATTCCTGGGCGAGCACGTCAGATCTCCAGGAGGCGGAGGACGTCGGTGAGGTGGCGGCGGACGGCCTTGATGTAGGCGGGGTCGGTGGCCGGGTCGTCGATCCAGCGGATGGACTGCTCCATGAACCACTCGACGGCCCACATGCGGTGCCAGCCCAGGGCCCAGTTCTCGGCGGTGAGCCCGCCGCGCGGGGCAAGGGCGTCGGGGGTGCCGCCGGCGGTGACGTACTGCTCCAGGAAGATGCGCAGGCGCACGGGTTGCGGGGGCTCGATGGTGCCGTGCCAGCTGGCGAGGTCGAGCAGCCCGGGACCGGTGAAGGCGCGGGCGAAGTCGAGCAGCCGCCAGCCGCGCTCGCCGATGTGGAGGCTGGTGGGGTGGAACTCGGAGTGCACCCAGCCGAACGGTTCCAGCGTCGCTCCGGCCGAGCGGGCTTCGGCGGCCTTGGCGATCCGGTCGATCGCGTCCTCGACGTCGTCGGCGTCCTGCCACCGGTCGGCCTTGCGCAGCCGTTCGAGGTGTTCCAGCGCCCGGGCCGGAAGTGCGCGCAGGCGCTCCTGGCCGAGGACGGGCAGGGGCGGAGCCGTACGGGTGCCGTGCAGGACCACAGCCGCAGCGACACCGTCGAGGTCGTCGGCCTCGCGGACGGACGGTCCGAGGTCCTCCATGAGCATGCCGAGCCAGCCGTCCAGGACGGCGGAGGCGTGGACCTGGGGGACGGGTACGCCGAGGGTATGGGCCAGGCGGAGGGCCTGGTCCTCGCTGTCGAACGGCTTCTTGGCGTACTTGAAGATGGCCGTGGAGCCGTCGGGGAAGGTCACGCGCTCGACGCCGGACATGGACCACACGCGTACCTCCTCCCGTACGGCGGTGGTTTGGCCGGTCGCGGTGAGCAGGTTGTCGAGGAGTTCGGCGCTGGGGTTTGTGGTCACGGGAGGGCTCCGGGGGATGGTGGCTTCCGGGGCGGGCGAGGGATGCCGGCCCGCCCCGGAGCCTGATCGGATGGTGGGTTACGCGGCGGGGTTCACGTGGTGGGCGTAGACCTGCTCGATCCAGCCCGCCTTGAACGCGGCGAGGTCGTCGCGGAAGTTCGCCATCGAGGCACCGTAGGGCGCGACCACGCCGCCGGACTGGTCCGGCACGGACTGGCACCCGTGCACGAGCCGGCCACCGAGCGCCGTGTGGGCCTTGATGGACTCGATCCGGCGGTGCTCGTTGAACCAGCCGCCGTGGTAGACCTCGTCGAGCATCCCGCCCGTCTCGTCGTCCAGGTCGAAGACGACGGACGTGGCGGCAGGGAAGAACCAGCACGGGCCGACGTTGGAGATGTGCCCGTCCACCTCGACCTTGTTGAGCGCCATGAGCGTGGCCGCCTCGCGGAGCATCCGCAGATGATCGGCGGTGATCTGCGGCAGGCCGAGGCCGGCCAGGTGCTCGTCGCGGAAGAGATACGCGTACACCTCGTACGCGGTGGCCAGAACGCGGGCCGCATCGGAGGTGGACTCGCTGTGCTGCTTGATGAAGTCGAGCGCGAACTGCTCGACCGCGCTCTCGGTCGTCTCGTCCACCTCCAGGAGCTGGGCCTTGACCAGCTCCCAGTCGGCGACGAGCCACGTGCTCGACTCGAAGCGGAAGAAGTACTCGGCCGGGTCGATCGTGATGCGTCGGCCGTCGACCTGGATGCCGGGCAGCCGGCTCCAGCGCGGGTCGAACGCCTCGGGCAGCTCGACCGTGATGGCCGTGGTGTCGATGGTGGTCACCGTGTCTCCGTCTCTGATCGGCCAGGTTCGGGCACAGGAATGCCCGAGCCCGGTGTGGGCGTACGGAACTTCGGGGTGCCGCCCGGACCAAGGGGGAGCCTGGATCACGGTCGCGCCGTTCCGGGCGGCTGCTGATAAGTGAACCGGTGGTCACGCTCAGTGGGTACGGTGGAAGGCAGTTGAAGCGGTATACGCGGTTTACAGCTCCAGGGCGGAGGCGATCGTGGCGGCGCAGAGAGAACCCAACTCCCGTCTGCGCGACGCCATCGACGCGGTCGGCTGCACCTACGAGGCCCTCGCCCGAGACGTGCGGCGCATCGCCGCCGAGAACGGCGAGATCCTCCAGACCAACAAGTCGGCCATCTCGCACTGGGTGAACGGCACTCGTGCCCCGTCGGGCCGAGTAGGCCAGTACCTCGCCGAAGCGCTGTCCCGTCGAGCGGGGCGCACGATCACCCAGACCGAGATCGGCCTCCAGACCAGTGATGACGAAGAGTCGGCGGAATCCGACCCCGTCCTCGCCGTCACCGACCTGGGCCGGGCCGACGTCGAGCGCCGCCGCTTCCTCGCCATCGCGGCCTTCACCACCGCCGGCGTCGCCATGCCGCTCGGATACGACCACGAGGCCACCGCCCGCATGCTCCGCGCCCGCACCGGCACGTCCCTGGTCGGGGCGGAGGACGTGGACGTCGTACGTCAGATCACCGCGGCCTTCAGCGCCGCCGACGAACGCCTCGGCGGCGGGCACGGACTGACCACCGTCACCGCGTACCTCGCCGACACAGCGGCCCCCATGCTGCGCGGACGCTTCCCCAGCGATGCCTTACGCTGGGCCGCCTTCGGCGCCGTCGCCGAACTCGCCTACCTCGCAGGGTGGAAGCACCACGACCTCGGCCAGGAAGGCGCCGCCCAGCGCTACTACCAGGTCGGCTACAAGCTCGCCTGCGAAGCCGACCCCCACGGCCACGCCGCCTGGATGATGCGCGCCCTCGCCCACCAGGCCCTGAGCCTCAAGCAGCCCCACCACTGCGTCGACCTCGTCGAAGGCGCCCTACGCACAGGTCTCGGCCACGTCGACGGCCAGACCGAGGCCCTCCTCCACATCACCCACGCCCGCGCCTACGCGGCCACCGACGAGAACCCGTCGGCCGCACGCGCCCTCCTCGCCGCCGAGGACGCCCTCCTACGGGACGACGGCCCCCAGCCCAGCTACTCCCGCGTGAGCGGCCCGGCCGCTGGCACCGTGGCCAGCCACACCGCCCGCACCCTGACCGACCTCGCCGACCACATCGGCACCGAACAACAGCACCGCGACGCCCTCACCCGCTGGGACCCTGAAAAGTACAAGCGCGTCCACGCCCTCACCCACGCCGACCTCGGCGACAGCCTCGCCGCCCAGGCCCGTGCCGACGAAGCCGTCGCCGCCTGGACCCAAGCCCTGGTTCTCATGGAGGGCATGACCTCCGACCGCACCCGCAAGGCGATCACCTCGATCCGCTCCACCCTCGCGGTCTACCAGCGCCGCCGTGTCCCTGGCGCCGCCGATCTCGCCCGCCGCGCCCGCGAGGCTCTCGCCTAACATGCCCAACACCCGCCCGACGAAGGGAACACCGTGACCCAGCAGACCGAAGACCAGCCGAAGGCCCTCAAGCCGGCGCTCGAATCGATGACCCTGCTGGTCGCTGCGGTTATCGTCCACGACAAGGCCACCAACCGCGTCGTCCTCCTCCAGCGCAGCGAGAACGCCAAGTTCGCCCAGGGCATGTGGGACCTCCCCGTCGGCAAGAGCGAACCGGGCGAACCGATCACCGAGACGGCCGTCCGCGAGCTGTACGAGGAGACCGGCCTCACGGTGAAGCCCGAGTCCCTCAAGGTCGCCCACATCATCCACGGCGCCTGGGGCGTGGAGGCCCCCAACGGCTTCCTCACGGTCGTGTTCGCCGCCCACGAATGGACCGGCGAACCCGAAAACCGCGAACCCCGCAAGCACTCCCAGGTCTGCTGGGTTGATGCCAACTCCATCCCCGACGCCTTTGTCGACACGACTGCCAGTGCTCTCCATCAGTACCTGCGTGGCAGCTCTCAGGTGTCACTTAACGGGTGGCGTTAGTTGCGCGTCCTGAGTGTGGGTGCAGCGCCTTCCGCCGGCTTGATGGCGACGGGCTGGTTAGGCTACTCACCCGGGAACATCGTGGCTGGAAAGTAGCAGCTTCCGGTCTCATTTGCATGACGCTTCTTGCGTCGCAAAAGTTCGTCGAGCGTGAGGCGCCCGTCTAGAACATAGAAGAAATCGAGGCCCTCCATCGTGAGGAACGGCGTACTCTCCCTGTATGCTTCTCGGGCTCCGCTAGTGAATCCATTTACGCTGATAAAGATCCCAAGCGAATTTTTCCCCTTCCGTCTCACCTTCTCATTGAAGCTGTAGAGGTGATGGGGCTGGATCGCCTCCTGCCACCACTTGGCCTCAACGATGTAGTCGTCCGTGTCGAAAGTAAGCGAGCCGTCGATTTGCTCGTACTCCAGGCTGTATGACAGGCGAGGTTCCATGTCGAACAGCCTGAAGATGTCATTCAGGAATGGCTCGAAAAGCCTGCCAGCCTTCTGGCGATTATCCATACGCACCAGTTCGAGGAAGCGTTCTTTAAGGGCGGCAAGCTTAGCTTCAAAGCTATGCTGGGCCTCTACCACGGCGCGGTACGTGAGAAGTTCGTCATCGAACTTCGACTGTTGGTCGTGGGCAACGCGCTGGCGGTCCACCAGCCCCCTGAGATGGTCGACTGATTCCTTTGCCTCGGCGATCAGGGCTTCGGCGTTCTCGTGCCGCTTCAGTGCAGGGAAGCTCGTGCTGAGAAACTTCCGCCATCATCCGAAGCGAAAGGTCGCGGTATTGGCGCTCATTTGCCATCAACCGGTCCACGAACTCATCTGCGGTAGCCCACTTGTAGCCGCTGAAGTCCATGTGGGCCAGCAGTGAAGGGTGGTCTGTGGCCCACAAGCGGATGAATCGTTCGAGGTCACGCTTGTACCAGAAGATCGACTTAAGCGCGCCGGCCAGGGCTCCGTAGGCGGCTGGGCTGATCGGCTGCGCTGGTTTCGGCGTGCTCGTCATCCCTCGTCCGATCTCCCAGTCTCTGTGTGGGGCTGCTAACGCCTGGTCAGATGATGCTACAGAGCGGAGTCGGGTGCTCACCTGCCTTCGCGTCGGATTGCCGCGTCCCGCGCGGTAGTGAGTCGGATGTCCTACTCAAACCCGTGAGCGAGCCGGAACCCTCCAGCCCGGAAACGGGCCGGAGGCTCGCCCCAGGTGGTCTGCCGAGGCAGTCGAGAGCTATCTGGGTGCTCTGGACAAGGGCAGTCAGCCCACCGGCTGCCTCTTCATGTGTCGCACTTGCGGCCGATACATGGCGTACGCGGACTTCACGTAGCCGCAGTCAGGCGGCTGCGGCTACGGTCGGGTCCAGCTGTTGGCGAAGTCGCAGTGTAGGTCGGCCCAGTGGCGCTGCTCGTGGGCTGTGTAACTGGGTTGGTCGCGGAGGTGGACGAGGGCATTGGCCCACTGGTCCCAGAGGCCGTCGAGCTGGGTGAAGCGGCCGGCTTGGTGGGTGCCGAGGTGGGCGTCGAGGTGGAGGAGGGGGCCGAGGGCCGCAGGCTGGCCGTAGCGCAGGCCGCGCGGGGGAGGTAGTGGTCCAAGTAGGCGCTGAGGATCTCGGCGTCCGCGTGCGTGCCGAAGCGGGCCAGGGCGAAACAGTAGGCGCTGCCGGAGAAGCAGAACTCGCTGACCAGGAGCAGGTCGCCGATGCGTTCGCGGAAGGTGGCGCGTCGGCCTACGCCGATCAGCCACGCAGCGGTGAGGCGTGAGCGCCACTCGTAGCCGAGGAGGGCATCCAGTTCGGCGTCGGTGATCGTGGCCGCGTCGTCGATGAGGTGACGGGTGAAGCGTTCGGTGTGTGGCCACCCGGGCCGCAGGACACGACCGCTTTTCAGTTCGCGGTAGCGCGGGTGGTCCGAGTCCTTCCTCGTCACGTAGCGCTCGATCACGTGGCCGTAGCCGATCTCCTCGGGGTGCTGGAATGGCATCGGTCACCTCTCGGGGTATAGGTCGGTACGGTCGATCCAGGTGGGAGCGACGAAGATGTTGTCGCCGACGGGGGCTTCGGAGGCTTCCAGCAGGGACCAGGTGCGGGACTCTTCGACCAGGTGCTCCCAGGGCGCACTCCAGTCGAGTTCCCAGTCCAGGCCGGTGCCGGAGACGCCGTACGTGCGGCCGGCGTCCACGCGCCAGAACTGGGAGTAGAGGATGACCTGGGCGTGGTCGGCCAGGTCGTTGATGATCTCGGGGAAGCGGGCCGAGGGCCAGCCGGGGGCGTCGTCCGCCGCGGTGGCTCGTAGGTGAACGGTGAGCGGTGGGACGACGGGGGTGCGTGCGCCGAGTTCGGTCAGGGCCCAGCGGATGCCGCCCGGCTCGGTCCAGTCGGGCGGGGTCGCTCGTTCCAGGCATGCGCGGTAGGTGCGGCGCAGGGGCTCGACCGCACCGTCGATATCCAGGCTTGCCAAGGCCATGGCCGCCCATTCGCGGACGGTCGGGTTGTCGCTTTTCAGTAGCCCGATGAGGGCGGGACCGCAGTGGGGGTCGCCCACCTCCTCGAAGACTTCGATGGCGGTCAGCTGCCCGAAGCCGCCGAGGGAGGGCAGTCCGTCGATGATGGCGGGGATGGCGTCGGAGCCGATGTCGATCAGTTCTGCGCGGGCGTCGTACGACGGGCCGGTCGAGTCATCGAGCTGCTGGATGAGTCTCTCGATGTGGGCGGTCATGGGTGGTCCCGGCGCCAGAAAGTGGGGAGCCACCAGCAGAGCACCGAGCGGTCGTCGGGCCACGGGGCGCGTTCGTCCGCGTCCCAGTCCTCGAAGGAGTCGCGCGTCAGGTCGATGGGGCGCCAGGCAGGGTCGAGCGGCTCGTCCGCGGCCGGCGGGCGGACGTACTGCCGGCCGTGTTGGTCGCAGGCCCCGAAGTCCTGGTAGTTGCGCTGGGCCTCGATCAGGGAGACCTTGTTCGCGCCGCCGCCCATGGTCGGCCAGCGGAACTGGACCCCGTCGTCCTCCCAGAAGCAGACGGGGCAGATCTCGTACGAGCCGGGCATCGCGTCCAGCACGCGGTGTCCGCAGCAGGGGCAGGGGTAGGAGTCGCTCACCCGTGCAGTCTCGTTGCAGGTCCCGCCGGTGTCCCATGGATTTCTCTGCCTCGGCGTACCCAGCCAGTCCGCAGCCAGTCCGCGGGACACCCGTAAACGGCCGTCGGGTGCCAACGCCTGCCAGCGAGAAAATCCCAGGTCAGAGCCCTGCGCAGGGCTCCGCCGCAGGTCAGGATCGGGCGTCAAGCATTCCGCTTCAACGTCTGACCCTCGCGTTACCGTGCGCTAGGCGATTCGCCAAGAGTGCAGGTCAAAAGGGGCCGGTCTCTCGGAAGCCCGGCCCCTTCCGTGTGCCTGCGCTGACTTGGTGCTGACTTCAGTCGTTCCGCGGTGGGGTGAGCTTGTCGAGATCCAGGCTGATTTCGAAGGGCACAGGACGCTTGAGGGTGCCCCGGAAGATGCCTGCGGGTGCGTAGACGCCAGTCGGTTCGTCGAGTTCGTAGGCGTGCACGACGGGGGCCCCGTCTTCGTCCTCGATGCACCAGTAGTGCGGGATGCCGGCCTCCGCGTACTTGCGCAGCTTGACCGTGCGGTCCCGGTGCGCGGACTCGGGTGAGACGACCTCGATGACGAGCCGCACCTCGTCCGGCGCGAACCAGGTACGGTCTCCGTCGTAGTCGGCCGTCGTCAGCAGCAGGTCCGGCTCAGGCCGGTTACGCTCGTCGAGCTTTATGGTCATCTCACGGCCGACCCTGACATCGCCGGGCGCCTGCTCCATGAGAGCGACGGTGAGCATGGTGACGAGGTGGCCGTGCCACCACCTCTGCGGCGACATCATGAAGACAAGCGCTCCGTCGATCAGCTCGGTGTGGCGTGGTGCCTCGGGGAGGCGGTCCAGGTCCTCCGCGAGCCAGCCTTCCTCGCGCGGCGGGCGCATCCAGTCGGGCAGTGCGGTCATGGCTCAACCGTAGCCACTCGGCGAGACCCGGGCCACGAGACGGTCAGCGCTCGGCCGCCTGTCCGCGGGACTGCGAACGGGGCCCGCCCCCTCACTGTTCCTCCTGTGCGGAGTGGCTGAGTCCAGATGGGACTCGATCCGCCTTGTCCACCTGGTCACGGTTGACGCGATCGCCATCCCCCGCGGCAGTTCGCGCGTCGGCCCGTGCCGGGTCGATCAGCCGGCTTGCCGTAATCCCGCCTGAAGCATGGTGAACCGGACCCGTTCCGCGAGGGCCAGGCGGGCGCCCGCCTCGTCCACCGTCCGGGCGGCCAGCGTTGCCTCGGCGAGCCTGGCGGGCAGCGCCTCGGCGCACTTGAGGCCACGCACACACGGCATGTCCGTCGATCTCGGGCAGGCTGAGGCCTTCCGCTGCCTGTGCCGTGGCGTTCGCCCAGTCCTCCCGAGTGAGGTCGTCCCTCAGCCGGATCCAGTGGGCATGAGCGCGCCGGTGGGGTGACACGGCGGGCAGCAGGGTGGCGTTGGCGCGGTGGCCGGCCCAGGTCCACCACCGAACGTCCCCGTCGGGGTGGCGGGCGATGACGGTACCCCCGGGGTGCACGGTGTCCAGGTACGCCACCCCGGCCTGAGCGAGGCGTGCCGAAGCCCGCCCGGTGAGACGTACGGGAGGGTCCTCTCCGAGCAGTACGCCGCGTGCGGCGCGGGTCAGTTCGAAGGAAAGGATCCACTCGGCGCCGAAGCCCGCCGATCGGGCCCGTCCGCCCTCGTCGACCGGGGGGACGCAGCGGCGGCGGCTGAAGTCGATGTGGGTGACCTGCCGGCTGCGTCCGGCCAGCAGGAGTCTGCGGGGACCCTGGACCTGCTCGGTGAGCAGGTCGGGGTCGGTGCGGCCGATCTCGTTGCGGCCGTTGAGGACGGTGAACTCGGGCGGGGCGGTGAAGACGGCCGTCAGGTTCATGAAATGGCGGTGTCCGTAGCACCGTTCAGCCTCCGGGCCGATGAACAGCATGCCCGAGTCCTGGTCCAGGCAGCCCTGTTCGACCAGATGCCGGACGACAGGTGCCGCTCCGGCGCCGAAGGAGCCGATGCCGCCCCACCACTGCTGCCACAGGTTCTCGCCGACCCGGTGCTCCTGAAGACAGAGGGCCGACAGTTGCTGGGCGACGAGATGGCGTGGCTCGGGGGGCGGGATGACGAGTTCCACCCAGTTGCGCGACCACTGCAGCAGCAGTCCTCCGGCTACCCGCGGAGCACCGTCGCGTAGTTGGCGACCGCGACGCCGCCCATGTTGTGCACGAGGCCGACGCGAGGCCCGTCGAGCTGCATCTCGCCTGCTTTGCCGGAGAGTTGGAGAGCCACGAGGGCGTGCTGCGACACCCCGGTCGCTCCGACAGGGTGTCCCTTGGCCTTGAGCCCCCCTGAGACGTTGACGGGGAGTCGGCCGTCCCGGTGTACCCAGCCCTCCTCCACGGCACGTCGGCCCTGTCCCCGGGGCGTGAGTCCCAGCATCTCGTAGACGAGGAGTTCGGCGATCGTGAAGCAGTCGTGCACCTCGGCGAGATCGAGGTCGTCCACGTCGATCCCGGCCATACCCAGGGCACGTTGGACGGCGAGTCGGCCCGCGGCGAATTCGAGGACGTCACGTCGGGCGGTGTCGAGGTGGTCGTTGGCGTGCCCCACCCCCGTGATGAGGGCGAGCGGGTCGGCCGGGTCCCGGCGCAGGACGAGGGCGGCGGCTCCGTCACTGACGGGTGAGCAGTCGGTGCGTCGAAGCGGCCCGGCCACCAGGGGATTGCTGTCGGAGACAGTCGAGCAGAACTCGACGCCGAGGTCTTTGCGTATCTGCGCCCACGGGTTCGAGCACCCGTTGTGGTGGTTCTTCGCGGCGATCGCCGCGAGGACATCGCCAAGCCAGTCGTCAGCGGCGTACCGCTTGGCGTAGTCCTGTGCGACGTCCGCGAAGAGACCGGCGAAGCCGGTGGGCGAGTTCGTTCCGGCGAGCCGAGGGTCGGCTCCCAGCAGAGCCTGGGCCACCGCGGCACCCGTGGCGTGGGTCATCTTCTCGACGCCGACGACGAGCACGGTGTCGGCGAGCCCGGAGAGGATGGCCCGAATGCCCTGGTGCACGGCGGCCGAGCCGGAGGCGCACGCGTTCTCGACCCGCGTCATCGGCCGCCCCCAGAGCTCGTCGGCCGCCTCGATCGGGAGCGAGGACGGGAACGCGAACGGTGTGAGGCCGCTGTTGAACTGTGCGACAAAGACCTCGTCGACCTCTTCGGGTTCGACACCCGCGTCGATCAGAGCCTGGGAGGTCACCGTCTCGACGAGACTCCCCACCGTCTCCGTCGGCAGTCTGCCGAAAGGCGTATGGGCCACACCGACGATGCCGATGCGGGCGGGCAGGGGCGAAACCGCGGTCACGGTGTCCTACTTTCTTGATGCGGGTCTGAACGGCCGTTCGTAGGATCGGTGGCGCCGGCGGGGCTCTGGACATGGGTGTCTTGCCTGCGGCACGGCGGCACGGCGGCACTGCGGCACGGCACACCCGGCATCAGCACGGGGGAGCCCCCTCGGGCTTCGAGGCGAGGCGGAAACGGCGGATCTTCCCGACCGAGGTGCGCGGCAGTGCGTCCATGACGGTCCAGGTCCGGGGCCGCGAGGCGGGAGCGAGGTGTTCGGCCGCCCAGGCGTCGAGCCCGACCTCGGTCGGCGGGTGCTCAGGGTCGCTCGGGACGACGTAGGCGACCGGCACGTGATCGCGCACGGGGTCCGGGGCGGCCACCACCGCGGCCTCCAGCACCCCGGGAGCTTCGGCGAGAGCGGCCTCGACCTCGGTCAGGGAGACGTTCTCGCCGGCGACCTTGATGACGTCGTCGGTCCTGCCCACGAAGCTCAGCTGACCATCCGCCTCCCGGCGGACGAGATCCCCGGTGCTGAACCACACCTGTCCGCTCTCCGGCACGGAGAATCCGAGGTCGGGGAAGGCATGGGTGTTCGCGGCCGGATCGTCGAGATATCCCTGGAACAGATCCCTGCCGCGGCGCCCGGCCAGCGTGAGCACCCCCGGTTCCCCGTCCGGCACCGCCCGGCCGGTGACCGGGTCCAGGAGGACGACGTGGCGTCCCGGGACCACGGCGCCGATGCGCGCCGGGTCCGGGTCGTCGGGCGGGGCGGCCGTGACGACGGCGAGGGTCTCGGTCATCCCGTAGATCTGCCGGGGGTCGACACCGCACAGCTCGGCCAGCGCGGCCCACTGCCCGCGGGCGAGGTTCTGCGCGAACCACACGTGTCGCAGCGCGAGGGCCGGTGCGTCGGCGCGTCGCCGCGCCAGGATCATCCGGATCGGCGCGGCGAAGAGACTCGCGTGCGTCGCGCCCAGCTCGGTGACCTCATGAGGCCACCGGCTCGCGGTGAACCGGGCGGTCAGCCCCACCGACGCGCCGACGGCGATGGCCGACGCGAAGCAGTAGTACTGCGCGTTCGCGTGGAAGAGCGGCAGGCAGACGTACCAGCGATCCGTGGGACCGAGACCCGAGAGGTCCGCCATGACGGTGGCGACATGGAGGTAGTTCCGCTGGGTGAGTTCCACTGCCTTCGGCTCCGACGTCGTTCCGGAGGTGAACATGACCGCGATCCGGTCCTCGGGGCGAGGACGTGCGGAACGTTCGGGGCGGGAACGCGGAGCCGCGCGGAGCGGAGAGCCCGGTGCCAGGTCGGCGGCCGTCTCGGTGAGCGGGAGGACGTACGGGACGCGGCCGTCGGCGCCCTCGCGCACCGCGGCCTGCCGGGCGGCGGCGCACACCGTCACGACGGGACGGGTACGGGTGACGTGGCGGGCCACGTCCCGGGCCGACGATGCCGGGTCCACCGGCACCATCCATGCGCCGAGCCGGCTCGTCGCCAGCCACAGCGCGACGAAGGCCGGGCAGTTGCGCAGGACGACATGGACCGGACTGCCCGGGCGCACACCGCACGCCGACAGCCGGGCCGCCACGTCCTCGACGAGGGCATCGAACTCGGCGTAGGTCCAGGTGGACACCGCTCCGCTGTCGGCACGGAAGAGAAGGAACGTGTGGTCTGCGTGGTTCCTGACGGCCCGGTCCCAGAGGTCGGCGAAGGTCTGCGGGCTTTCCATGCCCTCGACGATAGGGAGAGCGGCGGCACGCCGGACGTCCCAATGTGGGACAGTCCCCGCTGCCTCTCAAGCCGTGATCCCGTACGACCGCAGTTTCCGGTACAGGCTGCTGCGGGACATGCCGAGGTGCGTCGCGGCGGCGACGCGGTTCCCGCCCTTGTCCCGTAGCGCCTCGATGATCGCGTCGCGTTCGGCGGCCTCGATGCGGGTGAGGATCTTGTGGGAATGGGTCTGGCAGTAGTTCGGCAGGTCCTGGTCCTGGATCTCCCCCACCGGCCGCGCACGCAGCGCATGGGCCAGTGCCTCGCGCAGCTGTGAGACATTGCGGGGCCAGGTGTACTGGGCGACGGTTCGCGTGGCCGTGGGGGAGAGGCGCACCCGCCGGCCCGGCGCGATCTCCTCCAGGACCCGGCTGACGATGAGCGTCAGGTCCTCGGTGCGGTGCCGGAGTGCCGGGACGGTCACGGCGACCTCGAAGTGCCCGAGGAGCGCGTGGAACGGAAGGTCGGAGTCGAGGCTCGAGTCCGAGACCGTCGCGGCGAAGGTGACGGGAGCCGTCGTCGAGCCGAGGGTCGTGAACAGCTTGTCGATGCGCTCGACTCCCTCTGTGCTCGCCTGGTCGATGTTCCGGACGATGCACAAGGTCTGCTCACGGGTGCTGCCCAGCAGCGCGTCGAGGTCACTCTCCGCACCGGAGTGCAGCTGGCTCGCGTCGACGGCGACGCTGCGGCCGCCGGGATGGTCGGCGTGGAAGAGCTCGGCGACGAGGGTGAACTTCCCCGCCCCCGTCTCGCCGAGGACGATCGTCGGGGCCTTCGCGGCGAGAGCGTCGCGCAGTTCCGAGCAGGCGCGGATCCATGCCGGGGACGAGCCGGAGGCGATCGGCACGTGCGGCCGGCGCAGGTCGCCGACGAGCTCTCTGGTCTCGGCGCCCGCCGTCGCCACCCGTGGCAGGACACGGTCGTCGAACCCCGTGCCGGGGGCGGAGGGCCAGGGACGCGACGGCTGGTCGGTCACCGCCTCGGCGATGACCACGATGCCCGCCGTGTCGGAGCCGGAGACGAGCCGGGTCCCGCGTATCCGGATCATCCGGCCGGACTGCAGGGTCATCGTCTCGCTGACGCGGTCGCGGCGGGTCATGAGGAAGGTGGCGTGCTCCCGGACGGCCAGCTGCTCGACCGGGTCGAACAGGGCCTGGGCTGCGGCATTGGCCATGAACACCGAGTCCGCGAAGGCGAACACCGCCTGCCGGGTCGAGCGGGCGTCGGCCCTCAGATAGGTCTCGAAGAGTGCCTGCTGGGCCTGGTTCCGGTCGAGCAGGAGGTTGCGCCCGATGTCCTTGGCCGCCGACTTGACGAGCGTGTGCACGAGCGGGCTCCACGCATCGGCCAGCGTGGAGACGTCGAGGATGCCCTCGATGCGCCCGGTCAACGGGTCGATGACCGGCGCGCCGGTACAGGCGAAGGCCTGCAACTCCTCCGTGAAGTGCTCGGGGCCGACCACGGACACGGCCTGCCCCGCCTCCAGGACGGTCCCGACCCCGTTGGTGCCCTTCTTCCCCTCGGCGTAGTTGTATCCCGGGGCGAAGTCGACCCGGTCGAGCAGCCGCCCGACCGCCGAGGAGGAGTCCCGGCGCTGCACCAGGCGGGCCTGGCTGTCGGTGAGAGCGATGACCAGCGGCAGGTCGGCGGTGTCGTTGCCGAGCTGGTCGAGGACCGGCTCCGCGCAGCGCACCAGGCGGGAGCTGGTGTCGATGTCGTCACTGAAGTCCGTCGGCGGACGGGTGATGTCGACCCCGGCCTGCTGGCTGCGCACCCATGACGCGGCGAGGACGTCGGGAACACCCGCGGCGCCCTGCCGTCCGTATTCCAGGAAGTCGGCCCGGGCCGCCGCCATACGCAGCAGCCTGCTGTTCCTGTCCGGCATACGGCCTCCTTGTCGCGGCCACCGGCGCGTGCGGCCCTCACGCACCGGACCCTCATGATGCCCGGGCAGGTGGCCCGAACCAACCGGCGTGCATGTCCCAAGTTGGGACGGCCGCGGACCGTGGGACGCCAGCACCTTGGATCTCACCGTCGAGGGCGACGGCCGGGCCGGACAGCGGGGGTTCACCTCCGGGCGGCGGCCGCGTCGCTCCTGCGGATCCGTTGCAGCCCGAGTTGCAGCCCAAGGAGTGGCATGGAAACCCTCATCAACATCGACAACGGTGGGACCCTCACCGACATCTGCGTCTGGGACGGCACCGGCTTCACCTTCACCAAGACGCTCACCACGCCCCACGACCTCTCCGAGTGCCTCTTCACCGGCGTCGAGAAGGCTTCGGCGGCCCTGTACGGCACGCCCGACACCGAGCGGCTGCTGCACGCGACCCAGCACATCCGGTATTCGACCACCCAGGGGACGAACGCGCTCGTCGAGCGCCGCGGCCCGATGATCGGCATCCTCACGCCCCTGCCCGACCTGGGACCGGCGATGCGGGCCACGGCCGCGGAGAAGGAACTCTTCGAGAGCCTCGTCGGCGACCGCCTCCTCACGATCGACATGGACGCCGACCACGAGACGATCGACTTCGAGGTCGTCCAGCAGGTCAACCGGCTGGCCACGCTCGGAGCCGCCCGCGTGGTCGTGGCGGGCGGCGACCCGGAGCAGGAGCGCCGACTGCGGACGGTGCTTCTCCGCAAGTTCCCCCGGCATCTGCTCGGGTCCATCCCGGTCATCTACAGCTGGGACCTGGCGGGCGACCGCAACGACCCCCGCCGGGTCTGGTCGTGCGTCATCAACTCCTTCCTCCACCCGACGATGGAGCGATTCCTCTACAGCGCCGAACGGCGCCTGAAGTCCTACAAGGTCCTCAATCCGCTGCTCGTCTACCGCAACGACGGCGCTTCCTCGCGGGTCGCCAAGTCGGTCGCGCTCAAGACCTACTCCTCCGGTCCCCGCGGCGGGCTGGAGGGCACGGCGGCGCTGGCCCGGGCGTACGGGCTCGCACACACCCTCATGATCGACATCGGGGGCACCACGACCGACGTCGGCGTGGTCGTCGGCGACCGGGTCGCGGCGAACGAGCGGGGCACGATCAAGGGCGTCCCGGTCTCCTACCCGATGAGCGACGTCCACTCCAAGGGGGTCGGCGGGTCCTCCGTCATCGCCGTCGAGGACGGGCGGATCACGGTCGGCCCCGCGTCCGTCGGGGCGGCCCCCGGGCCGGCCTGCTTCGGCTTCGGCGGCAAGCAGGCGACGATCACCGATGTCAATCTGCTCCTCGGCGTCCTCGACCCGGACACCTATCTCGACGGCACGTTCAGGCTGGACGCGGAGCGCTCCCGGGCCGTCGTCACCGACACCATCGCGGCCCCGCTCGGGATCGGTCTCGAGGAGGCCCTGGTCCGGATGGAGCAGGCGTACTTCGAGGCGCTGTCCTCGTCGTTCGCGCACCTGGTGACCGAGGACACGACCCTGGCCGCGTTCGGCGGGGCCGGGCCGATGAGCGCGACCGGCGCCGCCCGGCCCGCGGGGGTGCGGCAGGTCCTCGTCCCGCGTACGGCGGCGGTCTTCTCCGCCTTCGGGATCTCCTTCTCCGACGTCGGCAAGACCTACGAGGTCGGTGCCCCCAAGCCGACGACCGAGTCGGCGCGGCAGACGTACGACGAACTCCTCGTCCGGGCCGAGCGGGACATGTTCCAGGAGGGCTACGCGCTCGCCGACTGCGAGACCACCTGGGAGCTGAGCGTCGAGGAGGAGGACGGGACGCCGGTGTCGCGCTCCGCCTACCGCCCCGGCGACCCGGTCGACCACCCGGGCCGGGAGGTCTCCCTCCGGCTCACCGTCACCGCCCCGCTGCCCCATCCCGAAGTGATCTCCGAGCAGGAGACCGGGACCCGGCCGGCCCCGGCCGCCGGCACCCGCTCGGTGCGCTCGGCGGCCGACCGGGTCGACGAGGTGCCGGTCCACGTCCTGACCGAACTCAGCCCCGGGGACACGGCCGCGGGCCCGGCGATCGTCGAGGGCCCGTTCTTCACCGCCCGGGTCCTGCCCGGCTGGACCTTCCGGGTCACCTCGGCCGGCGACCTCCTGCTCCACGACACCCTCTGACCCCTCGACCCTCACCCCCTTGATCTTCCGACCTCGAAGGAGGACTCCCATGCGAGTCCCCATGACCGAGTACCTCGTCATCGACCTCGACGCCGAACGCTGGGTGTGCCGGGTCTGCGACCAGGACATGGGCAGCGCGCACGGCAACTACAAGGAGGGCACCCTGGTTCACGACCGGGACCCCCGTGAGATCCACCAGTCGATCATCGACCCCGAGCGGTACGAGTTCACCTTCTCCCCGGACCCGGAGTACTGCCGGATCCTCGAGTACTACTGCCCCGGCTGCGGCACCCAGATCGAGACCGAGTACATCCCGCCGGGCCACCCCCCGACGGTCGACATGCTCATCGACGTCGCCGCGCTCCGGGCGCAGTGGGAGCAGCGCGGTGTGGATCCCGAGGAGGTCCACGCCTACGGCCCCGGCGACGACGCCCAGAAGTACACCGCGGCCCTCCGGGCCATCGGCCACGTCCGCTGACCGCACCGCGCACACGACACCCCAGGGACACCCATGAAGCGCATCTCCGTCGACATCGGCGGCACGTTCACCGACTGCTTCTTCGTCTGGGACGACCAGTACGTCGAGGCCAAGGCCCTGACCACCCATCACAACCTCGCCCTTGGCTTCAACGAGGCCCTCGACCTGGCGTGCCGGCTGGCGGGGCTCGACCGCGGCACCGTCCTGAAGGAGGTCGACTCGGTCCGCTACGCGACGACCCTCGGCACCAACGCGCTCATCGAGCGCAAGGGCCCCAAGGTCGCCGCGATCGTCACCCACGGCTTCGAGGACACGATCCCGCTCTCCCGGGGCCGCGGTTACGGCGAAGGCCTGGACTACTCGATGCAGCAGAACCTGCCCGCGGCCGAGCGGCCGGAGCCGATCGTGCCGCGCCACATGATCCGTTCGGTCAAGGAGCGCATCAACTCGGCGGGCAAGGTCGTCGCCCCGCTCGACCCCGAGGACGTCCGCACGGTCGTGCGCGAACTCGTCGACGCCGGGGCGGAGGCGCTCGTCGTCACCCTCGTCAACGCGACCGAGAACCCGGTCCACGAACTCGCGATCCAGGAGATCGTCCTCGAGGAGTTCCCCGCCCATGAGCTGGGCGCCATCCCCGTCCTGCTCGGCCACCAGGTCTCGGGCCGCAAGGGCGAGTACGTCCGGGCGACGTCGACGATCATCGACGGCTTCCTCCACGAGATCATGTTCCACGCGCTGTCACAGCTGTCGAACAACCTGCGCGACTCCGGCTACGACAAGCCGATGCTGGTGATCCACAACTCCGGCGGCATGGCGCAGATGAACTCGACCGACGCCCTCCAGACGATCCACTCCGGCCCGATCGCCGGTGTCGGAGCCGCCGAGCACCTCTCGAACGAGACGGGGCTCGGGCACGTCATCTCGACCGACATGGGCGGCACGTCGTTCGACATCGGCCTCGTGCCCGAGGGCGGCGTCAAGCACTACGACTTCCTGCCCACGATCGACCGCTGGCTCGTCTCCGTGCCGATGGTCCACCTCGACACCCTCGGTGCGGGGGGCGGCTCGATCGCCACGTACGACCGTATCCACGACTCGATCAAGATCGGCCCGGAGTCGGCCGGCTCGACCCCCGGTCCGGCCTGCTACGACCGCGGTGGTCTGCGCCCGACCGTGACCGACGCCGACCTCCTCCTCGGCTACCTCGACCCGGACAACTACGCCAACGGCTACATCAGACTCAACCCGAAGCGCTCCCGGTTCGCCGTCGAGGAGACCCTCTGCGACCCGCTCGACATGGACGTCCTCGACATCGCGCGAGCGATCAAGGACGGCGTGGACGAGCAGATGGCGATCGGCATCGGCAAGGAGCTGCGGGTCCGCGGCTACCTGCCGGAGGACTTCACGATGCTCGCCTACGGCGGCAACGGCCCGCTCCACGCCTGCGGTATCGCCCGCCACGCGGGGATCAGGCGCGTGCTGGCCCCGCCGTTCTCCTCGGTGTTCTCCGCCTGCGGCGCCGGGAACATGAAGCAGCTCCACTTCCACGAGCGCGGCGTCCACGTGACGATGTACAACCCGACGACGCGGCAGCTCTACGACAGCTACGACGAGTTCAACGCCGTGGTCGAGGAACTGGAGGCCCGCGGACGCGAAGACCTGGTCCGTCAGGGCTTCGCCGCCGAGGACGTGAAGTACCGGCTCGAACTCGACATGCGCTACGGCAACCAGCTGCTCACCCAGGCGGTGGCACTGGAGGACATCAACCGCATGAACGGCGTGGCCGACGTCCTCACCATGATCAAGATCTTCGGTGACGTCTACAGTCACCGCTTCGGGGCGGCGAGCGCCGCTCCGGAGGCCGGGATCCGCTGCAACACCGTCCGGGTCGCCTCGTACGTCGACGGGGACGTCGTGAGCTTCGAGTCCCTGGAAGCCGGGGGAGAGCGCACGGTCCCGGCCGAGGCCTCCCGCCGCGACGTCGTCTTCATCGGCCACGACGAACCGATCAGCACGCCCGTCCACGACCACAGCGCGCTCACCCACGAACACGTCGTCCCCGGTCCGGCGATCGTCACCACGGAGAACACGACGTACCTCGTCGAGCCCGGCTGGCGGCTCGAACCGACGCGCCAGGGGGCGGTCTGGTTCCTTCAGGACTGACCCGGCACCGACCGCCGACCCGCCACGCGAAACAGAAGGAGCCCCTGAATGACCACCATCGACGACAGGCCGTCGGACAGGCCGTTGACACCCCTGACTCCCCAGGAGCAGGAGTGGGTCGACAAGTTCATGGACGAGACGACCCTCTTCCTCGGCCCCGACCCGGCCATCATGCGCGACCACGGCATCGCCCCCAGGTCCACCCACGAGGAGCGGGCGATCGCGGCCGGTGTCGACCGGCTCCAGGTCGAGCGCATCCGCAAGCGCATCGCCGGCGCCCTCGACGAGGGCTACGAGATGTGCGAGGCGCAGGGAGCGGCGCCCGGCGCGAAGTGGGGCGACCTCACGACCGCCATCTACACCGCTGCCGGGGACGTCTCCTACCTCTCCTGCCACGGCGTCATCGCGTTCAGCGCGATCCTGCACCACCCGATCCGCTACATCATGAAGTACTGGAAGGACGAGCCCACCGTCGGGATCCACGAGGGCGACGGGTTCATCCACAACGACGCGCGGTTCGGGAACATCCACAACACCGACCAGTCGATGATCATGCCGGTCATCAGGGACGGCGAGATCATCGCCTGGGTCGCCGCGACCATCCACGAGGGCGAGAACGGCGCCTGCGAGCCGGGCGGAATGCCCTCAGGTTCGGAGACGCCCTTCGACGACGGACTGCGGATGAGCCCTTTCAAGATCGTCGAGCGCGGGCGGCTCCGCCGCGACCTGCTCACCTTCCTCCAGCACTCCGTGCGTGACCCCAAGCTCCAGCTCGCCGACCTCAAGGTCAAGATCACCGCCGTACGCAAGATCATGGAACGGGTCGACAAGATCATCGACGAGGTCGGGGCGGACACCTTCGTCGCGGCCCTGCGCACCACGGTCGAGGACGTCGAGGTGGAGGTGCGCCGGCGGATCAGCGAACTGCCCGACGGCACCTACCGTTTCGACCAGTTCATGGACTCGACCCTCAAGGAGAACATCCTCATCAAGTTCGCCTGCAAGGTGACCGTCAAGGGCGAGAGGATGACCATCGACCTGCGCGGCACGGGCCCGGAGATCCTCAACCGCGCCATCAACAGCCCGCTCTGCTCGGTCAAATCCATGATCATGCAGGCGATCCTGGCCTTCTGGTGGCCCGACCTGCCGCGCTGCACCTCGGCCATGAGCTGCATCGAGATCATCTCGGACGAGGGCACCTGGGCCGACGCCTCCTACGACGCGCCGATGGGGCAGTCGCTCCAGGCCTCGTTCCGCGGCTTCTCCGCCGCGCAGGCGCTCTACAGCCGGATGTCCTTCTCCACCCCGGAGAAGTACAGCAACGTCGTCGCGAACTGGTTCAACCAGATCAACACGTTCCTGTGGGGCGGGATCACCCAGCACGGCGACATGGTCGGAAACCTCTGCGCGGACCTCAACGGCATGCCGGGCGGCGCCAAGCCCTTCCGGGACGGCGAGGACGCGGTCTCCCCGCTCTTCTGCGCGATGGCCGACACCGCCGAACAGGAGGTCATGGAGGAGGAAGTCCCCTTCATGCAGCTCGTGTCCAAGCGACTGGTCCGCGACAACATGGGCTTCGGGAAGTTCACCGGCGGAATGGGCTACGAGATGATCGTCGCCGCCGAGGGCACCCCGCAGTGGGGCTTCATGACGGTGACGTCGGGGGCGAAGTTCTCCTCCATCTACGGCATGTACGGCGGCTACGGCTGCGGCACCTACCCGCTCGCCATGGTCAAGGGCACCAACGTCTACGAGCACATCCGCCGGGACAGCAAGAAGTTCGACCTGTCGATCGAGAAGGTCATGAACGAGCGTCCCTTCGAGGACGGCCGCTACTCGACCTACCACATGGGCCTGCAGTTCGACATCGCCAAGGACGGCGAGCTCTACATGATCAGTCAGGGGGCCGGCGGCGGCTACGGCGACCCGCTGGAGCGGCTCCCCGAATCGGTCGTCCAGGACGCCGAACTCGGCCGGATCAGCCAGAAGGTCGCCGAGGAGATCTTCGGGGTGCGCTACGACCCGGAGACCTTCCGCCTGGACGTCGAGGGCACGCGGGCGGCGCGCGACGCCGCCCGCGAGGCCAGGCTCCGGCGAGGCAGGCCCTATGCCGAGTTCTGCGCCGAGTTCGTCACCCCCGAGCCGCCGAAGAACCTGCACTACTACGGCTCCTGGGGTTCGGACACCGACGACATCACGGCAACCGTCTTCACCATCGACGGCCCGCAGCGGGTGACGGCTCCGCTGAAGGAACTCCCGATCGTCATGGTCCCCGACCGGCGCGAGGTCAAGATCGCCCAGCTGGAGGAGCGGGTCCGCGAACTGGAGGACAGGCACGGCGAAGAGGTGAGCCGCAAGTCCTGACCTGCCGAGAACCCGCCCGCTTTGCAACGCACAAGGAGAAAGCCATGAAGGCTCTCGTCCACCACGGCGTAGGCCAGAAGTCGTGGGACACCGTCCCGGACCCGGCGATCGAGGCGCCCACGGACGTGATCGTCAAGATCGACGCCACCACCATCTGCGGTAGTGACCTGCACATCCTCAAGGGCGACGTGCCCTCGGTCGCCGAGGGCCGGGTCCTCGGGCACGAGGGCGTCGGGACGGTCGTGGCGACCGGGAGCGCCGTCACCACCCTGGCCGAGGGGGACCAGGTGATCATCGCCTGCATCAAGAACTGCGGGCGGTGCGCCTACTGCCGCCGCGGGCTCCACTCCCACTGCGCCGGCGACGAAGGGGCGTCCGGCATGGGGTGGATCCTCGGACACCTGATCCACGGCACCCAGGCCGAGTACGTCCGCGTGCCGTACGCGGAGACCTCACTGCACAAGCTGCCCGAGGGGGTCACCCCCGCGCAGGGAGTGATGCTCTCGGACATCCTCCCCACCGGCTTCGAGATGGGCGTTCGCTACGGGCGGGTCAAGCCCGGCGACACCGTGGCGGTCATCGGCGCCGGGCCGGTGGGCCTGGCGGTGACGGCCACGGCGGGGCTCCAGGGCGCCGCGCGGATCATCGCGATCGACATCGACGACCACCGCGCTCAGCAGTCCCTCTCCTTCGGCGCCACGCACGCCGTGAACTCCGGCAGCAGCGGCTGGCGGGACGAGGTCCTCGCGCTCACCGACGGCGACGGCGTGGACGTCGCGGTGGAGGCGGTCGGGATCCCGCACACCTTCACGATGGCGCTCGACCTGGTGCGTCCGGGCGGGAACGTCGCCAACGTCGGAGTCCACGGCACGTCGGTCGAGCTACCGCTCCAGGACCTGTGGATCAAGAACATCGCGATCTCCATGGGCCTGGTGAACACCGACACACTGCCGATGCTGCTCCGGCTGGTGCGCGACGGGCGACTGCCCGTGGACCGGTTCGCCAGCCACCACTTCCCCCTCGACCGGATCCTCGACGCGTACGACACGTTCGCGGACGCTGCCAAGACGAACGCCCTCAAGGTCGTCCTCAACGGCTGAGCCGGCCGCCCCCACCCGGTGGGGAGCCGTAGCACCGCTCCCCACCCCTCGTCCCAGCCTCTCCTCGCCCCCGGGAACGCCCATGGCCATGGACTTCACCACCCTCCTCTCCGCCCCGCCCTCCGGTCGACGGACCGCGCTGATCGTCGACCACCAGCACTACGCCCGAGCGGTCGTCCTCCAGGGCCGCCCCGTCCCGTGGACCGACCCGGTCGCCTTCGCGCAGTACACCGGGCAGGTCCAGGGGCTGCTCCGATCCGACACCACCCTGCTGGATCTGGGCGCTTACTACGACGACGTCCTCGCCCGCGAGGACGCGTTGCGCACCGGCCTGTCCGCCCGGCCGCGGACCGGGTACGCCCTGCGCACGCTGCTGGCCCACGAGCCCACCGCCGTCGCCGCCGCCGAGCTGGCCGAGGTCGTCGCGCGGGCCTCGGCCGCGCCGCTCGTGGTGCAGATTCCCTCCCCGATGCTGTGGCTGGCGCGGACCCACGAGCTCAGCGGCGCCGGTCTGCTCACGGACCTGACCGCCGACCACGCGGAGACCGCCGCGATGTACGTCGCGGACTGGCTGCGGCGGCTGGCGGCGCCACCGGTCTCGATGCTGCTGCTCGACGAACGCGACCCGCGCGCGGGTCAGTGGCCGCAGCTCGACGACAGCGTCTACGCACCGGTCGTCAACATGACCGACCACTACCGCTGGGCGCTGGGCCGCCGGACCGGGCAGGGCGTCAAGGTCGTCGGCTCCGGGCTGACCGGACCGCGGATCCCGCAGGAGTTCTGGCGCGGTGACGGCGTGGCGCTGCCGTCCGGTGACTTCCTCCTCGCCGACATCCCCGCGGACGCCGCGCCGGAGACCGTCCTCGCCCAGCTCGCCAAGCTCAACTGACCAGGAAGGAAGCAACGGTGGACAAAGTGGTCGCCACCGCGGCCGAGGCCGTGGTGGGTATCCGGGACGGGGCGTCGATCGCCTCGGGCGGCTTCGGGATCTGCGGCATCCCCGCCGTGCTCATCGACGCGGTCGTCGAGGCCGGCGTGGAGCGGTTGGAGATCTTCTCGAACAACTGCGGAACCGACGGCGTGGGTCTCGGCAAGCTGCTCGACCGCGGCCGGATCCGCAGGATCGTCGCCTCCTACGTGGGGGAGAACAAGGAGTTCGCCCGCCAGTACCTCGGCGGCGAACTGGAGGTCGAGCTCACCCCGCAGGGCACCCTCGCCGAGCGGCTGCGCGCGGCCGGCGTCGGCGTCCCCGCGTTCTACACGAGGACCGGCACCGGCACGGCGGTCGCCTCCGGCGGCCTGCCGTGGCGGTACACCTCCGACGGCCGGGTCGCGGTCGCCTCGCCGCCCAAGCCGACCGCCGAGTTCGACGGCACGTCCTTCGTGCTGGAGCGGGCCCTGCCGGCGGACTTCGCACTGGTACGCGCATGGAAGGGCGACCGGCACGGCAACCTGGTGTTCCGCAAGGCCGCCCGCAACTTCAACCCGGTCTGCGCCATGGCCGGCCGGATCTCCGTCGCCGAGGTCGAGCACCTCGTCGAACCCGGCGAACTCGACCCGGACGCGGTCCACCTCCCCGGCATCTACATCGATCGCGTTCTGCCGCTGACGCCCGGGCAGGTCGCGCACAAGGGCATCGAACGGTTGACCGTCAAGCCCCGCGGGGGCGCGGGACGAGGAGCGTGACCATGGCACTGACCAGAGACCAGATGGCTGCCCGCGCCGCCCGGGAACTGAGGGACGGCGACTACGTCAACCTGGGCATCGGACTGCCGACCCTGGTGCCCAACCACGTAGACGCCTCCGTGGAGTTGGTGCTGCAGTCCGAGAACGGCATTCTCGGCACCGGCCCGTACCCGTACGACGGAGACGAGGACCCCGACCTGATCAACGCCGGGAAAGAGACCGTCACGGTACGCCCCGGCGCCAGCTTCTTCGACTCCGGCGCCAGCTTCGGGATGATCCGCTCGGGCCGGATCGACGCGGCGATCCTGGGGGCGATGCAGGTGTCGGCCCGGGGCGACATCGCCAACTGGATGATTCCGGGGAAGATGGTCAAAGGGATGGGCGGCGCGATGGACCTGGTCCACGGCGCGCGCAAGGTGATCGTCCTGATGGAGCACGTGGCCCGGGACGGCACCTTCAAGATCGTCAATGACTGCTCGCTGCCGCTCACCGGCGAACGCGTGGTCCAGCGGATCATCACCGACCTCGCCGTGCTGGACGTCACCGACCGCGGGCTGCGCCTGGTCGAGTGCGCGCCCGGGGTCACCGAGGCCGAGGTCCGGGCGGCCACCGAACCCGAGCTGATCACGGGCCCGCCGGAACGCCGCCCTGCCGCAGTGCCTGAAAGCACGCTTCGCGGTCCTGCACGAGGGGCCGCGGATCTTCGCTGACCTCTGGTCACCTGTCGTCACCCCCGCTCAGCGGCAGGTCGTCGAGAACGACGGTCCCGTCGACTCTTCGCAGTTCCCTGCGCTTGACCCGGTAGGCGATCTCGCCGACTCGAAAAGGCCGCTCCCGCCCGGCGTCGCACCGCGTGCATCCGCGGACCGGTCGCGCGGGGTGCGATCCGCGCCACGTGACCCGCCGCGTGCGGAACCGGTCCGTACCCCGCTGGGAGGCCCACCGCCGGAGGATCACCCTGCCTGAACCCGTGCCGGCTCCGGACTCCCAGGCTGTCGCGGGGTGCTGCCGCGATGTCCGGCCATGGGCGAGGAGGCCCGTGCGGTGACCCGGCCATGGCTGCGGCGGAGCTGCGGCTGGCCCGCCGGCCTTGTCGTCCGCTCTCGGCGTGCGGCGCCGGGCGCGCGGCGACGGTGCCCCGCTTCCCTGCCGAACGAACGGCGATATGGCCAATCCATCTCCCGAGCTGCTCCGGATTACGGGCGGACCCTGATCGCCGAGGGCGGGAGGAAGACGATGGAGCGGACGTCGGCACGTGCCGGACACGATACGGAGGGCCCGGTCGGCCGTCTCCGCGGCACGGCGGTGGTGGGCTCCGGGGTCGCGGGACTGACCGCCGCGTACGTCCTGGGCCGAAGCCGTCACGTCACCCTGTACGAGGCCGACGACCGGCTCGGTGGACACGCGCACACGCATGAACTGACGTCCTCGTACGACGGGCGAGTGCACCGCGTCGACTCCGGGTTCATCGTGCACAACCGCCGCACCTACCCGAACCTGCTGCGGCTGTTCGACGAACTCGGCGTCGCCACGCAGGAGTCGGAGATGAGCATGTCTGTGCGGTGCGAGGGCTGCGGCCTGGAGTACGCCGGTGCCCGCGGCCCGGCCGGACTGCTCGCCCGGCCCCGCAACCTGCTCGGCGGCGCCTATCCGCGGCTGCTGGCCGAGGTGCCGCTCTTCCACCGCGCGGCCCGTCGGCTGCTGGCACGAGAGGGCGAACAGGGCCTCACCCTGCGCGGGTTCCTCGACCGGGAGGGCTTCTCCCCCTACTTCCGCACCCACTTCATGACCCCGGTGGTCTCGGCGGTGTGGTCCTGCGACCCGGTCACCGCCCTGCGGTACCCGGCCGGCTACCTGTTCCGCTTCCTCGCGCACCACGGGATGCTGTCGGTGGGCGGCTCCCCGACATGGCGCACGGTCACCGGCGGTTCGCGGGAGTACGTCGACCGGATCGCCAAGCACATCCCCGAGATCCGCACCGGCTCACCCGTACGGGCCGTCCGGCGGCACGCCGACGGGGCCGACGTCACCGCCGAGGACGGCACGACCGAGTCGTACGACGCCGTCGTGATCGCCGTCCATCCGGACCAGGCCCTGCGGCTGCTCACCGACCCGACGGAGCGGGAGCGCGAGGTGCTGGGCGCCTTCCGCTACTCCCGCAACACCACTCTCCTGCACACCGACACCCGGCTGCTGCCGCGTGCCCGAGGAGCCCGCGCCTCCTGGAACTACCTGATGCCCTCGTGCGGGGCCGACGCCGACCGGGTGCGCGTCAGCTACGACATGAACCGGCTCCAACGCCTCGACGCCGCCGAGACGTTCGTGGTCACCCTGGGCGGCGAGGAGCGCGTCGACCCCGGCCGGGTACTGGCCCGCATGGTCTACGAACACCCCGTCTACACCCCCGAGTCGGTGGCCGCACAGCGCCACCTGCCCGAACTGAACAGCCCCGTCTGCGCGTTCGCGGGCGCCTACCACGGCTGGGGGTTCCACGAGGACGGCTGCCGCTCCGGCGTCGAGGCCGCCGCCGCGCTGGGAGCGCCCTGGTGACCGCCGTACCCGCCCTCTACTCCTGCGTGATCACCCACGTACGGACCACCCCGCTCCGGTACGCGCTGCGCCACCGCACGTACCTGTGGCTCGTCGACCCCGACCGCCTGCCCCGGCTCCCTCCGCTGCTGCGACCGCTGGCCCGCTTCGACCCCCGCGACCACTTCACCGGCGACCGGCCCTCGATCCGCGCCGGGCTGGAGGACTTCCTCGCCGCACACGGTGTCTTTCTGGACGGCGGACACGTCCTGATGCTCACCCACGCCCGAGTGTTCGGGTACGTCTTCAACCCGCTCACCCTGTACTGGTGCCACGGCCCCGACGGCGAGTTGCGCTGTGTGGTCGCCGAGGTCCACAACACGTACGGCGGCCGCCACTCCTATCTGCTGACCCCGGACGCCACCGGGAACGCGCGTACCGAGAAGGAGTTCTACGTCTCGCCGTTCTTCCCGGTCGACGGCGACTACCGCATGCGCCTTCCGCGCCCCGGTCGGCGGCTCGATCTCACCGTGCACCTGGACCGCGAGGGCGGACGGGCCTTCACGGCGACGGTACGCGGCGACCGGCGGGAGGCCACCGCCCCCGCGCTGCTCCGGCAGGCGCTGCGCCACCCCGGCTCCACCCTCGCCGTGTCGGCCGCGATCCGCGCTCATGGCGTACGCCTCTACCTGCGGGGACTGCCCGTCCAGCGCCGCCCCGACAACCACCGCACCCCGGAGAAAGCGCCATGAAGACAGCTCCCGCCCGCCTCGACGCCCCTGAGCCCGCCGTCGCCGTGGACACCGGCTCCGGGCCCGTCACCGTGGACCCCGTCCGCTGGCCGGACGTCGCCGTGGTGCCGCCGGCGTCGTGGGCGCGCAGGACCGCGACCCGGACCCTGGTACGGCGGGCCCTGCGCGGGCTGCCCGTGCGAGCCCGGTTCGCCGGCGGGGACACCCTGGGGCTGGGCGGCCCGCTGCTGGAGGTACGCGACCCGACCGCCTTCCACACCCGGATCGGGACCGGCGGCCTGGTCGGGTTCGGCGAGTCCTACATGGCCGGCGAGTGGGACGCCCCCGACCCGGTCGCCGTCCTGACCGTGCTCGCCGCGCACGCCGCCGACCTGGTGCCCGCCCCGCTACAGCGGCTGCGCCGCCTGTGGGCGCCGCGCCACCCGCACGACGAGCGCAACACCCCCGACGGATCCCGCTCCAACATCAGCCGCCACTACGACCTGTCCAACGACCTGTTCGCGCTCTTCCTCGACGACACGCTCACCTACTCCTCGGCCGTCTTCCGGGGCTTCCCGGCACGCTGGGACCGGCTCGCCGCGGCTCAGCACCGCAAGATCGACCGGCTGCTCGACCTGGCCGGCGTCGGGGCGGGCACCCGGCTGCTGGAGATCGGCACCGGCTGGGGCGAACTGGCCCTGCGGGCCGCCGCCCGCGGCGCCCGCGTCACCTCCCTCACCCTCTCCCGGGAGCAGCGCGCCCTGGCCCGGGAGCGGATACGCGCTGCGGGACTCGGCGACCGGGTCTCGGTCGAGCTGTGCGACTACCGCGAGGCACGCGGCACGTACGACGCCGTGGTCAGCGTGGAGATGATCGAGGCGGTCGGCGCGGAGTTCTGGCCGACGTACTTCCGTGGGCTCGACGAACGGCTGGCACCAGGCGGCCGGGTCGCGCTCCAGGCCATCACCATGCCGCACGAGCGGATGCTCGCCTCCCGGGACACCTTCACCTGGATCCACAAGTACGTCTTCCCCGGCGGCCTCATCCCCTCCACCCGGGCGATCGAGGAGACCGCGCGCGACCACACCCGTCTCCGTCTCGCCCGCCGCGACGCGTTCGGCGCCCACTACGCCGAGACCCTGCGCCTGTGGCGGGAGCGTTTCACCGAACGCGCCGACGACGTCGAGGCCCTGGGCTTCGACGAGACCTTCCGCCGCTTGTGGACCTTCTATCTGGCCTACTCCGAGGCCGGTTTCCGGGCCGGTTACCTCGACGTCCAGCAGTACCTGTTCACGAAGGAGAACCCCGCCCGATGAGCACCACCGCGCCCACCGAGGGCGAGGAGACCAGCCGGGTGTGGCGGCTCTACCTGGTCGGCGGGGCGCTGGCCTTCGAGGAGGGGCGCATGGGCGTCGACCAGATCCTGGGCGTCCGGCCGGGCCCCGGCGGCGACAGCGGCATGCCGACGACCACGCATCAGTGGTACGAGGGGCTGGAGCAGCAGTGAACGGGTTCGCCTGGGGCGCGTTCGCGCTCAACCTCGCCTGGGCCGCCGGCGCGGCGCTCGCGGTCATGCTGGTCACCTTCGCGGTCGCGGTGCGCTCGGGCCTCCACCGGATCGTGGACGTCGCCTGGGGGATCGGTTTCACCGCCGTGGCCGTGGTGACCTTCGCCGCCTCCGCCGGGGAGGGCGATCTCGTGCGACGGCTGCTGGTGACCGCGCTGACCGCGGTCTGGGGGCTGCGGCTCGCGGTGCACATCGCCCGCCGGGGGCAGGGACACGGCGAGGACCCGCGCTACGAGGCGCTGCTCGCGAAGGCACCGGGCAACCGGAACGCGTACGCCTTGCGGATGGTCTACCTGCTACAGGGCGCCCTGGTGTGGCTGGTGTCGCTGCCCGTCCAGGCCGCGCAGTACGTGCCGGGCCCGCCGTCCGCGGTCACCTGGGCCGGCACCGCGCTGTGGGCGGTCGGCCTCGGCTTCGAGGCGGTCGGCGACGCCCAGCTCGCCCGTTTCAAGGCCGATCCCGCCAACCGGGGAAGGATCATGGACCGGGGCCTGTGGTCCTGGACCCGGCATCCCAACTACTTCGGCGACTTCTGTGTCTGGTGGGGCCTGTTCCTGCTCGTCTGCGACGCCCCGGCGGCGGCCGTCGTGTCCGCCGTGTCCCCTGTGGTGATGAGCCTGCTGCTGATCAAGGGCAGCGGGAAGCGGCTGCTGGAGAGGCACATGGCCGACCGGCCGGGCTACGCGGCGTACGCGGCGCGCACCAGCGGCTTCTTCCCCCGCCCGCCGGGGCCCCGGTGAGCCCCGGCACGGTGATGGCCCTGGTCCGCGACGGTGCTCACGCGATGGTGCGCCGACACCGCTTCCGGCACGACACCGTGGCCGCCGTCGTGGCCCGGGCCCCCTGCCGCCTGAGTGTCACGAGGCGGGGCCGGTCCCGGTGCCGTGAGCGATGGGGCCCTTCCCCAGCTCTGCGGTGAACTGCGCGCCGGTGAGCAGCGCGAGGTTGGACAGCCACAGCCAGACCAGGAAGACGACGGCGCCGGCGAGGGAGCCGTAGAGCCTGCTGTACGCGCTCAGGGTGGAGGCGTACAACGCGAAACCGGTGGAGACGGCCAGCCACAGCACGGCAGCCAGGACGCCGCCGGGCAGACTGTGCGCGCGCCGACGTGCCCCGTCCGGGCCGGTGTGGAAGACGACGATGACCAGCAGTACCACCAGGCACAGCAGCAGCGGCCAGCGCAGCACGCTCCAGCCCCAGGCCGCCGTGGTGCCGAGCCCGAGCACCCGGCCCAGTTCCTCGGCCAGCGGCCCGGTCAGCAGCAGGGCCAGCGAGCCGGTCAGCAGCAGGACGAGCAGCACGAGCGCGGTGAGCACGATGCGAGGGGCCCGGCGCCAGGGCGAACGCCGGTCCTCGACCCGGTGCATGCGGTGCAGGGCACGGCGGAAGACGGCGAGATAGCTGGAGGCGGACCACAGCGCGCTCACCGTACCGGCCACCAGCAGCGGCCACGCGCCGCTGTCCGCGCCCAGCATCCGGGACAGGGCGGCGTGCAGCTCGCCTGCCGACTCGGCGGGCGCGTACGCGGTGACATGGGCGACGAACTCCTCTGCGGTGCCCGGGCTGATCAGGCCGAACGCCAGGACCGTCACCAGCAGTGCGGGGAGCACCGAGAGGATGGCGTAGTACGTCAGGGCCGCCGCGTAGTCCGATATGTCGTCGTTCCACAGCGACACCGGGGTGCGTCGCAGCGCCGGCCACCAGGAGCTGGCCGGCCGTGGACGGACGGCATGGGGGACGGCGGGGTGGGCGTCGCCGGGGTACGGGTCAGCGGACATGCGGTGTGCGATGCGATACGGCGCTGAGGCGCAGGCGGGCGTGAGCGCTGTACGGCGCGGCGGACTTCTCGGCCTCGGCGGCCACCGCGCACAGGGCGGGCAGCACGGGGCGCGGGGAGGTGCCCGGCGCGAGCCGGACCCGCAGCCGCACCTCCAGGCGGCGCCGGGAGCGGGGCAGGACGCGGGCGCGGCTGCGGGCGGCGCCTGGCACGGCGCTCGCGCGCAGGGCAAGTGCCTTGGCGAGCGCCCGCGCCCGAACGGTGGCACCCGGTGCGGCCCGTGACAGTGGTCGGGCCGGCCCGGAACGGAACCGTGCGAGGAACCAGTACCCGAAGAGCACGCTCAGCGCGATCGCTGCCGCCGTGACGGAGGGCGTCCACCAGCCCTCGCCGCGCAGCCGTGCCAGTCGGTCCGTGTCCAGCAGGACGCGGTGTCCGGCGGCGGGCTCGGGCCACCAGGTCGGCAGCCGCTCCTCGCGGGCGGTGCCGGTGACCGCGAGCCAGCCGCCCGCGAGCAGAAGCACCAGGCCGGTGCCGCCGAGGGCGAACCGGTTGACGGCGGTACGGGGCTGCCGCATCACGCCTCTCCTTCCGGGACGGTGCCGAGGGCCCAAGTGGCCGGTGGACGTGTCGTCGCGGTGTCGGGTGCCGGTGGCCGCCGGCGGGTCGAGGGCGGTAGCGGCCGGTCACCGGCCGTCTCCGCGTCCGGTGCCGGAGGCTGCCGGCCAGCCGAGGGGGTGACGCGCAACCGCAGTCTACGGGGCCCGCGCAGGCCGCAGGACGCCGGCGCTCCGTCAGCCGCGGCGGTGACCTCGGCCCGGACTTCCGCGCGCTGCCCGCACAGGAACTCGGCCCGAACCGGGACCCGGCGGCGCCGGCCACGCACGCGCACCGTGCCGACGCCGGCCACTTCGCCCACCGCCTCCCGCACCAGGGCCTCGGCCGCCGAGCGGTCCACCGCCGCGACGACCGGCGGGGCAGTGGAGCGCACAGTCAGTCGCCGGCGCAGTCCGGGGGTGACGGCGAGCACGATCATCCACAGGCCGAGCACTGCCGTCAGACCACCCGCAACGGCCACCGACCGGTCGCCCGGGCCGTGCTCCGACAGCCAACGCACGGCCTCGACACGCCAGACGGCCGCCGGGCGGTGCGCGGCGTGCACCATGACCAGGTCCAGGGCGAGGGCGCCGCAGGCCACGGCGGCCACGGCGGCCAGCACGGCGTCCGGTACGCGGCGCCGGGAACACAGGCGCCCGGGCGTACGGCCGGCGGGAGGGGCCTGTGGCGTCCCGCTCTCCCCGCTCCCGCCTGCCACGGGGGCGAGCGAGGTCACCCTGATCCGTGCGGTGGGCACGTCGAGGCCGGTCAACTCCCGGGCGGCGATGCCCGCCACCTTCACGACGACGAGGTCGGCGATCGACGTCCGGCCGCGGTCCGCGGCCGGCTGGTCGGCTCCGGTGGCGCCGCCGGAGACGGCCGTGGTGCCCTCGGTCCTGCCGCCGGTCCGGAGCGCGGGGGCGTCCTGGGTGGCTACCGCGGTCTGCGTGGTCTGCGTGGTCATGGTGGTGTCCCTCCTGCCGTGACTCGTTCGTGAGGTGCCTGTACTCGTTTCGACCCGCTGTGGCCGCCGCTGTGACGCGGATGCCCGGAAAAGTCCGGGAGAACGCCGACGGGGCCGGGACCGCAGTGGTCCCGGCCCCCGCGCGGTGCGCCGTCAGCTGGTGGGCATCAGTACCGTGTCGATGATGTAGACGTCGGCGTTGGCGGTCTTGACGTTGCCGCAGACGACCTTGGCGGAGTCGTCGACGGTGTAGGACTCGCCGGAGCCGGAGGTGCTGAGCTTCGCCTTCTCCAGGGTGTCGAAGGAGCCGTTCTCCAGGTCCTTCGGCGTGAGCTTCCGGCCGACGACGTGGTAGGTGAGGATCTTCGTCAGCTGGGCTTTGTCGTTCAGGACCTTGTCCAGGGTGGCCTTCGGGATCTTGGCGAAGGCGTCGGGTCGTGGAGAGCGTGCCGGGCGTCGCCTTCCTGAAGCCCGGACTGGCCGCCCGGCTCCGCTCGGCGTTGTCCCGGCCGGATCCCGGCACCGGCCGGGCGCCCACCGCCGGAGTGCGGCTGACGCCCGGACCGGACGGCACCGCCGGCTGGCACGTCGACGTCCAGCTGGTCGCGGTGCGCCGGGCCAGAGCGGTGGACGTGGCCCGTGCCGTCCGTTCCGCCGTCGACACACACCTGGCCGGCCGGTTCCCCGGCCGGCCAGGGAACCGGGTGACGGTGACGATCACCGGTCAGGTCTGAGCCGCTGTCCGTGGCCTACGGGCGCGGCCCGGGCACAGCCGTCATGAGGTGCACGAGGACGGTCCACCCACCCGCCGCGAGGGCCGGGGCCCGCGGCCTGCGGCGGCGCGCCGGGGCGACAGGATCCGGCCCGGCTCCCACCGGGCGGCCCGCCTCGGCAGCCGCCGGCCCGGACGAGGCCGCCGGTACGACCTGTGCGGGCCGCCCCTCCCAGGACCGCACGGCCGCCGTCGTCACGCCGAACACCTCGGCCACGTGCCCCGGTCGTGCCGTCGCGGCGGCGCGGAGGGGAGGGCATGGGCCGCCGTGGCCGGGCGCCGCCCATGGCCCTACGCTGCGTCGCCCCCTCAGGCAGGGAACCCCAGCAGGGCGACCGGCGCGGAGGTCGGCTTCTTCGAGCCGCTCGCCGGTTCCACGGTGACCCCCACGCCCGAGGCCCCGTCGACAGAGCCCTGCAGAAGAACGGCCTGATCGGTGCGGCCGGGGTCCATCAGACCGGCGGAGCGCATGGTGCCGTCGTCGTCGAACCACAGCTGATAGACCTTGCCCGCGGCGGGACGGGCCATCCCGGAGACCAGGAACACGGCCCTGTCCCGGTCCCGGGAGACCACGACCGTGCCGGTGGCGCCGCCGCCCAGCGCGGCGGAGCGCGTCCTGGCGTCCGGCGAGGCCAGGACGGCCGCGATCGCCTCGGTGCTGCTCTGTGCGCGGCGCGCCTGACGCAGGGCGTCCTCTGCCCGCTGATGCTGCCAGACGGTCGAACCCCCGAGTGCGGCTGCCGCGGCGAGGCAGGCGGCCAGTGCCCAGCGGGACAGCAGCCGGGCACGCAGTGCGGTGCGCACCGTGCGCACCGCCGTCAACCCGCCCGGCGACTCCTGCCGGACGGACGAGACGCGGTGCAGTACCTGCTCGCGCATGGCCGCCGGAGGTGCCACGGTGGCGGCCAGCCCCAGCCGGGCCGCGGTGGCCGACAGCTCGGCGGCCTCCTGCGCACATGGTTCGCAGCCCGCCAGGTGGCGCTCGAACATCACGAGCTCGTCGTCGGACAGGGCGTGCAGGGCGTAGGCCCCCGTCATACGGTGCAGATCGGCGGTGGCGGTCACGCGGCCACCCCCAGGCAGTCGCGCAGGCGGATGAGCCCGTCCCGCAGCCGGGTCTTGGCCGTGCCCAGCGGAAGCGTGAGCGCCTCGGCCACCTGGCTGTAGGTCAGCCCGCGGTAGTAGGCGAGCGTGACGGCCTGGCGCTGGATCTCGGTCAGTGTGCGCAGGCACCGGCGTACCTGTTCCCGCTCCAGCCGGGCCTCGACCTGCTCGGTCACCTCGTCGAACTCGGGTGTCCGCTCCAGCAGGGCGGCCTTGTGGTCGCGGGCGGCCGCGGCCTCCACGGAGCGGACCCGGTCCACCGCCCGGCGGTGCGCCAGGGTGAGGATCCAGTTCACCGCTGTCCCGCGGTCGGGCCGATAGCGGGGGGCGGTCCGCCACACCTCCACCAGCACCTCCTGCGCCACCTCCTCCGACTGCGCCTGATCACGCAGCACGGCACGCGCGACCCCCAGGACGGAACCGGCCACGGCGTCATAGACGGAGGCGAACGCGTCCTCGTCGCCCAGGGCCACGCGGCCCATCAGCTGCTCAAGATCCGGTTCCGCCGACGGGTTTCTGCCGATATGCACGGCTTCTTTCACGGGGGCCTCCGCTGTTGGGACATCTCCGGACGTAATCCGATCCCGGTGCGGCCGCGGATTGGTCCTGATCGCGAGGAAACCGTACGGGTCTCGGCGGAATCCGCGGTGGTCCCACCTGCTGAGGCGTGCGCGAACCCGGCCTCGCGGGCTCCTCTCGCGCTCTCGTGTCGCGCCGGCCGCCTGCTTCCCCCGTCGGCCCGAACCGCTCGCCCGGTGCGAACGTCGGCGTGAGCCAGGTCGCGGAGCTATGCGGGGTCGTTCGGAAACAGAAGCTCGTAGGGCAGGTGTTCGTCGTCCGGTACGTGCGGCAGGTAGTCCGGGGCCGTGCGTGCGGCCACCGCCAGCAGGCGAGCGGCAGCCTCCTCCTCGGAGACGGGGGCAAGCCCGAGGGCGTGCAGAAGGCGGTCGCGCTCGGCGTCGAAGTCGGGGTGGTCGGCCCGGAGGTCGGAGCCGAGCTCGCTGATCGCGAAGCCCTTCGTCAGGTCGCGCCAGAAGGGCAGCACCACGACGAGTGTGACGGCCTCTGTGAGGTCGGCGCCGATCAGTGTGGCCTGGCCCTCCGAGTCGGCGTACAGGACGGGCCTCTCCTGGGCCCCGGCTTCCCCGCACAGGAAGTACGTGCCGCCGGCGCCGCAGCCGGCTATCGGGTGCAGGGGGATGCCGGTGGGAAGGGCAAGGTCCTCAAGGGGGTCCCGGCGCTCGACGTCGAAGTCGCCGGGCCAGGCGAGCGCGGTGGCAAGGGAAGGCTCCTGCTCGATCCGGCGGAGTAGATCGTCTGGTGCGGTCATGGGGGGAACGTAACAGCGCCCTCGGACATCGGGTGCGGCCGGCATGCTGACCGACGCTCAACGGGGGTGCTGTCAGTGCGGCATGGCACAGTTCGGCCATGGCCAAGACTTGGTGCCGGCCCTCGGACCAGGTCCGGAGGTTCTCCGCCCCGGGTGTTCCACGAGCGCGGGGGCCGGCGTCGGCGATGTCGGTGGTACCGGCCGGCCGCTGTCGGCCGCCGTGCGGTTCGTCCGCCGCGGTGCCGGCGATCAGACGAGCGGGGTGTTGGGCGCGGCGGTGTGGATGACGTCGTCCAGGCGGCCCCCTGGCGAAGTGCCGGCGGGCTCAGCCGCCGCTGCGCCGTGCTTCGGGTTCGGTGGTCGGGTTCGGGTGGTCGGCGGTCGGTTCCGTGGGGGCGGCGGGGCCGCGGCCGGTGAGGCGGCGCAGGAGGGCGGGGCTGGTCAGCATGACCGCGTTGCCGGCCAGGATCAGGACCACGCCCAGCAGGTCCCGCGCCGTCCAGTGGAAGTCCTCGAAGACGGTGGACAGCAGCAGCGCGACGACGGGGAAGAGCACCATCGCGTAGGCCGCCCGCTCCCCGCCGATCCGGCCCAGCAGGGTCAGGTACGCCCCGAACCCGATCACCGACCCGAAGACCGCCAGATAGAGGAGCGAGCCGGCGTACTTCGGCGTGGCGTCGAACAGGTCATGACGGCTGAGGGTCGCCGCGAACGGAGCCATGATCAGCACCCCGTACGCCATCGAGTACCCGGTTCCCTGGACCACCGGGACCCCCGCGGCCTGCGTCTTGGCGGAGACCACGTTGCCCAGGCAGAAGACCAGGGTGCCGAGCGCCGAGAGCGCGATGCCCCGCCCCGAGCCGGAGGTGAGGCTGAACTCCCGGAACTGGGGCCAGAACACGGTGACGATGCCGAGCAGCCCGATCGCCGCGCCGACGAGCATCTTCCTGGCGATCACGCGCTTGAAGAACAGCCGGGCGAACACCATGTTCACCACCAGGGACATCGCGAAGATGATCGAGGTGAGGCCGGTGGCCAGATGCTGCTCGGCGAAGTAGAAGCAGACGAAGTTCGTGGAGAACATCGTCGCCCCCATGAGGACGAACTGCCCGTGCACCCGCGCCGGATACCGCAGCGGCAGCCCGCGCAGCCGCGCCCAGGCGAGCAGGATCACGGCCGCCAGGGCGAACCGGTAGGCGATCGACGCCGTGGGGTGCACGTCCCCGAGCTGGCCCTTGATGGCCAGCCAGGTGGAGCCCCAGATCAACACGGTCAGCACGTAGAGGAACGCGTTCACAGACAGCTGCCTTCCAGCAGGGGGTCCGGGCCGGGGTGAGGGACAGGCCGCCGTCCGGCGCGTTCCAGGACCGCGGTTCGCCGGCGAACGGCTTCCCTGCCTCCGCGTCGCCGAACGCGGCGTTCACCGTGGGCATCTCGTCGGAGCCCCAAGTCTGCCAACAACGGCGGCCGGAGTGCCAGGGCGCCCCGGCGCGAGCGCCGTCGCCCGACCGGGGCGCGTGGGCGGGGGCGACGGATGAGCAGGGCGTGCGGGAGGTGAGATTCCCGCAGGACGAGGGGACGCACGCCCGGCACGACCGACACCACCGACACGCCCGGGACGACCACCCCAGGCGCCCACGGCGCCCACAACGCCCACGGCGCAGGACCGGACGTCCAACGGTGCTCAAGGGTTTCCCTGCCTGTCCTTGAGCGCCGCCGACTCCTCGGGCGCCGCCGACGCGCGATCCCCTACGCCGACTCGCGAAGCCGCAGTTCCGTCCCCACCGTCAGCTCGTCGGTGTGCAGCGGGCCGCCGCCGGTCAGCAGCCGGGCCGCCTGTTCGACGGCGAGCGCGCCGAGCCGGCGGGTGTCCAGGGCCACCGTGGTCAGCGGGGGTTCGACGAGGGTGCCCAGCCGCAGACCGTCGAAGCCGATCACGGCGAGGTCCCGGGGGACCTGCCGGCCGGCCCGGCGGGCGGCGCGCAGGGCTCCGATGGCGATGATGTCGTTGAACGTGAACACGGCGGTGATGCCGGGATACCGGCCGAGGAGTTCCTGGAGCGCGCTCTCGCCGCCCTCGACACTCTGGTCGGCGCGGGCCATGGAGCTCGCGTCCAGTCCGCACGCGGACATCGCGGCGTCGAACCACCGGTGCCGGATGCTCGGTTCGGACCGTTCGGCGTGGTCGAGCATGCCGATGTGCCGGTGTCCCGCCTCGGCCAGATGCCTGATCGCCGCGTGCACGCCGCTCTCGCCGTCGATCCGGATCGAGCTGAACCGCTGGGTGCGGTGCTCGCGGTCGATGAGCACGACGGGCAGTCCCCGGGTCAGCTTGTCGATCTCGTCCTCGGGCAGGCTGAGGTAGCCCACGACGGCGTCGACCTGGGAGGCGATCACCTCCAGGGTGCCCCGCTCCTCCTCGGCCCGGTCGCCGGTGTCGTACACGACGACGTGCCAGCTCCGGTCCCGGGCCGCCTCCAGCGCGCCTGCGGCGACCTCGGTGAAGAACGGGTTGAGCAGGTCGGGGATCACCAGTCCGACGCTGACCGTGTCCTGCCGGACCAGCCCCCGGGCGAACCGGCTGGGGCGGTAGCCGAGCGCGAGGGCGGTGTCGAGCACGCGCTGCTTGGTGGCGACGCCGATCTCGCCCTTGTCGTTCAGCGCCCGTGACACGGTCTGCCGGGACACGCCCGCGGCCTGGGCCACATCGTCGATCGTGACCCTGCGGGGTCCGGTCCCCGACGACGCCATCACTCACCTCCGCGTAATTGCCGACGCGGCAGCGTCGCAGGGACACCGAGTATGCCCCGATGCGTAGAAACCTTGACACTCCGGCGTTCGGAAGCACACACTCCCAATCGCTTCCCGTTACCGCTCCCGTGAGCGCTCACGGTACCGCTCACGGAACCTCATTCCAACCAGCAGGCAGCCGCCTCCAGGTGTCAACGTCGACCCGCCTGTCCACCCGCGCCAGGCGTTCTCTGGAACGGAAGATATGAGCAGCACAGTCACGCGCACCCGCGTCGCCGTCGCCGCGGCCACGGCCGGCATCGTCGTACTCGCCGGGTGCTCCTCGTCCGGCTCGTCGGACAACGCCTCCGCATCCTCCTGCGAGCCCGCGAAGGGCAAGGTCACCCTCCAGTACTGGAACACCGTTCCGGGCATGGACAAGGTCGTCGCCCTGTGGAACAAGCGGCATCCGGACGTCCAGGTCGAGACGAAGAACATCTCCAACGACCAGTACGGCACCCTCGGCAACGCCCTCAAGGCGGGCAAGGCCCCGGACCTCGCCCAGGTCGGCTACGACGAACTGCCCAACCTGCGCACCCAGAGCGCCTTCGTGGACGCCTCCGCCTGCACGGCGGCCACCGCGGCCAAGTCGAAGTTCGTGCCGTGGACCTGGTCGCAGACCAGCTTCGGCGGCACCGGCGTGTTCGCGATCCCGCAGGACACCGGCCCGATGGCGCTCTACGTCCGCAGCGACCTCTTCAAGAAGTACGGCGTCGCCGTCCCCACGACCTGGGACGAGTACGCGACGGCCGCCGAGAAGCTGCACAAGGCGGACCCGAACCTGGACATGACGTTCTTCGACCCGAACAACGCCGAGTGGTTCAACGGGCTCCTCTGGCAGAACGACGCCAGGATGTACGGCTACTCCGGCGACAAGTGGCAGGTCACCGTCGACTCGGCGCAGAGCAGGCAGGTCGCCGGCTACTGGCAGAAGCTGATCTCCGAGAAGGTCGTGCGCACCGACCTCGCCCACGGCTCGACCCAGATGTACGCCGCGTACCAGAAGGACCGGCTCGCCACCTACGTCGGCGCCGCCTGGGGTTACAGCATGTTCCGCGACAACCTGCCCGAGCAGGCCGGGAAGTGGACGATCGTCCCCATGCCGACGTGGGGTGCGAACGGCTCCTCCGGTGACTGGGGCGGCTCGACCGTCGCGTTCATGAAGGGCGGCAGGCACCTCTACGAGTCGGTGGAGTTCGACACCTGGCTGAACACCGACCCGGACGCCCTGGCGATGGAGAACAAGCTGGGCGGCCTCTACCCGGCGGCCACCGCCGGCCTGGAGCTGCCCGCGCTCAAGCAGGGCGTGCCGTACTACGCCGACGAGAAGATCTTCGACGTCTTCGCCGACGCCTCCAAGAAGATCGACACCGGCTTCGCCTGGGGCCCCACGCAGAAGACCGTGAACCTCGCCCTCCAGGACGCGATGGCCAAGGCCGCGGCCGGCGACGGCACCCTCGCCGACGCGCTCGCCACCGCCCAGTCCGCCGCGCTGACGTCGATGAAGGACCAGGCGATCCCGGCGACGGCGGGCAAGTGACCGTTCGATGACCGACCTCGCAACCCGCACGGCCGGCGTGGCAGCCACGCCCGTGGGCCGCCGCCGTCGCCGCATCGACGGCGGCGGCCCACGGGCGGCCACCGTCGCCGCCTTCGTGACCCCGTTCCTCCTGCCGTTCCTGCTGTTCTACCTGGTGCCGGTCGGCTACGCCCTCTGGCAGAGCTTCCGCGTCGTGCGCCGCTCCGGCGGCCAGTACGGCACGTCGTACACGGCCTTCGGCGGCTTCGAGCAGTACGGGCAGGTGCTGCGGAACACCGAGTTCTGGTCCAGCATCGGCCGCATCGGGCTGTTCGGCATCGTGCAGGTGCCGGTCATGCTGTTCGTGGCCCTGGTCATCGCGCTGCTCCTCGACACGCCCCTGCTGCGGGCCAAGGGGTTCTTCCGTGTCGTCGCGTTCATGCCGTACGCGGTGCCCGGCGTGATCGCCGCGATCATGTGGTCGTACCTCTACTCGCCCCAGCTCAGCCCGGTCGTCGACCTGCTGAACGGCGTCGGGCTGCACCCCGACTTCCTCGGTCCGGGTGCCGTGCTCTGGTCGGCCGCGAACGTCTCCACCTGGCTGTGGACCGGCTACAACATGCTGATCATGTTCTCGGCGCTGCAGTCGATCCCGCAGGAGCTCTACGAGGCCGCGAAGATCGACGGCGCCTCCGACTGGGCGATCGCCTGGCGGATCAAGGTCCCGATCATCGCCCCGTCGATCGTCCTGACCACCGTCTTCTCGATCATCGGCACGCTTCAGCTGTACGCCGAGCCGGCCGTGCTGCGGCAGATCTCCTCGAACATCTCCAGCACGTTCACCCCGAACATGCTCGCCTACACGGTGGCCTCCGGGAACAACTACCAGCAGGCCGCGGCCATCTCCGTCGTCATCGCCGTCATCACGTTCGTCCTGAGCTTCGGGTTCATGCGGCTGACCTCGAAGAAGGCGGGACTGTGAGCAACGTGACCACCACTCGCGAAAGCCGGGCCGGCCGTACCGCCGCCATGGGGCTGATGCTGCTCCTGGCCGTGTACTTCCTGCTGCCGGTGTACTTCCTGGTCGTCGCGGCGACCAAGCCGCAGGGCGACCTCGCCGCCACCAACGGGCTGGTCTTCTCGCACTTCGACCTGTTCGAGAACCTCCGTGTCCTGTTCACCCGCAGCGACGGCGTCTTCGGCCGCTGGGCCCTCAACACCGTCCTCTACGCGGTGCTGGGCGCGGCCACCGGGACCCTGATCTCCGCGCTGTGCGGCTACGCCCTCGCCAAGTTCCGGTTCCGCGGCCGGGACTTCCTCTTCTCCGTCATCCTCGGCGGCGTCCTGGTGCCGACCACCGCGCTCGCGCTGCCGCTGTTCCTGCTGTTCTCGGCGACCGGGCTCGTCAACACCTACCTCGCGGTGTTCCTGCCCAGCATCGTCAGCCCGTTCGGCGTCTATCTCGCGCGGATCTTCGCAGGCGCCTCCGTGCCGCAGGAGCTGATCGAGTCGGCGCGGCTGGACGGGGCCGGGGAGTTCCGCACGTTCTTCTCGGTGGCGTTCCGGCTGATGACACCGGCCCTGGTGACCATCTTCCTGTTCCAGTTCGTGGCCATCTGGAACAACTTCTTCCTGCCGATGGTGATGCTCCAGAAGGAGTCCCTCTTCCCGATCACCCTCGGCCTGTACGAGTGGAACGGCCAGACGGCGCGCGCCCCGCTGCTCCAGGAGTCCATCATCACCGGCTCGCTGGTGTCGATCCTGCCGGTGATCGTCGTCTTCGTCCTCCTCCAGCGGTTCTGGCGCACCGGCCTCGCCGCCGGCTCCCTCAAGTGACCCACGCACAGAAGGTGTTCTCCACCATGCCCGACGCGGCTGTCTTCGTGCCCCACTTCCACTGGGACCGGGAGTGGTACGAGCCGTTCCAGGTGTTCCGGCACCGGCTCGTCGCCGCCCTGGACACCGTCCTGGAGACGGCCGAGGCCGACCCGGACTTCCGGTTCACCGTCGACGGTCAGATGGCCGCCGTCGAGGACTACCTGGAGATGCGGCCGGAGAACCGTGACCGGGTCGCGGCCCTGGTCCGCGAGGGCCGGCTGGCCGTCGGGCCGTGGCTGATCCTGCTCGACGAGTTCCTCTGCTCCGGCGAGACCGTCGTCCGCAACCTTCAGATGGGATGGGCGGCCGCCGAGCGGCTCGGCGGCGCGATGCCGATCGGCTATCTGCCGGACATGTTCGGCCACATCGCGCAGATGCCGCAGATCCTGGCGCGCGCCGGGATCGAGCACGCGGCGCTGTGGCGGGGGGTGCCCGGCACGGTCGACGGGCACGCCTTCCGCTGGCGGGCGCCCGACGGCTCCGAGGTGCGCACCGAGTTCCTCTTCGACGGGTACGACAACGGTCTCGACGTCCTGCTGGTACCGGACCGGATCCGCCGCGCGCTCGGCGAGTACGCCGAGATGACGGCCCAGCGGTGGGGCGGCGACCCGGTGCTCGCCATGGCCGGCACCGACCACAACGCACCCGACCCGCGGCTGGCCGACTGGCTGCGCGAGGCCTCCGGGGCGGACCGGCCGATCACGATCGCGACGCTCGACGAGTACATCCGTGAGCACGCGCGGGACGAGGTGACCGCCGTCGTCACCGGTGAACTCCGCAGCCATGTGCGGGGCAACATCCTGCCGGGCGTGCTGTCGGTGCGGCTCGGGCTCAAGCAGCGGATGGCCGCCGCCGAGCGGACCGTCGACCACGCCGAGCGGATGAACGCCCTGTGGTCCGGCCGCGACGAGTCCGCCTTCCTCGCCCTCGCCTGGCACAAGATCATCGAGTCGACGGCGCACGACTCGGTGGTCGGCTCCGGTACCGACGAGACCTGCGACCAGGTCGCGGCCCGCCTCGCCGAGGCCGCGCAGGCCGCCCGCGCCGTGCGGGACGCGGCCCTCGCCGAGCCCGCCGCCGGGGTGCCCGGCGACGCCTACCTGGCCGCCAACCCGCTGCCGGCGGCGCGGACCGCGCTGGTCGAGGTGGACGTCGTGGCCGTGCCGGAGGGGGGCACACTGGTCGCGATCACCGCCGACGGCGCGGCGCACCCCGTACAGCCGGTCTCCCAGGCCCCGACCGTCCTCAGCGACGAGCGGCTGGACGCCTCCCGGCTCGAACGCGTCCTGCGCCGTATCCACCGCCGGGAGCTGTTCGGCCTGCTGATCGACGGCTACGAACTCACCCCGCACTCCCTGGTCTTCCACCTCGCCGAGGCCCCGGACGGCCCCTTCGACCTGATGGCCCTGCGCGGCGAGGTCGCCGCCGCGGCCGCGGCGCATCCGGGGGAGTGGCGGGTACGGACCCTGGCCCAGGCCCGGGCCACCGCGCTGGCGGCCGTACCCGTCCCCGCCGCCGGACTGGCCGCCTTCCGGGTCGAGGCCGGCGGCGCCGGGCCCGCCGCCCCGGCGCCGCCGGCCGCGACGGCGACGGCGGACACGCTCTCCAACGGCCTGGTCGCGGTCGCCGTGGCCGCCGACGGCACCCTGGAGGTGACCGGGGCCGACGGCACGGTGCTGTCGGGCGTCGGCCGCCTGGTCGACGGCGGTGACCGCGGCGACAGCTACAACTACGCCCCTCCCGCCCACGACGTCCTCGTGTCGGAGCCGGTCCGGGTCGGCGTCGAACTCCTCGAGAGCGGTCCGCTGCGGGCCCGGCTGCGCGTCACCCGCCGCTACGAGTGGCCGGAGGCGCTCGCCCCCGGTGACCGGGACCGGCGCGGCGGCCGTACCGTCCCGACCTCCGTGGACACGCTGGTGGAAGTCCGGGCGGGCGAACCCTTCGTCCGTGTCTCCACGACGTTCCTGAACCGGTCCGCCGACCACCGGCTGCGCCTGCACGTCCCGCTGCCCCTGCCCGTCACCGCTTCCGCGTCGGCCGGGCAGTTCGCCGTCACCGAGCGCGGCCTGACCGCCGAGGGCGGCTGGGGCGAGTACCCCCTGCCGACCTTCCCGGCGAGCACCTTCGTGTCGGCGGGCCCGGCCACCGTCCTGCTCGACCACTCCACCGAGTACGAACTCGTCGACGACGGCCGCGCACTCGCCCTCACCCTGCTGCGCGCCATCGGCTCCATCAGCGTCAACATCCACCCCCTGCGGGACGAACCCGCCGCGAGCGAGATCCCCGCCCCGGGCGCCCAGGACCTGGGCATGCGCATCGAGAACCGGTTCGCCGTGCTGCCCTGTGCGGCGGGCTGGCAGGGCGCCGGCGCGGTCGCCCTCGCCGAGGAGTTCCGCAACGACGTGCTGGTCACCCGCGGCACCGCGCCCGGCGGCGGCCCGCTGCCCCCGGACGCGGCCGGGGTGCGGGTCGACGGCCGGGACGTGCACGTGTCGGGCATCCGCCGCGTCAGCGACCCCGAGCACGGGCCCGGCACCGAGGTCCGGCTGACCGCGATGCGCGGCACCGCGACAGCCGTCCGCGTGACCGGCGCCTTCACCGAGGCGACCACGGTCGACCTGCTCGGCCGGCCGCTCGCCCCCGAACCGGTCCGGGACGGCCTCGAACTCGTCCTCGGCCCCTGGGAGATCCGCACAGTCGTCCTCCGCTGACCGGCAACACCCCCCTGTGACAAAGAAAGTTGTGACGTCTTGCCCTCCGAGCACTCCGCGTACGTATCGGACCCCACCCCCTGGCACGGCGCCCTGCGCCCGGCCCGCTCCTGGCTCCATTCCGACGCCCCGTCCCTCTCGCTGAACGGCCCCTGGCGCTTCCGGCTGTCGCCCACGGCCGCCGTGGCCGAGGAGTTCGCGGCCGAGGACTTCGACGACCAGGGCTGGGACGGCATCCCGGTGCCCGCGCACTGGGTGCTGGAGGGCGACGGCGCCCATGGCCGGCCGATCTACACCAACATCCAGTTCCCGTTCCCCATCGACCCGCCGCACGTCCCCGACGAGAACCCCACCGGCGACTACCGCCGCCACTTCGACCTGCCCGCCGGCTGGCGGGACGCCGAGCGGGTCGTCCTGCGGTTCGACGGCGTCGAGTCGCTGTTCAAGGTGTGGGTGAACGGCGTCGGGATCGGCGTCGCGAGCGGCAGCCGGCTGGCCCACGAGTTCGACGTGACCTCCGCCGTGCGCCCCGGCGACAACGTCGTCGCCGTCCGCGTGCACCAGTGGTCGGCGGCCAGTTACCTGGAGGACCAGGACCAGTGGTGGCTGCCCGGCATCTTCCGGGACGTCACCCTGCTCGCCCGCCCGGCCGGGGGCATCGAGGACGTCTGGCTGCGCACCGGTTACGACGGCGGGCGCGGGCGTGTCGAGACGGAGGTCACCGCCGGCGCCGAGGCGTTCCCGGTCACCCTGCGCATCCCCGAACTGGGTGTGGAACAGGTCTGGGAGACGGCGGCCGACGTGGCGCCCGTCGACGTCGCGGAGGTGGAGCCGTGGTCGGCCGAGCGGCCCCGGCTGTACGACGCCACCGTCTCCTCGGCCGCCGAGAGCATCGCCCTCAGGGTCGGCTTCCGCACGGTCGAGATCCGCGGCGACCAGTTCCTGGTCAACGGCCGCCGGGTCGTCTTCCACGGCATGAACCGGCACGAGGCCCACCCCGAGCGCGGCCGGGTCTTCGACGAGGCGCACGCCCGCGCGGACCTGGCCCGGATGAAGCGGTTCAACGTGAACGCCATCCGCACCAGCCACTACCCGCCGCACCCCCGGCTGCTCGACCTCGCCGACGAGCTCGGCTTCTGGGTCGTCCTCGAATGCGACCTGGAGACCCACGGCTTCGACAAGGTCGGCTGGACCGGCAACCCGACCGACGACCCCGCCTGGCGCGCGGCCTGCCTGGACCGCGTCGAGCGCACCGTGGAACGGGACAAGAACCACCCCGGCGTCGTGATGTGGTCGCTCGGCAACGAGGCCGGCACCGGAGCCAACCTCGCCGCCATGTCCGCCTGGGTGCACGCCCGCGACCCCGAGCGTCCCGTGCACTACGAGGGCGACTACACGGGCGACTACACCGACGTCTACTCCCGGATGTACGCGACCGTGCCCGAGACCGAGCAGATCGGCACCGACGGCTCGCGGGCGCCGCTGCTCGGCTGCACCCCGGCCCAGGGCGCCCGGCAGCGCACCAAGCCGTTCCTGCTCTGCGAGTACGCCCACGCGATGGGCAACGGCCCGGGCGCCCTCGACCAGTACGAGGCCCTCGTCCACCGGTACCCGCGGCTGCACGGCGGATTCGTCTGGGAGTGGCGCGACCACGGCATCCTGGCCACCGCCCCCGACGGGAGGCCGTACTACGCCTACGGCGGCGACTTCGGCGAGGTCGTGCACGACGGCAACTTCGTGATGGACGGGATGGTGCTCAGCGACGACGTGCCGACGCCCGGCCTCCACGAGTTCAAGGCGGTCGTCCAGCCCATCCGGTTCGCCTTCGACGGCGACAAGCTCGTGATCACCAACCTGCGGCACTCGGCCGACACCTCCGACCTGAGCTTCCGCTGGCGTGTCGAGTTCGACGGCGTCCCCGCGGCGGCGGGGGAGCTGCCCGCACCCCTCCTCGCGGCGGGCGAGTCGGGACGGGTCCCGCTGCCCCCGATCGCGGTGGCCGCGGACGCCGAGACCTGGCTGACGGTCGAGGCGGTGCTGGCGGCCGACACGGCCTGGGCCCCCGCGGGACACCAGGTCGCCACCGCCCAGCTGGACCGCTCGGTACGGCGGCCGGTGCCCGCCGTCCGGCCCCGGACCGGCTGGCGGCCGGGCCAGGGGACGTGCTCGCTCGGCATCGCCGAGTTCGCCGGCGGGTCCCTCACCCGCCTCGCCGGGCGGGCCGTGACCGGGCCGCGGCTGGAGCTGTTCCGCGCGCCGACCGACAACGACGAGGGCACGGCCGACCGGCTGGAGGGCAGCGACGCCAGTGCCGCCGGGGTGTCCAGCGCCGACCTGTGGCGCCGGGACGGACTCGACCGCCTCACCACGCGGCGGGTCAGCGTGGCACAGGCCACCGACGCCCTGCGGACCGTCGACCGGGTCGCCGCCGCGGACTCCGCGCTCTTCGTGACGGTGGAGTCGGTGTGGTCGGTCGAGGACGGCGAGCTGGAACTGCGCGTCGAGATCGAGCCCTCGCGCGGCTGGGCGACGGTGTGGCCGCGGATCGGGGTCCGCTTCGAACTGCCCGACGGGGCAGCCCCGGTGGACGGCGCCGAGTGGTTCGGCACGGGCCCGCTGGAGTCCTACCCGGACAGCATGCGGGCGGCCCGCACCGGCCGCTTCTCGGCCACCGTCCCCGACCTGTCGGTCGGGTACGCGCGCCCCCAGGAGACCGGCCACCGCTCCCAGGTCCGCCGGCTGACGCTGACCAGCGGCGGCACCGGGGCCCTGCGTATCGAGGCCCTCCCCGACATGCGCGGACGCCGCCCCGGCTTCACCCTCGCCCGCCACACCCCGCAGCAGCTCGCCCGCGCCGCCCACCCCTACGAACTCCCGGAGTCCACCACCAGCCACCTCATCATCGACGCGGCCCAGCACGGCCTCGGCTCCCGGGCCTGCGGGCCGGACGTGTGGCCCGAGTTCGCGCTGCGCCCCGAAGCCCGCACCCTCAGACTGCGCATCAGGGCCGGCGCCTGAGCGGGCAGCGCTCGGGGGCGATCGTCCAGATGAGCGGCATGGGCGGGCAGATGCCCTTCGCCGGCTTCTCGGCCTACAGCGGCACGAAGTTCGCGCTGGAGGGCAGGTCCGAGGCCCTCGCCGACGAGGTGCGGGAGTTCGGGATCAGGGTGCTGATCGTGGAGCCGGGCGCCTTCCGCACCTCGCCCTTCGAGAGCAGCCGGGCCGGGGTCAGCTCCGACACCGGGGTGTATGCCAAGGTCGCCGCGACCCGTGCCGCCGTCCAGGGCGGCCACGGCGGCCGGCCCGGCGACCCGGCCAGGGCGGCCGCGCTGATCCTGGCCGCCCTGGACGCCGAGGAGACCCCGCCGCACCTGCCGCTGGGCGACGACGCGGTGACCGCCGTACTGACGCGACTGGACGGCGTACGCCGGGACATCGCCGCCTGGGAGACGCGCACGCGGGCCACGGACTTCGCGTGAGCACCGGCGCCCCGCAGAGGCGGCGCCGTAGGGCATGTGCGGCCGCGCCGGGCGGGCGTGACCGGCGACGACGGTGCCGCGGCCGAACGACGGCGCATCGCGGCCCGGCCGGCCGAGCGCTCAGCCCGCCTCCGTAGGCTCCGCCACCCAGCCCGCCGCCAGGACCAGCCGCGTCCCGCGGTGCACGGCGAGGAAGCCGAACGGCCGGTCGAAGACGGCCCGCACCACCGTGGACTCGTGCCGGTACCGGGGCGGGCCGCCGCCCGGCGCCGCCACCACCGCCGTCACCGCGGCGGCCCGGAAGCCCAGGGGCCCGAACTCCGCGACCGCGGACTGCCCCGCCGCCCCGATGGCGAGCGGCGCGGTGCTGATGCCGGGGAAGTGCCCCTCGCGGGCGTCCGCGGCCGTGGAGAGCCCGAACAGCCCGTGGTGCTGGAGGAGATCGTGGTCGGCGCGGACCGTGAAGCCGGGGGTGGTCACGTCGAGCCGGACCGGATCCGGGGCGACGGACGGCTGCCGCTCCACGACCACACCCGGCCCCGCGGGCCCGTAGGGGAGCTGTCCGCCGGTCGTCACCGGCAGGGCCCGCTCCAGGACGCCGATGCCGGTGTGCAGCACCTGCCCCGGGGCCATCCCCTCCGCGCCGAGCACCAGGTGCACGTCGAGGCCGTTGTCGCCGAGGACCTTCAGCGTGGTGACGTGCCCGTCCGGGCCCGCGCTCACGCCGATCCGGTCCGGCCGGACGCTGCTGCGGTGCAGACCGGCCAGCATGCGGCCCTGCCAGGGCCCGGAGCCGGGCCGCAGCAGGGTCTCCCGGAACGGCTGCTGCCAGTCCGTGCGCAGCGCCAGCGCGGTCGCCAGCACCATCCGGGCGTCCTCGGCGAGCCGGACCGGCAGCCGCTCGACCAGCCCCTCGGTGCGCTTCGCCGCCCAGGCGTCCAGCGCCTCCCGGGAGGCCGCCGGATCGGCGCCGAGCACCCCGTGCGCGTCGGCCGGCAGCCCCGCCGCCCACTGTTCGCGCAGCTCCAGCGCCCGGTCGGTCCACAGCCCCAGTGCCGACCCGACGCCCGGCATCGAGTCGAGTCCGGCCAGTAACTCCCGCGCTCCTGCGGCGGCTTGGTCCGCCTGTAGCCCCACGGCCCGGGTCAGCTCGTCCCGGGCCGGGCCCGTGGCGCCGTCGGCGAGGAAGGCCAGCAGCGGCCAGACCCCGGCCGCCGAGAAGACCGTGCCCTGTCTGGTCTTCAGGCCCCAGCGTGCGGTGAGCGCGTTGACGGCGCGGACGGTGTCGTTCATCGGTCGTGCTCCCAGGAGTGGTCGGGGAAGGGCGCTGGATCCGTCACCCGGCCCGCCGCCAGGACGAGCCGGGAGCGGCGGTGCGGGGCGAGGGAGCCGAAGGGGCGGTCGAAGGCGGCGCCGCTCCGGGCGGAGACGTGACGCCGCTCGGGCAGGGGCCCGCTCCCGCCGTCCCTGACGGGGGCCCCGCTCCCGCCGTCCCGGACGCCGTCACCGCGGCCGCCTCGAAGCCCGGCGCGTCCGCCGGCTCGCCGCGCGCCCTGCCGCCGGCGCCGTAGGCGGGGAAGGCCGGCAGCGGCCAGACCCCGGCCGCCGAGAACACCGTGCCGTCCGCCGACGCGGCCCGGCGCGCGGTCAGGCCGGTCACCGCGCGAGCGGCCGCCTTCCCCACCCTCATGACGCCCCCGTTCACGGCGCGCTTACGATGCGCGCAGTCGTACGTCAGTTCAGCCGTGCGTTTCCACGCGGCCCGACGCCCCCTCAGGAGCACGGTACCGGTGTCCATACCTCCGCCCCCCGGCCCCCACCAGCCACAAGGGCCCTACGAACCGCCTCAGTCGGGCCACCCGCAGTACCCGCAGTACCCGCAGGGACCGTACGGGCAGCAGCCGCCCCAGCCGTACCCGGGGCCGTACCAGCCCTGGGGTCAGGGCTACGGCCCCCACGTCCCCCAGCCGCCCGTCAACGGGCTCGCCATCGCCTCCCTCGTGCTCGGGCTGCTGTGCTGCCTGCCGGGGGTCGGGCTGGTGCTGGGGCTGATCGGCCTGAGCCAGATCCGCCGGCGCGGTGAGCGCGGCAAGGCGATGGCGGTCATCGGGTCGGTGTTCTCGTCGGTCGGGCTGGCCCTGTGGGTGCTGCTGCTGGCCTCCGGCGGGGCCGGCGAGTTCTGGTACGGCCTCAAGCAGGGCGTGAACGACAGCTCCAGCCTCTCGCTGGCCACCGGCGACTGCTTCGACACCCCCGACGGCACGCTCACCGGCGACCTGGTCTCCGACGTCGACGTCGTGGACTGCGCGAAGGCGCACGACGGCGAGGTCTTCGCCACCTACCGGCTCAAGGGCTCGTCCTACCCGGGCGACGACGGCGTCGGCGACTCCGCCGACGAGCGCTGCTACGCCCTGGAGGACGGCTACGCGATGGACGGCTGGGCGATCCCCGACGACGTCGACGTGTACTACTTCACGCCCAGCGAGGACAGCTGGAAGTACGGCGACCGGGAGGTCGCCTGCGTCTTCGGCAACACGACCGAGGGCAGGACCCTCTCCGGTTCGCTGCGCAACGACGAGAGCGTGCTGGACGCGGACCAGGTCGCCTACCTCGATGCCGCGCACGTCCTCAACTCCGCCCTCGCCACCGCGCCCGAGGCGCAGTACGTCGAGGACGACCTGCCCGGCTACCGGCGGTGGGCGGGCAGGGTGACCACCGCCCTCGGCAAGCAGACCGCGATGCTGCGCGCGCACGGCTGGGGCCCGGACGCGAAGCAGCCGGTGAAGGACCTGATCGCGGACCTCGACCAGGCGAAGGCGCAGTGGGCGAAGGCCGCGCGGGCCACGGACGCGGACACCTACTACGCCCACTACGACAAGGGGTCGACGCTGCTCGACCCCAAGCGGACCGTCACCGCGCGCAAGGCTCTGGGCCTTGCCACCACCCCGCCCTCGGACGACGGCGGGGGCGGCGGCTCCGGCAGCGGAGGAACCGGCTCCGGCCTGGAGGTGTGATCGCGGCCATAGCGGGGAGAAAGTGCCTGCGTAAAGCCTCCCCGGGCCACATGTCATCACATCGAGTGATTCTCTGGCCTTTGCTTGCACGGCTCAACCCACGGTTGCCACGCTGTTGCTGTCTGTACAACCTGATGGGAGCGGCCAGTGACTTTCGGTGAGCAGCCGGCGTATCTGCGTGTCGCGGGTGATCTCCGTAAGAAGATCGTCGACGGCTCGTTGCCGCCTCACACCCGGCTGCCCTCCCAGGCCCGTATCCGCGAGGAGTACGGCGTCTCGGACACGGTCGCCCTGGAGGCCCGCAAGGTGCTGATGGCCGAGGGGCTGGTCGAGGGCCGCTCCGGCTCCGGGACCTACGTGCGCGAGCGGCCCGTGCCCCGGCGGGTGGCCCGCTCCGGGTTCCGCCCGGCCGGCGGCGCCACCCCGTTCCGGCAGGAGCAGTCCGACGCGACCGCGCGCGGCACCTGGGAGTCCAGCAGCGAGCAGACCGAGGCCGGCGCCGCGATCGCCGACCGGCTCGGCATCCGCCTCGGCGACCGCGTGATGTGCACCCGGTACCTGTTCCGGGACGCGGGCGAACCGATGATGCTCTCCACCTCCTGGGAGCCCCTCGCCGTCACCGGCCGCACCCCCGTGATGCTGCCCGAGGAGGGCCCGCTCGGCGGGATGGGCGTGGTCGAGCGGATGCGCGCCATCGACGTCGTCGTGGACAACGTCACCGAGGAGGTCGGCGCCCGCCCCGGCCTCGCCGAGGAACTGCTCGTCCTGGGCGGGGTCCCGGGCCATGTCGTCCTCGTGATCCAGCGGACGTACTACGCCTCGGGCCGCCCGGTGGAGACCGCGGACGTCGTCATTCCGGCCGACCGCTACCGGGCGTCCTACCATCTGCCGGTGAAGTAGCGTCCGTACCACCTCTGAGTGAAGTAGCGCACACCCTTGCGGTGGTTGACGCTTTCACCACCCAGGTCCGGACCTGTGCCCCACCGCTGCGATCCGGCCGTTCTCCCAGGTGGCCCGGCTCTCCGCGGCATGCCCGCGACCCGAAACGGCAGGCGTGCGCACGGCGCATTCGTTGCCGTGCGCCCCCACCGTTCTGGCTGGTTGCGTACCTCTTTGTGAAAAGGCGTATTCGCTGCGTAAAGGTTAGGCGTACGCTCGGGCATATGCGGAGTGCGGTTTCCTTAGCGGGGCGGGGATGGGCGGGAGCCGGGAGATGCGGAGGGGCGCGATGACGGAAGGCACGGTCTCTCTCCCCTGGCTGGTCATACGGCAGGACGACAACGGCAATCGCTACCGCGTCGGCCGGTACGCGACCCGGGCCGAGGCGCAGAAGATCGCCGACAGTCTCGACGACCGCGGGCACAAGCAGCTCTACTGGGTCGAGCGCGTCGGCCACAGCAACGGGGAGAGCGCCGCCCGTACCTGAGCCTCCCGTAGGCTCCGGCCCATGAGCGAACGGATCGTGGTGGTCGGAGCCGCCCTGCTCGACGCCGGCCGCCTCCTCGCGGCCCGCCGCAGCGCACCCCCCGACCTGGCCGGCCGCTGGGAACTTCCCGGCGGCAAGGTCGAGCCGGACGAGACCCCCGAGCGCGCCCTGCTGCGCGAACTGCGCGAGGAACTGGGCGTGGCGGCGGAGACGCTGACGCGGGTGCCGGGGGAGTGGCCGCTGCGCCCCCCGTACGTCCTCCAGGTGTGGACGGCCCGCCTCCACCCCGCCTCCCCCGCCCCCAAGCCCCTCCAGGACCACGACGAACTGCGCTGGCTGGCCCCGGAGGAGATCTGGGACGTGAACTGGCTGGACCAGGACGTCCAGGCGGTCCGCGAGGTGGCCGCGACGGCGGATCGGTGGGGGTAGGGACGAAACCCCGCCCCTCCAGGGCCCCCGCCCCTACTGAACACGCGGCTGACGCCGCGCGTGCGCGACAAGCGGCTTGAGTCGGGGTGAAGCGCCGACGGACAGGGGCGCGCGCTCCGTACTGGACACGCGGCTTGAGCCGGGGGTGAAGCGTCGACGGGCAGGGGTGCATGCCCGCACCGAGTACGCGGCCGGCGCCGCGCGGGCGCGACAAGCCGCTGGAGTCAGGGGCGAAGCCCCGACGACAGGGGCGCGGGGCCGTACCCGAATATGCGGCTGCCGCCGCGCGGGCGCGACAAGCCACGACGCACCCGTACCCGCCGCCATACGCGCACCCCCGAGCTCCCAGGCGCACGGCCCCCGGCGTAAGCCGTTCGCACCACAGTGCGCCCTCGCTTGCGGTACTGCCCCCCGGTAATCGGGTATGTGCCCATTAACCCCAAGAAACCGGACATGGCAGGGCTCGCAGCCACGGAAGCGACTGGGAAGTGATCGGTGTGATCGGCACCGAAGGTGACGCCGTCGAGTGGACCTTTCCCGCGGAACCGGGCGCCGTGCGCACCGCCCGGACCGCGGTCCGTGACCAACTGCGCGGCTGGGGCCTCGACACCCTCGCCGACGTCACCGCCCTGCTGGTCAGCGAACTCGTCACCAACGCGCTACGACACGCCACCGGCCCCATCGGCGTCCGCCTCGTCCGCCCCCCACAGCTCGGCGACACCCTGCGGGTCGAGGTCTCCGACCCGCTCCCGGACCCACCACGCGAACGCGCCGCCAGCCCCGACGACGAGAGCGGCCGCGGTCTGCAACTGGTGGCGGGCTCCTCGCGCAGTTGGGGTACCCGGCCCGGCGCCAAGGGAAAGACGGTCTGGTTCGAGTTGGCCGTACCCGGCTGAACCGGGTGAACGGGGTGTACACCCGGTGCGATGCGGTCCACCCGTGAGAGTGGCTGATCAACGCGTGCCCGGGTACGTGGTTCGACGCCGTGTTCCCTGGTTAGAAGACTGGAAGTGTTGTCACGGTCCGGTCCGGAAATCGTCGGGACCGTGCTGTGATCGTGAACACCGTGTCAGGCGGCGCCGTAGTGCTGGATACTGCGGGCAGCCGCACCCGGTGACCGGTGCCGGGCGCGGTGAGCTGGAGGGGACGGTTCGCGTGAGCGAGATACCAGCTAAGGCCACGGAGTCCGAGGACCCGTCGGACGGCGTGAGGGCGGGGACGGCGGAGACAGCCGCGGCCCCCGGCGACGCCATGTGGCAGACCAGCCCGCCCGGCTCGATCTACGACTACATCAAGGTCGCCTCGTTCTCCATCGGCGTCGGCGGCCTGGTCGACCAGTGGAGCCTGCGCGCCGAGCAGATCTTCGGTATCCCCGCCGAGCGCGCCGTCGGCATGGATCCCATCGAGGCGTTCGTCGACCCCGACCAGCGCGAGCGCGGCCAGCGGAAGATGGCCGAGATCCTGGACGGGCGGGAGTGGACCGGCGTGGTCCCGTTCCGGATGCCCGACACGGCGGACGGCAAGCGCGGCGAGGAGGGCATCGCCGAGGTCTACGTCATGCCCACCCGCACCGCCGAGGGCGAGAACGCGGCCGTGTGCATCGTCGTCGACGTCCGTACCCTACGCAGCATCGAGACCGACCTCGCGGCCTCGCAGTCGATATTCGGTCAATCTCCTTTCGGCTTCCTGCTGATCGACACCGACCTGCGGATCCGCCGCGCCAACGTGCGGTTCTCCTCCGTCTTCGGCGGCACCCCCGAGGACCACCGCGGCAAGGGCGTCCACGACTATCTGCCGCGCTCCGAGGCCGAGCGGGTCGCGGCCACCCTGCGACGGGTCCTGGAGACCGGCAACTCCATCACGGACATGCACGTCACGGGCTTCGTGCCGGGGTCAGACGAGCGCCGGCACTGGTCCATCAACCTCTACCGGGTGCACAGCGGCACCGGCCGCCCCATCGGCGTCGCCTGGCTCGGCATCGACATCACCGCCCGCCGTGCCGCCGCCCGCGAGGCCGCCGCCGCCCGGCGCAATCTCGCCCTCCTCAACGAGGCCGGCGCCCGCATAGGCAACTCCCTCGACCTGGAGACCACCGCCCGCGAACTCCTCGACGTGGTCGTCCCCGGCTTCTGCGACCTCGCCACCGTCGACCTCTACCAGGGCCTGCTGGCCGGCGACGAGACCCCGCCCGGTTTCGCCGACGGCAGCGCCGAGTTGCGCCGGGTCGCCTTCGCCAGCGCGGTCTCCGACGCCCCCTTCGTGGGCGGCGGTGCCCCCGTCGCCGTCGGCGCGGTCCACCACTACCCCTTCAACTCCCCCTGCGCGGACGCCCTGCGCACCGCCCGCCCGCAGCACGTGCCGGCGGCGGAGGGCGGCCTGGTCCAGTCCACGCTGGCCGTGCCCATGGTCGCCCACGACACGGTCGTCGGCCTCGCCCAGTTCGCCCGCACCAAGGGCAGCGAGCCGTTCGGCGACCGCGACCGGGACCTCGCCGTCGAACTGGCCGCCCGCGCCGCCGTGTGCATCGACAACGCCCGCCTCTACCGGCGCGAGCACGAACGCGCGTTGATACTGCAACGGTCCCTGCTCCCGCCCGGCGACCCGGAGGCCTCCGGCCTGGACATCGCCTGCCGCTATCTGCCCGGCAACGCGGCCACCGAGGTCGGCGGCGACTGGTTCGACGTCATCGAACTCCCCGGCCACCGCACGGCGTTGGTGGTGGGCGACGTGATGGGACGGGGTCTTCGCGCGGCGGTCGCGATGGGTGAACTCCGCACGGCCGTGCGCACGCTGGCCCTGCTCGACCTCGAACCGGCCGAAGTGCTCTCCGCGCTGGACGAGATCGCCCGCGGCCTCGGTACCCCCGGCGGGGTCCAGCAGGCCACCCGCACCGCCCGCCAGCCCCGTGACGCCGACCTCTCCGAGGTCTACCTCGCGACCTGCGTGTACGCCGTCTACGACTCCGTCACCAGGCGCTGTACGTTCGCCAACGCCGGCCATCTGCCCCCCGTCCTCGTGGAACCCGGCGAGGCCGCCCTGATGCTCGACGTGCCGCCCGGCATGCCGCTCGGCGTCGGCGGCGAGCCCTTCGAGGAGGTCGAGGTGGACCTCCCCGAGGGCTCCCTTCTCGCTCTCTACACCGACGGCCTGGTCGAATCCCGCGACCACCCCCTCGACGAGGGCCTCCAGGCTTTCGTCGGGGCCCTCACCGACCCGTCCCAGCCCCTTGAGGACGTCTGCGACCACGTCCTCAACACCCTCGACACGCATCACGGCGAGGACGACATCGCGCTGCTGATGGCACGGGTCCAGGGGCTGCCGGCCGATTCGGTCGGCGACTGGACGCTGCCGCGCGAGCCGCGCAGTGTGGGCCGCGCCCGCGAGTACGCCCGCGGCCAGCTGCTCACATGGGACCTGGAGCCGCTGGTCGACACGACGGAACTCCTGGTCAGTGAGCTGGTCACCAACGCGCTGCGGTACGGCGAGGGCGAGATACGGCTGCGCCTCCTGCTCGACCGCACCCTGGTGTGCGAGGTCTGGGACTCCGGTCTGGTCCAGCCGAGGCGCCGCAGGGCGCGGGACACCGACGAGGGCGGGCGTGGGCTGCAACTGGTCGGGCTGCTCAGCGCGGCGTGGGGCTCACGCCGGACGCCGCGGGGCAAGACGGTGTGGTTCGAACTCCCGCTGCCGGACGGGGAGACCGGGCTGACCGACCCCGCGGAGGCTCTGCTCAGCCTGTTCTGAGGAGGGGCCCTCCGGCCGGTGGTTCGGCGCGGCGCCGCGGGGGCTGGTCGCGCAGTTCCCCGCGCCCCTGAAGGGGCGCTCATGCGGCCCCCTGTCTTTTGGCGGCGCGAGGCTGTGTCTGATGTGCGGCTCCGCCGCGTGGGCGCGACCAGTGAAGCGCCCTGTAAGGGGCGCGGGGCTGTGTCTGATGTGCGGCTCCGCCGCCTGGGCGCGACCAGTGAAGTGCCCTGTAAGGGGCGCGGGGCTGTGTTTGATGTGCGGCTCCGCCGCGTGGGCGCGACCAGTGAAGTGCCCCGTAAGGGGCGCGGGGAACTGCGCGACCAGCCCCCACCCACCCGTAGCCGCCTGGCAACCCCCCGCGGCACCCCCTGACGCGCTACCCCAGCCTCCCCCTGCTCTCCGGCCCCCCGAAGGCCACCACCGGCCCCCCGTCCCCCTCCTCGCCCAGCAGCACACCCCCGAGCACCGCCCCCGCCACCCCGCTCCCATGGGCGGCCTCCCCCGCGAACGGGTTCCCGTGCACCCGTACGTCCCGCTCCGCCAGTTCCCGCGCCTTCCGGGCGAGCCGGTCCGCGTCCGCCGGCGCCGCGCCCCGCGCGCCCGCCAGCAACGCCCGGGCGTGTACCCCCACCGCCCCCCGGTGCGTCCCCACGAAGTCGTCCGCCGCCTCCAGCGCGCTGCGTGCCACCAGCTCCGCCCCCGCCGCGATCACCCCGGACCGCCCGCCCCCCGCCCCCTCCACCGCGCGCACGACCCGGCGCAGGGCGTCCAACGGGTCGTACGGCCCGCCGGTCACCTCCTCCCGTACGGCGGCCAGCACGGCGTCGGCATGCGTCAGCCGCGGCGGCGGGGTCGTCCCCCGCAGCCCCGCGAGCTCCGCCTCCGCGCCCGTCAGGGCGGCCGGCACCAGCTCCGCCGCGGTCCGCAGCTCCCGCGCCAGCCGCTCCACCCCGCCCAGCAGCACCCCGGCCTGCGCCACGGCCCCCTCGGCGGCCCGCACCCCCCGCCGGGACCCCTCACGGTCACCTGAGTCCCCGGCCTGGCGGGCCTGGTTGAGCCGTGACGTCGCGAACACCAGCCGGTCCTTGGCCTGTTCGACGTATCCGACGACGGGAGCGAGGCCGGCCGGCCCGTACCGCGCACCCGCCTCGGCCAGCGCGCCCGCCACCCTGCCGGTCCGTCCCGCCAGCGTCCGGAACCGCTCCTCGGCCACCGCCAGCGCATCCCCCGCCTCCCACGCGGCGTCGAACTCCGCCGCCCCCGCGTCCAGTTGCCGTCCCGCCTCCGCGCACCGCCCGACCACCCCCACCAGTGCCTGCCGCCGGCCGGCGTCGTCCCCGGGTACCCCCTCCTCGTACCGGCGCCATATCGCGAACGCGGCCGCCAGCTCGGTCTCGGCCGCCCGCAGGGCCCGTACGACGGGCTCGCCCCCGTCCACGTACCCGAGGGCCTCCCGGCTTGCGCGCACGCAGTCGTCGGCGAGGACCAGGGCGGACCCGGCCTGCCGCTCGACGTCGAGGGCCGACGGCGCCGGCGGCGCGGGGGAGACGATCCCCGGTGTGGTGCGCGAGCGGGCCCGCCGTATCCGCCGTACGTATCCGTAGCCGCCCAGCGCGCCGGCCGCGGCCACGACCGCGAGCGGCAGCACGTAATCGGTGGCCGCCGCCCCGTCCGCCACCCCGGCCGCGGCGGCCGGGCCGCCCTTCGCCACGGGAACCGGATCTTGGACGGTGCTCGTCATCACCGGCAGCACCAGCCAGACCACCCCGGTCACCCCGCCCAGCACGGCATGCCCCACCCGCACACCTATGTGCCCGGTGGCACGCCTCGGCCGGCCCCGGATCAACGATGACGTCACATTTCGGAGCGTATGGGCAGTTGGTCGGCTTCGCGACCGGGGCGGAGACAGCCGGGGGACGACGAGAAACGGGGGACAGAACATGAAACGGAGCCCGAACCCGGAGAGCAACCCGCCACCCGCGGTCGCCGACGCGTCCGAGCCCCCCGAGGGGTCACCCGCACCCGACGGCGAGAGCCGCACGGGTCGGGCGGCCGGGAAGAAAATCGGCACACGGACGCTGTGCGTCGTCCTCGTGCTGCTGCTCCCCCTCCTCATCGCCGAGACCGCCCTCCGCATCAACTACGCCGGCGACCCGAAGGCCGGTACGTACAGCCGCCACCGGGACGCCCTCTGGCTCGGGCACGCGTGGGTCGACGGCCGGCGGACCGACGCCGACGTCACCGCCCTCGCCACCCGGCTCGCGGACACCGGCATCCGTGACCTCTACGTCCATGCCGGACCACTGGAACACAACGGCACGCTGCCCAAATCGGCCTGTCCCAAGGCCCGTTGGCTGATAACAGCCGTGCATCGAAAACTCCCCGGGGTCCGGGTGCAGGCCTGGCTCGGGGACGAGGTCGCGCCCGAGAAGCCGTACGCCATGCATCTGGAGAAGAGGAGGACGCGGGAGGCCGTCGTCGCGTCGGCCCGGCAGGTCGTCGGCCTCGGGTTCGACGGGGTCCACTTCGACCTGGAGCCCCTGCACTCCGGTGACCGGAACTACCTCGCCCTCCTCGACGCCCTGCGCCCCGCGACCCCGCTGCTGTCCGTAGCCGCACACCAGATCGATCCGCTGCCGGCCTTTCACTCCTTCTGGGGTACCGTCGCCGGCCATCCCAAATGGTGGTCGCAGCAGTATTTCGGGCAAGTCGCTCGCCGGGTGGATCAGATCGCGGTGATGTCGTACGACACCATGCAGCCCTTGCAGAGCCTGTACGGCGGGTACGTCGCGCAGCAGACGAGTCTTGCGCTGGAGGTCACACCGGCAAACACCGATCTCCTCATGGGGCTGCCCTTCTACCGTGAGAACCGGTTCGGGCACTGGGCGCACGCCGAGACCGTGCCGGCGGCCGTGCGCGGGGTTCGGCTGGGACTGTCACGGACGGACCCGGATCGCGCTACCTTCGGCGTCGCCCTGTACGTCGACTTCGCCGCCACCGAGGCCGACTGGACCTCCTATCGGAAGGACTGGGTTCGTACGTCATGACAACCGCTCGCGCCCACCTCACCCGTGACGACCTCGCGTCGCTCTCCCGCGAGGCCCTCGGCCGTGCTCCCGCCGCCGTCACCCGCCTGCGCGGCGGGAGCAAGAAGGGCGTCTACCGGCTCGCCCTCGACAACGGCCGGAGCGCGATCGCGTACGTCTGGTCCCCGGAGGAGGACTACTGGGGGCCCGTCGACGCCGACATCCGCGACCCCTTCGCGCACGCGTCCGGTCTCGGCCTCTTCCTGTCCGCCCACGACCTGCTGACCGAACTCGGCGTGCGCACCCCGCGCCTGCTGTTCGCCGACGAGGACGCCGAACACCTGCCCGCCTACGCCGCGGTCGTCGAGGACGTCCGCGGCGGCAGCCTGGAGGTGCTGCTGCGCAGTGACCCGGGCGCCGCACGGGTGCCGCTGGCCCGGCTGGCGGCCACGCTCGGCGTGCTCCGCGAGCGCGTCTCCTCCGGATACGGCAAGGCCGCCCTGGTGGAGGAGGGCGGCAAACCGCTCGGCAGCTCCTGCGAGCAGGTCGTCGCGGACCGCGCGATGCGCGACATCGCGGAGGTGGCCGAGCGTGACCCCCGCCTGCGCGAGGTGCGCCAGGCGCTGGCCGAGCGGGTGCACCAGCTCTACGACGCGGTCGAACCGCGCGACCACGCCTCCCTCGTGCACGGCGAACTCGGCCCGGACCACGTCCTGGTGACCGAGGAGGGCGACCCCGCGCTCATCGACATCGAAGGCCTGATGTACTTCGACGCCGAATGGGAGCACGTCTTCCTCCAGCTGCGCTTCGGACCCGCCTACGACGTGCTGCGCACCGCCGGCCTCGACGAGGACCGGACGGAGCTGTACCGGCTGGCGATGCACCTCAACCTCGTCGCCGGGCCGCTCAGGCTGCTCGACGGCGACTTCCCGGAGCGCGAACCGATGCGGGACATAGCCGAGTTCAACCTCCGGCAGGTGCTCAGCCTCCTGCCGGGCGCCTCCTGATCTTCGAGCCGAGCCAGACGAGGGGGTCGTACTTGCGGTCGACCGCCCGTTCCTTCAGGGGGATCAGGGCGTTGTCCGTGATGTGGATGCCCTCCGGGCACACCTCCGTGCAGCACTTGGTGATGTTGCAGTAGCCGAGGCCGTGTTCGTCCTGGGCCGTGCGCTTGCGGTCCAGGCCGGCCGACTCGGCCGCGTCCAGCGGGTGCATGTCCAGCTCCGCGACCCGCATGAGGAAACGGGGGCCCGCGTACGCCGCCTTGTTCTCCTCGTGGTCGCGCACGACATGGCAGACGTCCTGGCACAGGAAGCACTCGATGCACTTGCGGAACTCCTGCGAGCGGTCCACGTCCTCCTGGAACATCCGGTACTCGCCGGGGCCGAGACCGGCCGGCGGTACGAACGCCGGGACCTCCCTGGCCTTCTGGTAGTTGAAGCCGACATCCGTGACCAGGTCGCGGATCACCGGGAAGGCGCGCAGCGGGGTGACCGTGACGGTCTCGCCCTGTTCGAAGACGGACATGCGGGTCATGCACATCAGGCGCGGGCGGCCGTTGATCTCCGCCGAGCACGAACCGCACTTGCCCGCCTTGCAGTTCCAGCGGACGGCCAGATCGGCGGCCTGGGTGGCCTGGATGCGGTGGATGATGTCCAGGACCACCTCGCCGTCGTTCACCTCGACCTTGAAGTCCTCCAGGCCGCCGCCCTCGACGTCGCCCCGCCACACCCGGAAGTGGGCCGTGTAGCCGCTCATTCGTACAGCTCCTCTTCGGCGAGGTACTTGACCAGCTCCTCCTTCTCGAAGAGGGCGAGCAGGTCGGCTCGGATGGGGTCGGTGGTCTCGCGGGTGAGGGTGATCTGGCCGCTCACCGGGTCGGTGGCCGCGAGCCCGCCGGTGGGGTCGGCCAGCCGGCAGAGCAGGTTCACGGGGCGCCACCGGCGGTCCATCGTCGGGTGGTCCTCGCGGGTGTGCCCGCCGCGCGACTCGGTGCGCTCCAGTGCCGCCCGGGCCACGCACTCGCTGACCAGCAGCATGTTCCTGAGGTCCAGGGCGAGGTGCCAGCCGGGGTTGAACTGCCGGTGCCCCTCCACCCCGGCCCGGCGGGCCCGCACCCGCAGCTCGGCGAGCCGCTGGAGGGCCTGCTCCATCTCGCCCTCCCGGCGGATGATGCCGACCAGGTCGTTCATGGACTGCTGGAGCTCCTGGTGGAGGGTGTACGGGTTCTCCGGCGGGCCGGAGTCCGGTTCCTGGCTCTCCGCGGAGAAGGGCCGCAGCGCCTCGGCCGCCGCCGCGTCGATCTGCTGGTCGTCCACTGCCGGCCGGGCGTCCAGGTCCGCCGCGTAGTCGGCCGCGTGCCAGCCCGCCCGGCGCCCGAACACCAGCAGGTCGGAGAGCGAGTTGCCGCCGAGCCGGTTGGAGCCGTGCATGCCGCCGGCCACCTCACCGGCCGCGAACAGCCCCGGCACCCCGCGGGCGGCGGCGGTGTCGGAGTCCACCGCGACCCCGCCCATCACGTAGTGGCAGGTCGGCCCGACCTCCATCGCCTCGGCCGTGATGTCGACGTCGGCCAGCTCCTTGAACTGGTGGTACATGGAGGGCAGCCGGCGCCGGATCACCTCGGCCGGCATCCGCGTCGACACGTCCAGGAAGACCCCGCCGTGCGGCGAGCCGCGGCCCGCCTTCACCTCGGAGTTGATCGCGCGGGCGACCTCGTCGCGGGGGAGCAGCTCGGGGGGACGCCGGTTGTGGTCCGGGTCCTCGTACCAGCGGTCGCCCTCCTCCTCGGACTCGGCGTACTTCTCCTTGAAGACGTCCGGGACGTAGTCGAACATGAACCGCTTGCCCTCGGAGTTGCGGAGCACCCCGCCGTCGCCGCGCACCGACTCGGTGACCAGGATCCCCTTCACCGACGGCGGCCAGACCATGCCGGTCGGGTGGAACTGCACGAACTCCATGTTGAGCAGCGGCGCCCCGGCCAGCAGCGCGAGCGCGTGCCCGTCACCGGTGTACTCCCACGAGTTCGACGTCACCTTGAAGGACTTGCCGATGCCCCCGGTCGCGACGACCACGGCGGGCGCCTCGAGGACGAGGAACCGGCCGGTCTCCCGCTCGTAGGCGAAGACGCCGCTCACCCGTGAGCCCGCGGCGGAGCCGCTGTCGGACACAGTCTTGAGGATCCGTGTGACCGTGCACTCCTGGAAGACCTTGAGCCGGGACTCGTAGTCGCCGGTCTCCTTCTCGTCCTCCTGCTGGAGCGAGACGATCTTCTGTTGCAGGGTCCGGATCAGCTCAAGACCGGTGCGGTCGCCGACGTGGGCGAGGCGCGGGTACTCGTGGCCGCCGAAGTTGCGCTGCGAGATCTTCCCGTCCTTCGTGCGGTCGAAGAGGGCGCCCCAGGTCTCCAGCTCCCAGACGCGGTCCGGGGCCTCCTTGGCGTGCAGCTCGGCCATCCGCCACTGGTTGAGGAACTTGCCGCCGCGCAGGGTGTCGCGGAAGTGCACCTGCCAGTTGTCGTGCTCGTTGACATTGGCCATCGCCGCCGCGATGCCGCCCTCGGCCATCACCGTGTGCGCCTTGCCGAACAGCGACTTGCAGATCACCGCCGTACGGGCGCCCCGCTCGCGCGCCTCGATCGCGGCGCGCAGGCCCGCCCCGCCGGCGCCGACGACCACGACGTCCCACTGCTGCCGCTCCACCGCTGACATCAGAAGCCCCTGTCCTCAAAAGAATCGCGGATCGGCGAAGACACCGGACGCGAGCAGATAGACGTAGAAGTCGGCGAGCGCCACGCTCACCAACGATGCCCAGGCGAGCAGCATGTGCCGGGCATTGAGCCGGCCGACGAACTGCCATGCCTTGTAGCGCACGGGGTGTTTGGAGAAGTGCTTGAGCTTGCCGCCGACGATGTGCCGGCAGGAGTGGCAGGACAGCGTGTACGTCCAGATCAGCACGATGTTGACCAGGAAGACCAGGGTGCCGAGGCCCATGTGGCCCCAGTGCTCGTGCGGGTCCCGGAAGGAGAGCACCGTGTCGTAGGTCAGCACGCAGGCGACCAGCAGGGCGAAGTAGAAGAAGTACCGGTGGACGTTCTGGAGGATCAGCGGGAAGCGGGTCTCACCGGTGTACTTCGCGTGCGGTTCGGCCACCGCGCAGGCGGGCGGGGAGGCCCAGAAGCTGCGGTAGTACGCCTTGCGGTAGTAGTAGCAGGTCAGGCGGAAGCCCAGCGGGAAGACCAGGATGATGATCGCCGGGGAGATCGCCCACCAGCTGCCGAAGACGTCGGCGTTCGGGCCGGACGGCATGGCCTTGCAGTTCTCGGCCAGACACGGCGAGTAGAACGGCGAGACGTACGGCGCCGAGTAGTAGTGCGCGTTCGCGAAGGCCCGCCAGGTCGAGTAGACGACGAAGGCGAACAGACCGGCCGCGGTGACGGCGGGCGCCAGCCACCAGCGGTCGGTCCGCAGGTGCGGGGCGGAGATCGCGGCGCGCGTACGGGTGCGTACGCCGCCGCTGTTCTGATGTGGTTCCGTACCAGTGGCCAATGGATGACTCCGGTCGGGGTCGGGGTGGGGGGCCTGCGGTCAGCGCTCCTAGGGGGCGTGCCGGTCGCGGGCGCCGAGGCCCTCGTCGTCCGTGTCCGTCCACAGGTTGATGTCGTACGGATCGTCGGAGATGGTCACGAGCTCGGGGCGCTTGCTCGGGGCGCCGGTGCTGGCCGCCTCCCGCAGCAGGGCCACGCTCTCGCGCAGGTGATCGGCGTCGGCACGGACGCGGCGCATCTCCAGTCCACCGCCCCCGAGCTGCTGCTCCAGGCGGCTGACGGACCGGTTCAGATCTTCTAGGCAACGCTGGACTGACGTCAGGTCGTCGTGCACGGACATGACGTGACCTCACTTCCGCGGACTTGGCGGTCCAAGGCGGCAACGTTCATGCGCCTGCGAGTGTTGCGCGTCACACCTACTGATGTGAAGGCATGTGCAGCGATTGGCGGATTGCATGCCTCCGCCGCACGCCCGCACGCGCTCTGTGTGCGCCGGGAAGAGCACGACTTTGCGCCGCACGGGTGGCGTTTGGGAGCCCCCGCCGCCGTGTCGTCCCGGGCCGACGGACCTCGTCCATTTCAGTGGGGTCCGTACTTCTGACGTACATGTGATCAACTCCAAAATACCCCCAAACGTGAACAGACCGCACCCGTGTCACGGGGCCTCCGGAGGTAAGCAGAGATGTCTCACCACGGCGTCGGCGCGGGGCAGCGCCCCGCAGGGGCGCGGGGCGCCCTCGGATCTGCGGCTGCCGCCGCGCGGGCGCGAGCAACCACGTCGGAGCCGCAGCCGAAGGGCGGCCCGTCGCGGCGCCACCAGCGAAGCGCCGTCGCCCTTCTCGCCGCGGGCGCCCTCGCCGTCCCCCTCCTCGCCGGCTGCGGCTCCGACGACGAGGGCAGCAAGCCGCTGGCCGGCCAGGACATCGTGCCGGTCGCCCGGGACGCGGTCGCCGAGGGCGGCACCCTGAAGATGGCCGTGGACGCGGTACCGGAGACCCTGAACACGTTCCAGGCCGACGCCGACGCGGGCACCACCCGGGTCGCGCAGGCCGTCCTGCCGTCGATGTTCACCATCGACGCCGGCGGGAGGCCGGTCCGCAACCCGGACTACCTGGAGTCCGCGAAGGTCATCGAGACCGAGCCCCGCCAGGTCGTCCTCTACAAGCTCAACCAGCAGGCCGTCTGGAGCGACGGCCGGGAGATCGGCGCCGCCGACTTCGCCGCCCAGTGGCGCGCCCTGTCCGGCAAGGACTCCGCCTACTGGACCGCCCGCAACGCCGGCTACGACCGCATCGCCCAGATCGAGCGCGGCGCCAACGACCTGGAGGTCCGGGTCACCTTCGAGAGGCCGTACGCCGACTGGAAGTCGCTGTTCTCGCCGCTGTACCCGAAGGACGTCATGGGCACCCCGGACACCTTCAACGACGGCGCCCGCCGCAAGCTCACCGTCACCGCCGGTCCCTTCCGGGTCGACAAGGTCGACACCGCCAAGAAGGACGTGATCCTCACCCGCAACCCGCGCTGGTGGGGCCGCCCGGCCAAGCTCGACGAGATCGACCTGCACGCCGTGGACCGCGCGAAGCGGGCGTCCGCGCTCGCCGCCGGCACGGTCGACGTCGCCGACATCGACGCCGCCGAGGCCGAGCGGATCACCGTCGCAGGCCGTGAGAAGGGCACCGAGCTGCCGTTGCAGGGCGCCGGAAAGACCTCCGCCAGGAAGCTGCGGTCCTGGGCGCTGACCCTCGGCATGGACCAGGAGAAGCTGCCCGAGGGGCCGAAGAAGCTCCGCAGGAGCATCGCGAAGTGGCTGGAGCAGCAGCACGAGCTGCGCGACTTCGATGTCCGCAAGTCGCTGGAGCCCGCCTACACCCAGCTGGCCCTCAACGGCTCCGAGGGCCCGCTCGCCGACGAGCGGGTGCGCCGGGCCGTCGCCCGCGCCCTCGACCGCCAGGAGCTCGCCAGACTGGTCCTCACCCCGCTCGGGCTGCCCGCCGTCCCGGTCGGCAGCCACGTCGCCCTGTCCGGGCAGGCCGCCTACACCGACGGCAGCGGGGCGATCGGCGGCCTCGACACCCACGAGGCGCAGGCGCTGCTCGCCGACGCGGGCTGGGTGGCCGGCGGGCCGGTCAGGAACCCGGGCAAGGCGGCCGGCGCGGAGGACGAGAAGAAGGGCGACAAGAAGAAGGACGACGGCGAGCAGGGCGACGAGTCGGACGGCGGGCACGACGGGCAGTTCATCGTCGGGGAGGACGACAAGGACTCGTACGACAAGGACACCCGCGACCACCAGAAGGACCACGCGCACGGGGCGCCGGGGGCGTACGCGCCGAAGGGCACGGCGGCGCCCAGGGGCGCCGGGGCGCCGGCCGGGCCGCTGGCCAAGGACGGGAAGGCGCTCTCGCTGCGGTTCGTGCTGCCCTCGGGGCCGGGCTCGGAGACGCTCCAGTCGGTCGCCGGCCAGATCTCGAAGATGCTGGACCGGGTGGGGATCGCGACCGAGATCCACAAGGTGTCGGACGACAGCTACTTCAAGGACCACATCGCGTCCGGGCAGTACGACCTCGCGCTGTACTCGTGGCCGTCGTCCGCGTTCCCGGCGACGGACGCGCGGCCGATCTACGCGAAGCCGGCGGTGGCGGCCGACGGGTCGCTGAACATCGAGCAGAACTACACGCGGGTCGGCACCGACCAGGTGGACCAGCTCTTCGACCAGGCGCTGAGCACGCTGGACGAGGACGAGGCGGACGGGCTGCTGCGCAAGGCGGACTCCAGGATCTGGGCGTCGGCGGGGTCGCTGCCGCTGTACCAGCGGCCGCAGATCGTGGGCGCCCGGAAGGGACTGGTGAACGTCGGCGCCTTCGGCTTCCAGACGCCGGTCTACCAGGACATGGGGTTCCTGAAGAAGGGGGCGAAGGCGTCGCCGAGCCCCGGTAAATGACCGCCGTGGGCAGGCGTTCCGCAAGGCGATGGAGGGTGGGCGCGGCCCGCAGCGCCGGGTACGCAGAAGCCAAGCTGAAGTGCACTGACGTATCCCGGCGCGCCCTAGTGGCAGCGGCCCCGTACCATGGGGTGAGGCCGTGGCGTGTTCAGCCCGGCAGGCCCGCGTCACGGACGTACGCAGAGGGCCTTCTCAACACCCCGGGAGTACGCCGCACTATGGCCACGCGCCACGACATCCGCAACGTCGCCATCGTCGCCCACGTCGACCACGGCAAGACGACCCTCGTCGACGCCATGCTGAAGCAGGCCGGTGCCTTCGCGGCGCACGCCGCCGAGTCGCTCGACGACCGAATGATGGACTCGAACGATCTGGAGCGTGAGAAGGGCATCACGATCCTGGCCAAGAACACGGCCGTGAAGTACCACCCGAAGGATGGCGGCGACGTCATCACCATCAACATCATCGACACCCCGGGCCACGCCGACTTCGGCGGCGAGGTCGAGCGCGGTCTGTCGATGGTGGACGCGGTGGTCCTGCTGGTCGACGCCTCCGAGGGCCCGCTGCCGCAGACCCGCTTCGTGCTGCGCAAGGCCCTCCAGCAGCGCCTGCCCGTCATCCTGTGCATCAACAAGACGGACCGCCCGGACTCCCGGATCGACGAGGTCGTCAACGAGACCTACGACCTCTTCCTCGACCTGGACGCGGACGAGGACCAGATCGAGTTCCCGATCGTCTACGCGTGTGCGCGTGACGGTGTGGCCTCGCTGACCAAGCCGGAGGACGGCACGGTTCCGGCCGACAGCGACAACCTGGAGCCGTTCTTCTCCACGATCCTCTCCCACGTCCCGGCTCCGGAATACGACGAGGAGGCCCCGCTCCAGGCGCACGTCACCAACCTGGACGCCGACAACTTCCTCGGCCGTATCGCGCTGCTCCGCGTCGAGCAGGGCGAGCTGCGCAAGGGCCAGACCGTCACGTGGATCAGGCGTGACGGCACGATGTCCAACGTGCGCATCACCGAGCTCCTGATGACCGAGGCGCTCACCCGCAAGCCCGCCGAGGTGGCCGGCCCGGGTGACATCTGCGCCGTCGCCGGCATCTCGGACATCATGATCGGTGAGACCCTCGCCGACACCGAGAACCCGATCCCGCTGCCGCTGATCACGGTCGACGAGCCGGCCATCTCGATGACCATCGGCACCAACACCTCGCCGCTGGTCGGCCGTGGCGGTACCGGCAAGGGCGCCGACAACAAGGCCGCCGTCAAGGACCGCAAGGTCACCGCCCGCCAGGTCAAGGACCGCCTCGACCGCGAGCTGATCGGTAACGTCTCCCTCCGGGTGCTCGACACCGAGCGTCCGGACGCGTGGGAGGTCCAGGGCCGTGGTGAGCTGGCGCTCGCCATCCTGGTCGAGCAGATGCGCCGCGAGGGCTTCGAGCTGACCATCGGCAAGCCGCAGGTCGTCACCAAGGTCGTCGACGGCAAGGTCTACGAGCCGGTCGAGCGCATGACGATCGACGTGCCCGAGGAGCACATGGGCGCGGTCACGCAGCTCATGGGCGTCCGCAAGGGCCGGATGGACAACATGTCCAACCACGGCTCCGGCTGGGTGCGCATGGAGTTCGTGGTGCCCTCCCGCGGTCTCATCGGCTTCCGTACCGAGTTCCTGACGCAGACGCGCGGCACGGGCATCGGGCACTCCATCCACGAGGGCCACGAGCCCTGGTTCGGCCCCCTTCAGACCCGTAACAACGGCTCGCTGGTCGCCGACCGCGCCGGTGCCGTCACCGCGTTCGCGATGACGAACCTCCAGGAGCGCGGCGTGCTCTTCACCGAGCCGGGCACCGAGGTGTACGAGGGCATGATCGTCGGGGAGAACTCCCGCTCCGACGACATGGACGTCAACATCACCAAGGAGAAGAAGCTCACGAACATGCGGTCGTCCTCGGCCGACTCGTTCGAGGCGATCGTGCCGCCGCGCAAGCTCTCGCTGGAGCAGTCGCTGGAGTTCTGCCGTGACGACGAGTGCGTCGAGGTGACCCCGGAGGCCGTTCGCATCCGCAAGGTGAACCTGGACGCCCGCGAGCGGGCGCGCGCCGCCAGCCGTGCCAAGCACGGCTGATCGGGCCTGACCGCAGGACAGCCGAGCCCGGGTGCCCCCATGATGGGGGTGCCCGGGCTTTTTGCAACCCGTTTTCGGGTGGGCGAGAGTCGGCCATCCTGGGGCCGGTGTCCGACATGCGGAGATCCGCGCCCGATACCTATGTAACAAGTCCGTTTCGCGGCCTTCTCCCGTCGAACGCTTTGTCCATTTTTCGGAAGAACTACGCGCTAGCTGTGACTGAATTGAGATTTAAAGACAGTGGTCGGCACCTGGCTCATGGCAGATAGTTAGCCGCGTAGCGCTCGGGTCAATGGGTCTCGCGCTGTGGGGACAGCGCTCGACTCACGAGCACCAGGGGGTGTCTGACCCTCCGTCAGGGGTGTCGGAGGGTATGGACGGAAACCTCCTGTTGGTGAACACGTGAAGTCATGAGGAGAAGTCCCATGTGCAGTGTCACAGGCACTAGGTGGGTTCCATCGTCGGCCACGCCGTCCGTCGCGTCCGACTGCCCTTGTTCGTCCGGCGGTTGGTCCTGAAGCGGCGGCCGGCCGCGTAGCGTCGTCGCCCGCCTACGCGCGTCCGGCTGCGGCATTCCCGCTCACCGCGGGGACGCCCTGACGCTTCATCGGATCACGCCTCATTGGATCATGCCACAGCGGTCGCGCACCCGTGCCGGCCGCCGGTTCGGCACACCCACACCTGTGAATTGGACGAACTGTGACAAGTCCTACGGACATTGAGGGTGGCGGCCCGTCGGTCGTCGTGGACGGCGGACCGGAGCCCGACCCGAACGCCGGGACGGTGAAACTCGAAGGCCGCTCACCCGGCCGGCTGATGTGGATACGCTTCAAGCGCGACCGCACCGGCGTCATCTCGGCGTTCGTCGTGCTCTTCTTCTTCGTGGTCGCGGCGGCGGCGCCGCTGATCTCGAAGCTGTACGGCAAGAACCCGTACACCATCTACGCCGACGAACGCCCGGAACTCTTCGACAGCGCGGGTGTGCCGGTGCAGCCCAACGGCGGCATCAGCAGCGAGTTCTGGTTCGGGCTGGAACCCGGCAACGGCTACGACGTGTTCACCAAGCTGATCTACGGCATCCGGACCTCGTTGATGATCTCTGTGGCGGTCACCGTCGCGGTCGTCCTCACCGGAATCCTCCTCGGTGTCACGGCCGGCTACCTCGGCGGCAAGACCGACTTCTTCATCGGGCGGCTCACCGACTTCCTGCTCGCCTTCCCCGCGCAACTGTTCTTCATCGCCAGCATGCCGGTCGTGGTCTCGCTGTTCGTCAGCCCGCGCGACCAGACGCCGACCTATGTGCGCGTCGTCGCGCTGATCGCCGTCCAGTGGGTGCTCGGCTGGATGAGCCTCGCCCGCATCCTGCGCGGCACGACACTCGCCCTGCGTGAACGGGAGTTCATCGAAGCGGCCAAGGTGAGCGGCGCCTCGCCCTGGCGGATCATCCGCAGGGAGATCCTGCCGAACGTGGTGACACCGCTGCTGGTGCAGACCACGTACACGCTTCCCTACCTCGTCACCAGCGAGGCGGGCCTGTCGTTCCTCGGCGTCGGCATCGTCGAGCCCACCCCCGACTGGGGTCAGATGTTCTCCAAGGCCTCGACCGAGCTCGTCCTGCAGAACGACATCACGTACATGTTCTTCCCCGGCGTCTCGATGGTCGTCTTCATCGTCGCCTTCAACCTGCTCGGGGACTCGGTCCGGGACGCCTTCGATCCCAAGACGGCGCGCTGACCGACAGTTTGTGGGCGTCCTCGCCCGGATACCGCACGGCCATTTCCTTCGCACCGGCGTACACACAGATGGGTGGAGACTTCAGTGATGAGTAGGGGCGGACGCCATGCATACGCCGCTTTGTCAGTGTTCGCGGCGGGAGCACTCGTGCTCACCGGCTGCAGCAAAGGCGGCAGCAACGCCAGCGACAACGAGAAGAAGGACCAGCAGAACGCCAAACGGCAGCAGGCGTCGATCAAGTTCGGTAACGCGGCTGACTCGCAGGGTCCGGCTGCCGCCGTTCCTGGCGCGAAGACCGGCGGCACCCTGGAAGTGTTGCAGCGCGACTCCTACGCGCACCTCGACCCGGGGCAGATCTACGTCTCCGACGAGGGCTCGCTCGCCACGCTGATCCACCGAGGCCTCACGGGCTACAAGTCCACCAGCAACGACGGCAGCAAGCACGAGGTCGTCGGCGACCTGGCCACCGACTCCGGTACCACCACGGACGGCGGCAAGACCTGGAAGTACACGCTGAAGGACGGCATCAAGTTCTCGGACGGGACGCCGATCACGTCCGCGGACTTCCGCCAGACCTTCGAGCGGCTCTTCGCGTCCTTCATCAACCAGGGCCCGACGTACCTCCAGCAGTGGATGGCCGACACCAACGGCGCCGACTACCGCAAGCTGCTCCCGGACGGCCCCTACAAGGGCAAGCACCTGCCGGACAGCGTCCTGGAGACGCCCGACAGCAAGACCATCGTCTTCCACTTCAAGACCCCGCACCCGGACCTGCCGTACGCGCTCGCCATGGCGGGCTACGCCGTCGTCTCCAAGAAGGGCGACACGAAGGAGAAGTACGACAAGGTCCCGGTGACGACCGGCCCGTACAAGATCCAGTCGTTCAAGTCCGGCAAGTCGATGGTGCTGGTGAAGAACACCAACTGGGACCCGAAGACGGACCCGATCCGCAACCAGTACGTGGACCAGATGGACTTCACGTTCAACGTCCAGTACGAGGACTCCACGAAGCAACTGCTCGCCAACAGCGGCGCCGACCAGGCCGGCATCAGCTTCAACAACTCGGTGGACGCGGGCAACATCTCCCAGGTCCTCGGCGGCGACGCGGCCGTCAAGGCCCGTACGGTCTCCGGCTACCAGCCCTACGTCGGCCAGATCAACATCAACATGAAGCACGCGGCGCTACAGGACAAGACGGTCCGCGAGGCCATCGCCTACGCCCTGCCGATCACCCCGATCATCCGCGCCTTCGGCGGCAGTTCGGCCGCGGAGGTCGCCGGCGGCTACATCAGCCCGACCGTCAGCGGCTACGACGCCTCCTTCGACCCGTGGGGCAAGAAGAAGAACCCGGGCGGTGACGCGGCCAAGGCCAAGGCGCTGCTGAAGAAGGCCGGCAAGCTCGGTCTGAAGCTGACCTACGGCTACCAGAACACGCCCGAGGGCCAGCAGTACTCCACCGCCATCGCCGCGGCCCTGGAGAAGGCCGGCTTCAACGTGCAGCGCCAGGACATCCCCGCCGAGACGTACTACGACCAGGTCGGCAAGGTCGACAACAACTACGACATCTACGCCTCCGCCTGGGGCGCCGACTGGCCGTCCGCCTCGACCGTGATCCCGCCGCTGTTCGACGGCCGCGCGATCGCCGACGGCTCGCCGAACTACTCGCACGTCAACGACGCCAAGGTCAACGCCGACATCGACGCGGCGAACAAGATCAGCGACCCGGTCAAGTCGGCCGCCGCGTGGGAGAAGCTCGACCAGTACCTGGTCAAGGACGTCATCAACGCCGTCCCGACCATCGACTACAAGCAGGTGCAGATCGCCGGTTCCAAGGTCGGCGGCCTGGTCTACGACGACGTGATCGGCGGCATCGACCCGCGTCGCCTGTACATCAAGTAATCCCATCCGCCCGCCGGTGCCCGGTGCGTGAGCCCCTCGGGGCGACACCGCACCGGGTACCGCCCGGCCCGCCGACGTCAGAAAGCCCCTCGCATGCTGCGCTTCCTCGTCCGCCGGATCCTCGGTGCCGTCGTCATCCTCTTCTTGTTGAGCATCGTGACGTTCTTGCTGTTCTTCGGGATGCCACGCGACCCGGCGCTGCTGATGTGCGGCAAGACGTGCAACCCGACGAGTCTCGCCAACATCCACCATGTGCTCGGCCTCGACAAACCGATCCCCGAGCAGTACTGGATCTTCCTGCACAACCTGATCCTGGGCAGCGACAAGTTCGCCCAGGGCCCGTGCCCCGCCCCCTGCTTCGGGTACTCGTACCACACCAACGACCTGGTCTGGGCGACCATGATGGACCGGCTGCCCACCACCATCTCGCTCACCCTGGGCGCCGCGGTGGTGTTCCTGATCGTGGGTCTGGGCACCGGGATGCTCGCCGCGTGGCGGCGGGGCACCCTGCTCGACAAGACGGTCACCGCCGGCTCCATGGTGATCAGTTCGATGCAGATCTACTTCCTGGGCCCGCTGGCGCTCGCCGCGCTGGTCTACCAGTCCCACATCTTCGACAAGCCCGGCTACCACAACTTCACCGCGGACCCGATCACCTGGTTCACCGGACTGATCATCCCCTGGGTGGTGCTGTCCACGATCTTCGCCTCGCAGTACACCCGTATGGCGCGCTCCTCGATGATCGAACAGCTCCAGGAGGAACACGTGCGCACCGCCCGCGCCAAGGGCATGTCCCGCAGATACGTCTTCTTCCGCTACGCCTGGCGCGGCTCGCTCATCCCGATCGTCACCATCTTCGGCATCGACCTCGGCTCGCTGCTCGGCGGCGCCATCATCACGGAGTACACCTTCTCACTGCCCGGCCTCGGGCGACTCGCGGTGGAATCCGTGCAGTTCAGTGATCTGCCGCTGCTGCTGGGCGTCATGCTGTTCTCCGCCTCCATGATCCTGCTGTTCAACATCATCGTCGACGCGGCCTACGCGTTCATCGACCCGCGCGTTCGGCTGGCCTAGGCCGGGCAGGAGGAGAACTGTCGTGACCACTCTGACCAAGGACGCCGGCACCCCGGCACCGGCCGACGCGGGTGCCCTCCTCTCGGTGCGGGACCTGCATGTCAGCTTCAAGACCGAGGACGGCGTGGTCCGCGCCGTGGACGGGTTGTCGTTCGACGTGGAGCGGGGCAAGACCCTCGGGATCGTCGGCGAGTCGGGGTCCGGGAAGTCGGTCACCAACCTGACCATCCTCGGCCTGCACAATCCCCAGTTCACCACGGTCGAGGGCGAGATCCTGCTGGACGGCCAGGAGTTGATCACCGCCCGCGAGTCCGAGCTGGAGAAGGTGCGCGGCAACAAGGCCGCCATGATCTTCCAGGACCCGCTCACCGCGCTGTCGCCGTACTACACGGTGGGCCGGCAGATCGCCGAGCCGTTCATGAAACACCGGGGCGCCTCCAAGCGGGCGGCCTGGGACCGGGCGGTCGAGATGCTCGCCAAGGTCGGCATCCCCAACCCGAAGGAACGGGCGAAGGACTACCCGCACCAGTTCTCCGGCGGTATGCGCCAGCGCGCGATGATCGCCATGGCCCTGGTCTGCGACCCCGACCTGCTCATCGCCGACGAGCCGACCACCGCCCTGGACGTGACCGTCCAGGCGCAGATCCTGGACCTGCTCAAGGACCTGCAACAGGAGTTCGGATCGGGCATCATCTTCATCACCCACGACCTGGGGGTGATCGCCGACATGGCCGACGACATCATGGTGATGTACGCGGGCGGCGCGGTGGAGCGCGGCACGACGGACGAGGTCCTGCGCGCGCCCCAGCACCCGTACACCTGGGGCCTGCTGAACTCGATGCCACGCCTGGACTCGGACCTGGCCACGCCGCTGACCCCGATCCCCGGCGCCCCGCCCTCCCTGCTGACCCCGCCCTCCGGCTGCCGCTTCCACCCCCGCTGCACCTTCCAGGACCGGGTCGGCGGCAACCGCTGTGTCACCGAACGCCCGCTGCTCGGCCCCGACCGGGCCTCGGCCTGCCACCTCACGGCGGACCAGAAGCACACCATCTTCATCGAAGAGATCAAGCCCCGTCTGGGCTAGGAGACGACACGTCATGACCCAGGACATGGTCCTTCCCGCCCCGCGCGAGGCGACTGCCGGCGAACCGCTGCTGGAGGTATCCGGCCTGACCAAGTACTTCCCGGTCAAGGGCGGCTTCCCGATCCGGCGGACGATCGGCGCGGTCCAGGCCGTGGACGGCATCGACCTGACGGTACGGGTGGGAGAGAGCTTCGGCCTGGTCGGCGAGTCGGGCTGCGGCAAGTCCACCACCGGCCGGCTGATCACCCGCCTGCTGGAACCGACGGCCGGCACGATCAGCTACCGAGGCCAGGACATCACCCACGCGTCGCGTCGGGAGCTGGCCCCGATCCGCTCCGAGATCCAGATGATCTTCCAGGACCCGTACTCGTCGCTGAACCCGCGGCAGACGGTCGGCAAGATCATCTCGGGTCCGATGGAGATCAACGGGATCGAACCGGAGGGCGGCCGCGAGAAGCGCGTACGGGAACTGCTGGAGATCGTCGGCCTGAACCCGGAGCACTACAACCGCTTCCCGCACGAGTTCTCCGGCGGCCAGCGGCAGCGCATCGGCGTGGCCCGCGCCCTGGCCCTGGAACCGAAGCTGATCGTCGCCGACGAGCCGGTCTCCGCCCTCGACGTCTCCATCCAGGCCCAGGTGGTCAACCTCCTTCAGAAGGTCCAGAAGGAACTGGGCATCGCGTTCCTCTTCATCGCCCACGACCTCGCGGTGGTACGGCACTTCTCGCAGCGCGTCGCGGTCATGTACCTCGGCAAGATCATCGAGGTCGGCGACCGCGAGGCGATCTACACCCGCCCCCGCCACCCCTACACCCACGCCCTGCTGTCGGCCGTCCCCGAGGTCAGCCTCACGGACGAGCCGGACGCGGCCGGCCGCGAACGCATCCGCCTGGCCGGCGACGTCCCGTCCCCCATCTCCCCGCCCTCCGGCTGCCGCTTCCGCACGCGCTGCTGGAAGGCCCAGGACAAGTGCGCGACGGAGGAACCCCCGCTGATCCAGCTCTCCGGCAACCACGAGGGCCACCTCACGGCCTGCCACTTCCCGGAGGACCCGACGACGGAGGCCCGCGACGAGGACATCGTGCTGGACCCGGCGCTGGCGGCGCTGGAGGAGGAGGGCTAGGGGCTGTCGCGGATGATCGCGCTCCGTGGGGCGTGGGGATCTGACGAACGGCCGGTGGGCCTGGCTGGAGCCGGTGCTTTTGCAGGGGATCAAGCCAGGTCGTCCGCCGGTGTGGACTCGGCGGCAGTTGACGGACGGCATACGGTGGCGGACCCGGACCGGCGCTCCCCGGCGTGATGTGCCGGAACGCCACGGACCCTGTGTTCCGGCGTCGGCAGCGTGACGGCACCTGGGCCAGGCTCGTCTCCCAGCTCCGGGCCCAGGCCGACGCCAAGGGCCTGATCGCCTGGGACGTGAACGTCGACTCCACCGTCTGCCGGGCCCACGAGGTACGAGAAGCTCGCCGTCCGCTACGGGGCGACCGTGCTGGTCGCAGTCCTCAATGAATGGCTGCGACCAGCACTTCTCAGTCAGCACCTAGGAGCCGATGTGCGTGCGGGCTTGCTCGATCCACCCCAGCACGGCCTTGGCACCGCAGCTCTCGGCGACCGACTGCGCCTCCTCAAGGTGGTGGAACGCCGCCGCTGGGGCGCCGGTTTCAGCCGCGAGGTAGGCCAGTGCCACCAGGCCGGCCGCTTCCCCGGGCCTGAAACCGATCTCACGGCGCAGTGTCACCGACTCGGTCAACCGCTCGCGGGCCTGATCGAAGCGGCCTGCATCCTTGTCGGTGAAACCCAGATGCCGAATCGCATAGGACATCGTCATCCGGTCGTCGACGGATTTCGCCAGCGCGTACGACCGCTCGAAGTACGGCCTGCCGGCAACGCCGTCGCCCTTGACCACCTGGTGCCAGCAGCCGACCCAGAACAACGCGTCCGCCTCGCCCGACGCATCCCCCAGACGCTCGTACAACTCGGCCGCACGCTCGAACAGCGCCAGTTCCTGGGTGTTCTCCTCGCGGTTGTTCAGGAAGCGGACGTGCAGCACCTTGCCCCGCGCCATGGCAAGCGGCGCCTCGACCGAGTCCAGCACCTCATCCGACTGGTTCAGCGCGGACGCGTCCCCGCGGAACATCGCCGCTTCGAACAGCTCTCCCGCACGTTCGATCCAGTCCTGCCCTTGCATACCCCTGCCCATACCCCTGCCCCTCCCCGTCGGACGATGACAGCGCCGAGGCTATCTCCGCACTCCCGGCGGAACGCGGGAATTCTGGGACGGCGGCTCCGAACACCTCAGCCGCCTGCGACCGGGGAGTGCGCCGGATCAGCAAGCTCCGCGTCCTGCGCCGGTGGGGACCGGCCCGCATCGCACACCTGCTCCGTAGGCCTCAGGGCCATCCAAGATCCGAACGAGGCCCCAGCCAGCCCCCTCCTGCCGGACGGTGGCGGGCCGGTCAGGCCGTGCCCGTCGCCGTGACCGCCACCGCGGCCAGGATCCGGGCCAGCTCGGCGGGCCGGGTCACCATGGGCCAGTGGCCGGAGTCGATGTCGGCGAAGCCGACGTGCTTGGCCCGTGCGAGCTCCGGGACGTCGCCGCCCTTGATCCACTCCTGGGCCTGTGCGGGGGTGAACTCGGGGCACACGACGACCACCGGGACGTCGAACCGCCGCTCGTCGGCCAGCCGCACCACGCCCTTGGCCACGCCCGCGGGCACCGGGATCGCGGCAGAAGCCAGTGCCTGCCGGGCGCCCTCGTCGAGGTCCGCGGCGTCCGGCCCCTCGAACGGTTCCCAGCCAGGGAAGGGCATGACCCCGTCCCGTACCTCGAAGAAGTCGGCATAAGGCTGACCGTCGGCGGTCGGGAAGCCGCCGACGAGGACGACCTTGGCCACCCGTTCCGGCCGCCGGTCGGCGGCCAGCCAGGCCAGCGTGCAGGCGGCGGAGTGCCCCACCACCACAGCCTCGCCGGGCGCCGCGTCGAGCGCGGCGAGCACCGCCGTCACCTGGTCGTCGAGCGTGGCGGACGCGGAGCCGTCCCCCTGACCGGGGAGGGTGATCGCCACGGGGCGATGACCCAGCGACTCCAGCGCTGACGTGACGTCACGCCACACGGATCCGTCCAGCCACAGGCCGCCGATGAGCAGAATGTCCATGGTCAGTTTCCCTTCTCCGTCTTCGAGGGCCTCACCGTAGAAGGAGATCCGGACGATCCACTGCCGGATTGTCCGGCGTCCGGCCACGGGAAATCGGCGGAGCCGACTGGCCGGATACCCGGCGGAGCCCACTAGCCTGCTCTCGGATCAGCCTGCTAGCGGATTGGCCTGCCTCCGTGCCGAACGACCTCAGCCCCACCGCGCGCGCGATACGCACCCTGGAGATCCTCCAGGCCCGCCCCGGTACGACAGCCGGTGAACTCGCCGAGCGGCTGGGCGTCACCGAGCGGGCCGCACGCCGGTACGTCGGGATCCTGCGCGAGGCCGGCATCCCGGTGGAGTCGGCCCGTGGGCCGCACGGCGGGTACCGGCTGGGACGCGGGACCCGGCTGCCGCCGGTGCACTTCACGCAGGCCGAGGCGCTCGGCCTGGTGATGGCGGTGCTCGGCCGCCGGCCGGCCGCGACCGACGCCGACGACCTGGTCGGCACCGCCCTGGACAAGGTCGTCAAGGCACTGCCGGAGAGCGTCGGCCGCCAGGCGGCCATGCTGCGGGAGCACGCGTCGGCGGCGCCCGACCCGTACTCGACGCGCCCGGATCCGGCGGTCACCAGCGAACTCGTCGACGCCGTCGCGGCCCGGCGCCGGGTCTCGGTCAGCTACCGCAGCGAGGCCGGCGACGAGTGGGAGGGGGAGGTGGACCCCTGGTCCCTCGTCGTCCGCTACGGCCGCTGGTACCTGCTGTGCCATTCCCATCGCGCGGACGCGATCCGCACCTACCGGGTCGACCGGGTCCGCGAGGTCCGGCCGACCGGCCACGGGTTCGATCCGCCCCAGGGCCTCGACCCGGTCGCCGTGCTGGAGGACAACCTGGGCCTCGGCTGGCAGTTCGCCACCCGCGTCACGTTCGACGCCCCCCTGGCCGAGGTGGCCCCGTGGATCCGGCCGCCCATGGGACGGGTCGAGCCCCTCGGGGAGAACCGGTGCGTGCTGGTCGGCAGCACCCGCAACCCCGACATGTACGCGCAGGAATGGCTGGCGAGGGTCCCGTTCGCCTTCCGCGTCGAGGGCGGGGAGGAACTGCGTGCCGCGGTGGCGGCGCTCGGGGCGCGGTTCACCGCCGCGGTGGCGGGAGTGCCGTAACGGCCCTAGACGTGCCGCTGGACCTGCCGCGCGACGGTGATGATCTCTGGGCTGCCCGAGGTGACCGGCTCGCGCGCCCAGTCACCGTACTGCTCGGCGACCTCCAGGCCGGCACCGCCCAGGAATCGGGACAGGCCGTCGGGGCCGAGAAAGCGCAGGGTGGAGCGGCACACCTGAGGCCGCGCCCAGGCCTCGCCCTCGTACGTCTCCGTGAAGGTCACCCGGTCTCCCACCGGTGATCCCTCGACCTCGTGCCAGACCCGGACCTGACGCCCGTCCGCGTCGGCGAGCAGGCGCACCCGGTCCGGCGTCCAGCTCTCCCAGGCGCGGGCGGCGGGGTTCCGGGTTTCGAACACGAACCGACCGGTGGGGCACAGGGCGGTGCGTACGGCGGCCAGCGCGGCGCGCACCTCCTCGTCGCCGAGCAGCTCCTGGAAGGCGTGACCGGTCATCACGACGAGATCGAAGCCGTGGTCCTCCCAGCGGCGGGTACGCAGATCGCCGAGCACCCACTCGACACCGGGTTCGGCTCGACGCGCCTGCACGAGCATCGCCGCGGCCGGCTCAAGCCCCGTCAGCCGCCCGCCGTGGCCGGCGGCCCGCGCCCCGCGCAGCAACCGCCCGGTCCCGCAGCCGACATCGAGCACGGACCCGGCGGACATCACCAGGTCCAGGTAGAAGTCGTCACCCGGTCCCCACGGGTTGAGGCTCTCGTAGAGCGCGGCGAGCGAAAGATCCCCGTACGAATGATCGACCACCGCGGCAGTGTGCCACACGACGTTGAACGGAGGGTCAGGAACGGCTTTCTTCTTGAGCTTCTATCAACTTCGTGTCCAGGCCGGGGATTTCATCCCGGAGAGAAAGCCGGCGAAGGCGGCGGCGGGAAAGGTGAGGACGGCTCTGGTGGGGGCTTTGGAGTCGCGGACGGATATGTGGGTGGGGTGGGGGGCTACCTCGACGCAGGCGTTGCCGTCACCGCCGCCGGAGTAGGACGACTTGCGCCAGTTGTCGAGGTCGGTCATGGGCGACTCATAGCTCCTTCGTCAGCCTGTGGATGAAGTCACGCGACCGGCGTGGGTCGAGTGATGCCGACTCCAATCTACGGAAGTGCGTTCGGAACACACTCAACTGCGCCTCGGAGTCGACGAAGCCCGTGCCATGAGGGCCGTCGCGTACGACGGTGTCCAACTTGGGGACGGCGCCTCCTGCGTACACCATGGCGGCACCCACATCGATGAAGTGCTCCAGGTCGAAGGGGATCACGCGGACCGAGGTGCCCTCTGCCTCGGAAAGCTCCAGTACTCGGGCGAGTTGAGCCCGTGCGGCGGCGCGGCTGCCCACCATCATCCGGAGCGCCGCCTCGTGGATCACGGCCTCGTACGGCACGGGCGGTGCCTTCTCCAGGATGACGCGCCGCTGCATACGGTGCCGGACGCGCAGCTCCCTCTCCTCTTCGGGTAGTTCGGGAACCCGTGACGAGAAGAGCGCCCGCGCGTAGTCCTCGGTCTGGAGAAGCCCGGGAACGAACAGGAACTCCACGTCCCACTGGTAGGTGGCGTGGTACTCCAGTTCCGACAGGTCGAGGAACGACGAGGGCAGGCGCCCGCGGTATTCCTCCCACCACCCGCGTGTCCGGTCGGCGGCCATCGCTGCCAGGGCGTCGACCAGTTCCTGGTCCGTGCAGGCGTAGTGGGCCGCGATCCTGCGCACGCGCGCCTCGCTTACGCCCGCCAGGCCGGCCTCGAACTGGCTCACCTGGGCGGAGTCGGTTCCCAGTAGTTCGGCGGCGGCGCGTCCTTTGAGCCCCGCTGCCTCACGTAGTTTCCGCAGTTCAGCGCCCAGCCGCTGCTGACGTGCGGTGGCCTGCTGCCTGCGTGGCATGGCTTCCTCCTCCACCCCAACTGCCCAGAGGCAGTGACTCGTTCGAGCGTCAGATTATGGCAACGACTTGCGTGGTGCCAAAATTGACCCCTACTGTCGGTGACGTAACGCGCACGCTGCGGAAGTGCACCGCACGATTGCCGTGCGGCGATGCCACCCTGCGTAAAACCCCTTCATCCGACCGGAGTTGATGACGCATGTCCGAAGCCTGGGACTACACGCTCTCCATTCCCAACGATCTGAGAGCGGTGACGATCTGCCGTCGCACCCTGCGTCTGATCCTGACGATGCACGGGTTGATCGGCCTCGCCGACACCGCGGAGCTTCTCGCCGCTGAGCTGGTCTCCAATGCCGTGCGGCACACGAAGGGGCCGGCCGCGCTGCGGGTGCGGCGTTCCCCGGAGGGCGTCGTGTGGATCGGGGCGTGGGACGCGGATCCCGTGCCGCCCAGGCCGCCGGGGACGGGCACCGAGCTCGACGAGGCGGGGCGGGGGCTGGGGCTGGTGGTCGCGTGTGCGGACTGCTGGGGCTGGCAGCCGTCGTCCCGGTTCGGGGAGCGCGGCAAGTACGTGTGGTGCACCTTGGGGGTGGCGTGATGGTGGGGTCGACGCATGAGGCGTTGCACCGGATCTTCCAGAAGGAGCCGGGGTTGCTGACCAAGGCCTTACGGCAGGTCTTGTCTCTGCCGTTTCCGGAGCCTCGGAGTTTCGCCGGCAGCCGCCTTGAAAACCATCGACCGTGACAGTGCCGCGGTCCTCGTGCAGTTCGTCGACTCGTGCCTGGCTGACTCCCGGGCGAAACAGATGTGGAGGGACCTGATGACGGATATCCAGTACTTCTGGCGGCACGAGCTGGCCGAGCAGGTGCGCGAGGAAGGCCGCGAGGAGGGCCGCGAGGAGGGCCGTCAGGAAGGGCGTGAGCAAGGTTGGGCCGAGGCCAAGGCCGAGACGGTTCTCCAGATCTTGCAGTGGCGCGGCATTCCGGTGAGCTTCGCCGTCCGTGAGCGGGTGAAGACCTGTACGGACCTGGATCAGCTTGAACTCTGGGCGCAGCGGGCGGTGCACGTCACCGACGCCGTGGATCTCTTCGCCGAGGAGTGAACGTCGGGCCCGGCACGGGGCCGAGTGGGTGAGCCTCTGGTCGGGCCGGAGGCCAGGAGGCGTCTCCGGTACGACCTGACAGCGGCCTTCGACCTGCGCTCTCGCTGTGCTTCAGGGAGCTCCTCGAAGCCGGTGCCGCTTCCTGAGGGCGCCGAACGGCGACGAGAAGGGCCCGCACCTGGGGAGGCGCGGGCCCTTGCTCCCCTGGAGCGGACGTTCAGGGCTCGGGTCAATGGGCCGGTGAAAGTCCGTCCGTAGGCGGCGGCTGACGGAAAGGGGTGTGTCAGGCCGCTGCCTCGGGGTCCTTGGTAAGGCGCGGGGCGGGAACCGTGTCGCGCACCTCAGGGTAGTGGCAGGCGGTCAGGTGGCCGGGCTTGTTGCCGTCGGCCTGGACCAGCGGCGGCGCCTCCGTCGCGCACTTCTCCGTCGCCTTCCAGCAACGGGTGCGGAAGCGGCAGCCGGACGGCGGGTTGATCGGCGACGGGACGTCTCCGACCAGGCGGATCCGCTCGCGCGGCTCCGCCTCGACCGTCGCCTCGGGCACGGCGGACAGCAGGGCCCGCGTGTAGGGGTGGCGCGGGTTCTCGTACAGGTCCTCGCGGTCGGCGATCTCCACGATCTTACCGAGGTACATCACCGCGACGCGCTGTGAGAAGTGCCGCACGATCGCGAGGTCGTGGGCGATGAAGACGAACGCGATGCCCAGTTCCTTCTGGACCTTCTGAAGGAGGTTGACCACCTGCGCCTGGATGGAGACGTCGAGGGCGGAGACCGGCTCGTCCGCGACGATCAGCTTCGGTTCCAGGGCCAGGGCGCGGGCCACGCCGATGCGCTGGCGCTGGCCGCCGGAGAACTCGTGCGGGAAGCGGTTGTAGTGCTCCGGGTTCAGGCCGACGATCTCCAGCAGTTCCCGTACGCGGTTCTCGCGGCCGCCCGCCGGGTTGATGCCGTTGATCTCCATGGGGCCCGCGACGATCTTGCCGACCGTCTGGCGGGGGTTCAGCGAGGCGTACGGGTCCTGGAAGATCATCTGGATCTCGGACCGGATCGGCGCCAGTTCCTTGCGGCTGGCGTGCGTGATGTCCTGGCCCCGGTAGCTGACCTTGCCGCCGGTCGGCTCCAGCAGGCGGGTGATCAGCCGGCCGGTGGTGGACTTGCCGCAGCCGGACTCACCGACCAGGCCCAGGCTCTCGCCCTCGGCGACCTGGAAGTCGACGCCGTCCACGGCCTGGACCGCGCCGACCGTGCGCCGGATCGGGAAGCCGCCCTTGATCGGGAAGTGCTTGGTCAGCCCGGAGACGTCCAGGAGGGGAGTGGTGCTGCTCATGGTGGTGAAATCCCGTCTCTTGTACGTCAGTGGTGCTTGGCCGCGGTCAGGTCGGCGAGGTACTCGGCCCGCTGTTCGGCGGTCAGGTGACAGGCACTGCCCCGGCCGTCCGTGATCTGAAGGACCGGGCTCTCCGTGGCGCACCGGTTGCCGCCGACCTTCTCGGCGAAGGCGCAGCGCGGGTGGAAGCGGCAGCCGGAGGGCGGGTTGAGCAGGGACGGCGGGGAACCCGGGATCGGGTTCAGCGGGACGTCCACCGGGCCGTCCAGGCTCGGCATGGAGCCCAGCAGACCCCACGTGTACGGGTGCTGCGGGCTGCGCAGCACCTCCTCCTTCGTGCCGCGCTCCACGCACCGGCCGCCGTACATGACCAGGACCTCGTCGGCGATGTCGGCGATCACCCCCAGGTCGTGGGTGATGAAGATGATCGCGGTGCCGAACTCCTTCTGGAGGTCCTTGAGCAGGTCCATGATCTGGGCCTGGACCGTCACGTCGAGCGCGGTGGTCGGCTCGTCGGCGATCAGCAGCTCGGGGTCGCAGACCAGGGCCATGGCGATCATCGCGCGCTGGCGCATACCGCCGGAGAACTGGTGCGGGTAGTCGTCGACGCGCATCTCGGGCTGGGGGATCCCGACCCGCTTGAGCATCTCGATCGCCCGCTCGCGGGCCTCCTTCTTGGAGACACCCTTGTGCTTGCGGTACACCTCGCCGATCTGCGCGCCGATGGTGTGGTACGGCGACAGCGAGGCCAGGGCGTCCTGGAAGATCATCGCCATCTTGTTGCCGCGGAGGTGCTCCAGCGTCTTCTCCGGGGCGCCGTTCAGCTCCTGGCCGTCCAGCTCGATGGAGCCCTCGACCTTGGTGCTGTCCGGGTTGTGCAGGCCCAGGATGGTCAGGTTGGTGACCGACTTGCCGGACCCCGACTCACCCACGATGCCCAGCGTCTTGCCGCGCATGAGGTCGAAGGAGAGGCCGTCGACGGCCTTGACGACGCCGTCCTCGGTCGAGAAGTGCACCTTCAGGTCCTTGACGGACAGGAAGGGCTGCTGATCGGTGCTCGTCACGGGGACGCTCCAGAGGGGGTGATGCGGGGTAGCTGGTAGGGGCGGGCGGCGTCAGGCGAGCCGGATACGCGGGTCGATGAGGCCGTAGACGGCGTCGACGACGATGTTGGCGATCACCACGAACGATGACGTGATCACCATGATGCCGAGCAGCATGGGCAGGTCGTTGGTCTGCACCGACTTCACGGACAGCAGGCCGATGCCCTGGAGGCTGAAGGTGAACTCGGTGATCATCGCGCCGCCGAGGAGGGTCCCCAGGTCGATACCGAAGATCGTGATGATGGGGGCCATCGCGCCACGCCAGGCGAAGCGGAAGAACACGTTGCGCCGCGACATGCCCTTGGCCCGGGCCGTGCGCACGTAGTCCTCGGTGAGCGTCTCGACCAGCTGGGAGCGCGTCATACGCGTGTAGTTGGCGGTCCAGATCAGGGCCAGCACCAGCCACGGCACCAGAAGGCCATTGGCCCAGGAGAGCGGGTCGTCGAGGAAGCTGTTGTACGACGGCTGGTCGAGGATGTGGAACTGGTACACGAGGAAGTACAGCGCCAGCGGGCCGACGAAGTAGATCTGCATCGACGAGGCGACCAGGGACGCGCTGCTGGCGATCTTGTCGAGGGCCTTGCCCTGCTTGACCGCGGCGAGCATGCCGGCGCCGATACCGAAGATGAGGAACACCACGGCGGAGCCGAGGGCGAGGGAGACCGTCGTCGGGAAGCGGTCCGCGATCGTGGAGAGCACGGGCTCGCGGTTGACGAAGGAGTAGCCCAGGCACGGGGCGTTGCAGTGGCCGAAGCCCGGGTAGTCGCGGCCCAGGAAGATGCCCGTCAGCCAGTGCCAGTACTGGACCGGCAGCGACTCGTCGATTCCCATGTTGTGGCGGATCAGCTGGAGCGTCTCCGGCGTGCAGAGCTTGCCGCAGGCCATCCGCGCCGGGTCGCGAGGCACCGCGTAGAAGAGCATGAAAGTGATCGCGCTGATGATGAACAGCGTGATGACGGCGCCGAGGATGCGGCGGACGAGGAAGCGAAACATGGGGAGGTGGCTTTCCTGGGAGGGCCGTCGTGCGGATCGGGCCGTGCCGGGGTGACCGGAGGTCCGGTGGACGAGCCGAGGGTGGGGCGGCCGGTAGCCGCCCCACCTCTCAGGTGATGGATCAGGCCTTGACGTACATCTTGTAGAGCATGCAGCCGTCGAAGTTCGGGTCCATCTTCACGTTGCCGAGCTTGGAGCCGTGCAGGTACAGACGGCGCATGTAGACGTCCGGGATGAACGCGCCGGTCTCGGTGACCTGCTTGTCCAGGGCGGCCCACATGGCGTTCGCCTTGTCGTTGTCGGTCTCGGCGGTGGCGGCCTTGATGGCGGCGTCGACGGCCGGGTCCTTCAGGTGCGAGTAGTTCGAGCCGCCGTCGGCGATCGCCTTGCTGTCGAACAGCGGCTGGAAGACCGAGTAACCGGTCGGCCAGTCGGAGGACCAGCCACCCCAGTAGATGTCGAACGGGTTGGCGACCTTGCCGGTCTGGTCGTACCACGTGGTGGAGTCGATGCCCTTGGAGACGACCTCGAAGCCGGCCGCCTTGAGGGCGTTCTCCACGACGACCTTGATCTTCGCCTGGGTCGGGTCCTGCTGGTACGCGTAGACGATCTTGGTGCCGGTCTTGCCGGCCTTCTCCAGGATCTTCTTCGCGGCCGCCGTGTCGCCCGCCGGGTTCTTCAGCTTGCCCCAGACGTCCTGCGACTTGTAGCCGGCGACGAGCGGGCTCATGATGCCGGTCGCGTAGTCACCGCGGACCGAGCCACCCTGCAACTGGCGGATCGCGGCGGTCGGCCAGGCCTTGATGATGGCCTCGCGGACGTCCTTGTCGGCAATCCGCGTGGTGTTGATCCAGTACACGCTGACGCCGCTGCTCAGACCCTGGAAGATGCGGTCCTTGGCGTCGGTCTGCGCCTTCTGGACACGCTCCTGCGGGATGGTGCGCCAGGACACGGCGTACTGGTCGTTGCCGGAGTCGGCCAGCAGCCGGTCGATCGCCGTGAGCTGCTCGATGCCGAAGGAGAAGTCGAACTCGTCCGGGTAGGCGTTGCGGATCGGGTCCGTGTTCGGGTCCCAGTGCTCGTTGCGGACGAGCACCATCGACTTGTCCGTGTCGTGCGACTTGACCTTGTAGGGACCGTTCGAGAACGGCTTCTTGTCGTAGTTCTGCTTGGTGTCGTGCTTCACCGGGGTCGGCGCGTACGACTGCATCGCGAGGACGTAGTTGAAGTCCGGGCGGGGCTCGGAGAGGTGGAAGGTGATGGTCTTCCCGCTCGTCGTGATCGACTTCAGGTGCTTGCCCGAGTAGGGACCCGAGTACGACTTGCGGTAGTCCTGGGAGCCCGTCAGCCACGACTGGACGTACATGGCGCCCTCGGTGATGTAGCTGGCGAAGGCGCGCTCGAAACCGTGACGGACGTCGTCGACGGTGACGTCGGAGCCGTCCTCCCACTTGACGCCGTCCTTCAGGGTGAAGGACCAGGTCTTGCCCTTGTCCTTCATGGTGCCCGTGTCGGTGGCGAGGTCACCGACGAGGGTCATCGAGCCGTCGTCCGCGATCTTGTAACCGGTCAGCGTGCGGTTGATGACGATGACCGCGAGCGAGTTCCAGGCGTAGTAGACGCGCTGCGGGTCGAGGTGCGAGAAGTCGTCGTCGTTCAGAAGGTAGACCTTGCCGCCCTTCTTCGCGCCGGAGACCTCGGGAGCCGGGCCCTTGGAGTCCTCCGCCGTGCCGATCTTGACCGTGGTGGTCTGGGCCTTCGCGGCCTCCTGCTTGCCGCCGCTGCTGCCGCCGCTGGAGGAGTCACCGCTGCTGCACGCGGTCAGCACGGAGCCCGCCGCGGCCGCGACACCGGTGGCTATCAGGAAGTTTCTGCGCGAGAAGGACATCGCATCCTGCCTTGATGTGAGTTGATGAGAGAAATCCGGCACCCGGCGTCTTTGCCGTGGTCCTGAAGAAGCCGGAGATCAGCGCTTGGTCTTCGGGTCGAGTGCGTCACGCATCGAGTCACCGAGAAGGTTGAACGCCAGCACGAAGACCACCATGGCCACGCCCGGGAAGAGCAGGAAGGTGATGTCGTCCTGGTAGAACTTGGCGGCGTATCCGATCATGACACCCCAGTCGGGGGTCGGGTCCTGAAGGCCCACACCCAGGAACGCGAGACCCGCCTCCGTGGTGACCATCGCCGGGAGCGTGAGAGTTCCCTGGATGAGGATCGGTGTCCACAGGTTGGGCAGCAGTTCCTTGAAGATGATGCGCGCGGGAGACGCTCCCGTGACCTTGGCCGCCTCGACGAACTCCCGTTCGCGCAGGGCCAGCACCTGGCCGCGCAGCAGTCGGGCGATGGAGGCCCAGCCGAAGGCCGTCAGCAGGCCGATGAGACAGGTGACCGTGAGCCAGGTCGGGGTGTTCTCGTTGTCCGGTACGAACAAGGAGACCACCACGGGGGTGAAGGCCACGAAGAACAGCTGCTGCGGGAAGGCGAGCAGGATGTCGATGACCCGGCCGAGGAACCAGTCCGTCTTGCCGCCCAGGTAGCCGGCGGTCACACCGATGATCACACCGAGTACCACCACGAAGAGCGTGATGCCGGTGGAGATCAGCAGCGAGTTGCGGATCGCGTAGAGCAGGAAGGTGAAGACGTCGCGGCCGAGCTGCGGGTCGATGCCGAACCAGAAGTCCGGGCTGATGCCGCCGTTGGGCTTGACCGGGAAGCCGTTGTCCCCGAGCAGCCCGGGCGTGTTCAGCCCGTACGTCGTGTACGGATCCTTCCCGTACAGCTTGGCGATGAGCGGAGCGCCCAGCGCGATCACGAAGAAGAAGATCACGATGATCGCCGATATGACGCCCGTGCGGTCCCGCTTGAAGCGGCGCCACGCGAGCTGTCCCGGGGACCTGCTCTCGCTGCCTTTCGAGCCGTCCGAAGTGATCGACTTCTTCTCGGTCTCGTCGGTCACCTCGAGCGGGGCAGCCGCGGATGGAGTTGGGGGGGTCATGGTGCTCCTGGCCCAAGGGAGGGTCTGATGACTCCGCAGGGCACACTCCCCTACGGGCTACGCCGGACTTTTTCAACGCAATTCATTCAAGGTCAATAAATTCTCGGGCGGCTTGGCTTTCTCTTTACCTTCTTTGCCTGGGCTTGATCGTTCCGTAGCTACGCGGGTAGCGCGTTGTAATCGCATCGTGCTTTAGTTCGGACTAATTGCGCAAAACGGGCAAGGAGTTCGTTATGCGGACGCGAGGGTGCCGAAATGCGTACATCGGCGCGGCGTAATCCAACGTTTCGGCATCGTTGCGCGGAGATCCATTGCGTGGTCGTTGCAAGATCCTCAAGAGCTCTCCGGAGGGTCGCCCGCAATCGGGTGACGTGTCCCTCTAAAGGTCCCCATGGGGTCCTCGGAGGGCCTCCGTTCGGGGCAGTAGGTGAGCAATATCGACCTGTTTGGTCGATATTGACCGATAGCGGATCATCTGTGGATCCGTCGGCACCGATCACCTTCACGGAGGAGGCACGCCATGCGTTCAGCCACGCACGCCCGAGGGGCGGTCTGCGCGGTGGTGGTGGCGCTCGCCGCCACGGCCTGTGGGGGTGGCGGCGGCAGCGGGGGCGGCGGAGGTGAGAGCGGCGTGCTCAGCTCGTCCTGGGGCGACCCGCAGAACCCCCTGGAGCCGGCCAACACCAACGAGGTCCAGGGCGGCAAGGTCCTCGACATGATCTTCCGGGGTCTGAAGAAGTACGACCCGAAGACCGGCAGGGCGACGGACATGCTCGCCCAGAAGATCGACACGAGCGACTCGCAGAACTTCACGATCACGGTCAAGGACGGGTGGACGTTCAGCAACGGCGAGAAGGTGACCGCCAAGTCGTTCGTCGACGCCTGGAACTACGGAGCGAGCCTCAAGAACAACCAGAAGAACGCCTACTTCTTCGGCTACATCCAGGGCTACGACAAGGTCCACCCGGCCGGCGGCTCACAGAGCGCCGACACGCTCTCCGGTCTGAAGGTGGTCGACGACCGGACCTTCACCGTCCAGCTGAACCAGAAGTTCTCCGGCTTCCCCGACACCCTCGGCTACGCGGCCTTCGCCCCGCTCCCGCAGTCGTTCTTCACCGACCACGCCGGCTGGCTGGCGCAACCGGTCGGCGACGGGCCGTACCGCATCGCGTCCTACACCAAGGGCTCGCAGATGTCCCTGAAGAAGTGGGGCGGCTATCCCGGCGGCGACAAGGCGCAGAACGCCGGAGTGACCCTCAAGGTCTACACGGACAGCGACACCGCCTACACCGACCTCATCGCCGGCAACCTCGACCTGGTCGACGACGTTCCCGCGTCCCAGCTCAAGAACGTCAAGAGCGACCTCGGCGACCGCTACATCAACACCCCGGCCGGCATCATCCAGACGCTCGCCTTCCCCTACTACGACGGCGCCTGGAACAAGAGCGGCGCGCAGAAGGTCCGCACCGGCCTGTCCATGGCCATCAACCGCAAGCAGATCACCGACACCATCTTCCAGAACACCCGCACCCCGGCCACCGACTGGACCTCGCCGGTGCTCGGCGCGGACGGCGGCTTCAAGGAGGGGCTGTGCGGGAGCGCCTGTGACTACAACCCCGCCGAGGCCAAACGGCTGGTCCAGGAGGGCGGCGGGCTGCCCGGCGGACAGCTCAGGATCACGTACAACGCCGACACCGGCTCGCACAGGATGTGGGTGGACGCCGTGTGCAACTCCATCAACAACGCACTGGGCAACGACAAGGCGTGCGTGGGGAACCCGGTCGGTACGTTCGCCGACTTCCGCAACCAGATCGGGCAGCACAAGATGACCGGGCCGTTCCGCGCGGGCTGGCAGATGGACTACCCCCTCATCCAGAACTTCCTCCAGCCGCTCTACTACACGGACGCCTCCTCCAACGACGGCAAGTGGTCCAACCAGGACTTCGACAAACTCGTCGACCAGGCGAACGCCCAGACCGACACCGCCAAGGCCGTCTCCACCTTCCAGCAGGCCGAGGAAGTCGTCCGCGACAACATGGCCGCCATTCCGCTCTGGTACCAGAACGGCAGCGCCGGCTACTCCGAGCGGCTGTCGAACGTGGCCCTCAACCCGTTCAGCGTCCCCGTCTACAACGAGATCAAGGTCAGCTGACCCGGCATGGGGCGCTACGTCGTCCGGCGGCTGCTCCAGATGATCCCGGTGTTCGTCGGGGCCACGCTGCTGATCTTCCTCATGGTCAATGTGATGGGCGACCCGATCGCCGGCCTGTGCGGTGAGCGGGCCTGCGACCCGGCGACCGCCGCCCAGCTGAAGAAGGAGTTCGGCCTCGACAAGCCGGTGTGGCAGCAATACCTCACCTACATGGGGAACGTCTTCACCGGGGACTTCGGTACGGCGTTCAACGGGCAGCCGGTCACCGAGCTGATGTCCACCGCGTTCCCCGTCACCATCCGGCTGACCGTCGTGGCCGTCGTCTTCGAGGTCGTCATCGGCATCACGCTGGGCGTGGTGACCGGACTGCGGCGCGGGCGGCCCGTCGACACGGGAGTCCTGCTCGCCACCCTGGTCGTCATCTCCGTACCGACCTTCGTCACCGGCCTGCTGCTCCAGCTCCTCCTGGGAGTGGAATGGGGCTGGATCAGACCCTCCGTCTCCCCGGACGCCGCCTTCGGCGAGCTGATCGTTCCCGGGCTGGTGCTCGCCTCCGTGTCGCTCGCCTATGTCACGCGGCTGACCCGCACCTCCATCGCCGAGAACAAACGGAGCGACTACGTCCGTACGGCCGTCGCCAAGGGCCTGCCCCGCGGCCGGGTCATCACCCGGCACCTGCTGCGCAACTCCCTCATCCCCGTCGTCACCTTCATCGGCACCGACATCGGCGCGCTCATGGGCGGCGCGATCGTCACCGAACGGATCTTCAACATCCACGGTGTCGGCTACCAGCTCTACCAGGGGATCCTGCGGCAGAACACCCAGACGGTGGTCGGGTTCGTGACCGTGCTGGTCCTGGTGTTCCTGGTGGCCAACCTCCTGGTGGACCTGCTCTACGCCGTACTCGACCCGAGGATCCGCTATGCCTGAGCGGCCGTTCGACCAGGACCGGGCCATCGCCGGGACGGGCATGGGCGGGGCGATGGACCTCGCGACGACCGAGGCCGAGACGCTGGAGCGGACACCGGGCGGCCCGCTCGGCACCGGCCCTGCGGCCAGGCCCCGCTCCCTGTGGTCCGACGCCTGGCGGGACCTGCGCCGCAACCCGGTCTTCATCGTCTCCGCCCTCGTCATCCTCTTCCTCGTCGTCATCTCCCTGTGGCCGTCCCTGATCGCCTCCGGCAGCCCCCTCGCATGCGACCTCGCCAAGGCCCAGGAGGGCTCCCAGCCGGGCGCTCCGTTCGGATACGACGGCCAGGGCTGCAACGTCTACACACGGACCGTGTACGGCGCCCGTACGTCCGTCACGGTGGGTGTCTGCGCCACGCTCGGGGTCGCGCTGCTTGGGTCGGTGCTCGGCGGGCTCGCCGGGTTCTTCGGCGGGTTCTGGGACTCGGTGCTGTCCCGGATCACCGACGTCTTCTTCGCGATCCCGGTCGTCCTCGGCGGTCTCGTCCTCCTCTCGGTGGTGACGAGCAATACGGTCTGGCCGGTCATCGGGTTCATGGTGCTGCTCGGCTGGCCCCAGATCTCCCGGATCGCCCGCGGCTCGGTGATCACCGCCAGGCAGAACGACTACGTCCAGGCCGCCCGCGCCCTCGGCGCCTCCAACTCCCGCATCCTGCTGCGGCACATCGCGCCGAACGCCGTCGCCCCCGTGATCGTCGTGGCGACCATCGCGCTCGGCACCTACATCGCCCTGGAGGCGACCCTGTCGTACCTCGGCGTCGGCCTGAAGCCGCCCAGCGTCTCCTGGGGCATCGACATCTCCGCCGCCTCGCCCTACATCCGCAACGCCCCGCACGCGCTGCTGTGGCCCTCCGGGGCGCTCGCGCTGACCGTCCTGGCCTTCATCATGCTCGGCGACGCGGTGCGCGACGCCCTCGACCCGAAGCTGAGGTGAGCCGGCGCCATGCTGCTCGAAGTACGCGATCTGCGGGTGGAGTTCCGCACCCGGGACGGAGTGGCGAAGGCGGTCAACGGCGTCTCGTACGCCGTCGACGCCGGCGAGACGCTGGCAGTGCTGGGCGAGTCGGGGTCCGGGAAGTCGGTGACCGCCCAGGCCGTGATGGGGATCCTCGACACGCCGCCCGGGCGGATCAGCGGGGGCGAGATCCTCTTCAGGGGGCGCGACCTGCTGAAACTGAAAGAAGAGGAGCGCAGGAAGGTCCGGGGCGCCGAGATGGCGATGATCTTCCAGGACGCGCTGTCGGCGCTCAACCCGGTGCTGAGCGTGGGCGACCAGCTCGGCGAGATGTTCGTCGTGCACCGGGGGATGTCCAGGAAGGACGCGCGGGCGAGGGCCGTCGAGCTGATGGACCGGGTGCGGATCCCGGGCGCCGCCCAGCGGGTGCGGGACTATCCGCACCAGTTCTCCGGGGGCATGCGCCAGCGCATCATGATCGCCATGGCGCTGGCCCTGGAACCGGCGCTCGTCATCGCCGACGAGCCGACGACCGCCCTGGACGTGACCGTGCAGGCCCAGGTCATGGACCTGCTCGCGGAGTTGCAGCGCGAGTACCACATGGGGCTGATCCTCATCACCCACGACCTGGGCGTGGTCGCGGACGTGGCGGACCGCATCGCCGTGATGTACGCGGGGCGGATCGTCGAGTCCGCGCCCGTGCACGACATCTACAAGGCGCCGGCCCACCCCTATACGCGCGGGCTCCTCGACTCCATCCCGCGCCTCGACCAGAAGGGCCAGGAGCTCTACGCCATCAAGGGCCTGCCGCCCAACCTCATGAACATCCCTCCGGGCTGCGCCTTCAACCCGCGCTGCCCGATGGCCCAGGACGTGTGCCGTACCGACGAACCGCCGCTGTACGAGGTGGACCGGCACCGGGGCAGCGCCTGTCACTTCTGGAGGGAATGCCTCAATGGTTGACAGGGTGGTTGAGCCGATCCTGGAAGTGAGTGGACTGGTCAAGTACTACCCCTTGACCCGGGGGATCTTGATCAAGAAACAGATCGGTGCCGTCAAGGCTGTTGACGGCGTTGACTTCGTGCTCAACAAGGGAGAGACCCTCGGCATCGTCGGGGAATCCGGCTGCGGGAAGTCAACCGTTGCCAAGATGCTCGTCAATCTTGAGCGGCCGACCGCGGGGTCGATCAAGTACAAGGGCGAGGACATCACCAAGCTGGGCGGCCGCGCGCTCAAGGCGGTCCGCCGCAACATCCAGATGGTCTTCCAGGACCCGTACACCTCCCTCAACCCCCGGATGACCGTCGGCGACATCATCGGGGAGCCGTACGAGATCCACCCCGAGGCGGCTCCCAAGGGGGAGCGGCGCAAGCGGGTGCGGGAGCTGCTGGACGTCGTGGGGCTCAACCCGGAGTACATCAACCGCTATCCGCACCAGTTCTCCGGCGGTCAGCGGCAGCGCATCGGCATCGCACGGGGGCTGGCGCTGCGTCCCGAGGTGATCGTCGCCGACGAGCCGGTGTCCGCGCTCGACGTCTCCGTACAGGCCCAGGTGATCAACCTGCTCGACCGGCTCCAGAACGAGTTCGACCTGTCGTACGTCTTCATCGCCCACGACCTGTCGATCGTGCGGCACATCTCGGACCGGGTCGGGGTGATGTACCTCGGGCGGATCGTGGAGACCGGCAGGGACGAGGAGATCTACGAACACGCCACCCACCCCTACACCCAGGCCCTGCTCTCCGCGGTGCCGGTACCGGACCCTCGGGCGCGGGAGCACCGGGAGCGGATCATCCTGAGCGGGGACGTCCCGTCGCCCACGAACATTCCGTCGGGGTGCCGGTTCCGCACGCGGTGCTGGAAGGCCGAGGAGCGGTGCGCGCTGGAGGTGCCGTTGCTCGCGGTGCCCGCGGTCTTCCGGTCCGCGCGGGGGCCGGCCGCCCATGACTCCGCCTGCCACTTCGCGGAGGAGAAGCGGGTGGTTCCGCCGCAGGAGGCGGCCGGGGAAGCGGTGGACGATCTTGGCAACGGGGGTTCATAGCGGGGCATACGGGGGCCAATCGCGTTAACACGCAAGCAACTTCGGCGACCCGGCGCCGATATACGGACGCGGCACGCTTAACAGCGTACGGCCGTGCGGGTGCCGTAAACGGGCCGGGGCGCGCCATGTCGCCCCGGCCCGTTGCCGTTCGCTCCGCTGGGTGCGGCCGAAGGGATCTGCGGGCCGGTGGGGGCTTGGCGCGCAGTTCCCCGCGCCCCTAAAGGGGCGCCAGACCCAGCGTCCGCTTCAGGAAGTCCAGCTGGAGCAGCAGCAGGTTCTCCGCCACCTGTTCCTGTGGGGTCATGTGGGTCACACCCGACAGCGGGAGGACCTCGTGGGGGCGGCCGGCGGCCAGGAGGGCGCTGGACAGGCGCAGGGAGTGGGCGACCACCACGTTGTCGTCCGCCAGGCCGTGGATGATCATCATCGGGCGGTGGGGTTCGAGCGCGTCGACCAGGCCCGCGTCGTCGATCACCGAGTTGCGGCGGTAGACCTCCGGCTGCTCGCCGGGGTGGCCGAGGTAGCGCTCCTGGTAGTGGGTGTCGTACAGGCGCAGGTCGGTCACCGGGGCGCCGACCACCGCCGCGTGGAAGACGTCCGGGCGGCGCAGGGCCGCGAGGGCGGCGAGGTAGCCGCCGAAGGACCAGCCGCGGACGGCCACCTTGGTCAGGTCGAGGGGGAAGTCGGCGGCGAGCGCCTGGAGGGCGTCGACCTGGTCCTGGAGGACGATCGCCGCGATGTCGTCCTTGAGGGACTTCTCCCAGGCGGGGGAGCGGCCCGGGGTGCCGCGGCCGTCGGCGACGATCACCGCGAAGCCCTGGTCGGCGAACCACTGCGAGGTCAGGTGGGCGTTGTGCGCGGACACCACCCGCTGGCCGTGCGGACCACCGTAGGGGTCGAGCAGAACCGGAAGGAGAGTGTCCCCGTGGTAGTCCCGTGGCATAAGCACGGCGCACGGAATTCGGCGTGCGCCCCCCTCGATGAGCGTCACGCGCGGGGACAAACCGGGGTCTTCGGCGTACGAGGTGACAGTCGCCAGGCGCTTCCCGTCGCGCAGTACCTGGGTGCGGGTGCCGGGCCGGTCCAGCGTGGCGGAGACCAGTACGGTCACGCCTCCGGCGCGCACCGCCGTGTGCACGCCGGGCTCCTGCGACACGCGCTCCACGCCGAGCTCGTTCACCCGGTAGACGTGCACCTCGCCGATCTCGGGGGACTCGGCCTCCTCGCCGGCGGACGCGGAAACCAGCACGTCATCGGCGGTCACGTCGAGCACCGCACGGATGTGCAACTGGGGTCCCGTGAGCGGTCGTTCACCCACCGCGAGGACCCGGGCGCCGCCCTCGTCGGCGATCCGGACCAGCTGTCCGGAGGGGCTCCAGCAAGGCACTCCAGCAAACAGTTCAAGCCATGTTGGATCTTCGTCGGCATGCACCATCCGGGTCGCCCCCGACCCCGGGTCCACGGCCAGGAACAGCTGGCTGCGCTGGTCGCGCGCCTGGACGAGCAGGAGCGGGGCACCCGCCTCTGACCAGTGCACATGTGCCAGGTACGGATAGCGCTCCCGGTCCCAGGAGACCTCGGTGCGCTCCCCGTCGAGGCCGTGGACGAACAGGCGTACGTCCGCGTTCTCGGTGCCGGCCGCCGGGTAGGCGACATGATGTGGCTCACGCTCCGGGTGGGCGGGGTCGGCGATCCACCACCGCCGTACCGGCGTGTCGTCCACGCGCGCGACGAGCAGCCGGTCGGAGTCCGGCGACCACCAGAAGCCGCGGGTGCGCCCCATCTCCTCGGCCGCGATGAACTCGGCCAATCCGTAGGTGACCTGTTCCGACTCCGGCTCCGCGAGCGCCCGGTCGCCCTCGCCCTCGGCGCCCACCACGCGCAGGGCGCCCTCCGCGACGTACGCGACATGGCGGCCGTCGGGGGACGGGCGAGGGTCGATCACCGGCCCGGGGACGGTGAGTTCGCGTGCCGTGCCGGCCCTGAGCTCGGCCGTGAAAAGCCGCCCTGACAAGGCGAAAGACGCCAGCTCCAGGGCCGTGTCGGTGGCGTAGCCGACGATGCCGGCACCGCCCTCACGGCTGCGTTCGCGACGGGCCCGCTCCTCGGGCGAGAGGTTCTCCTCGGCTCCGCCGAGCAGGGTGCGCGGGTCCGCCGCGAGGCGCTCCTCGCCGCTCGGCAGATCGAGAACCCACAGGGAGTTGGCGCGGTCGGTGCCGGAGCCGGAGCGCAGAAACGCCACGCGGGAGCCATCGGGGGCCACGGTGAACGCGCGCGGCGCGCCGAGCGTGAAACGCAGCGTGCGGGCGTGCCGGCGGGGGAATGAGACAGCCTCGGTCGTCATGCCCCGACCATATTGGCCATGCGCCCCCTTGTGCGGCCGTGCGCCGAGCGATGCGCGAGCACGCATAGTTATGATCACTACCGCTAGGTGGGTATGAACCTGCTGTCTTGCGCAGGGAATTGCCGTACCGATCTACAACCCCCATAGTCCGAACCCCCCGCGTCCCTGGGATCTTTGGAGGTGAGCCGCCGTGGCACTCTCGATTTCGGCGGTGGTGCTGCTGGCGATCGTCGTCTTCTTGTTGATCAAGAAGTCGGGTCTGAAGGGCGGCCATGCCGTGGTGTGCATGCTGCTCGGGTTCTATCTCGCCTCCTCCACCGTCGCACCGACGATCAGCGACCTGACGACCAACGTCGCCAGCATGATCGGCAGCATCAAGTTCTGACACCGGTCACTCTTCACACCGGTCGACCCGGGCTGCGCGGTACTGCCGGTGCCGTTTCGTAGGGTGGGCACATGACGGAACTGCCCTCCCGGCGTCTCCTGCTCGTGCACGCGCACCCGGACGACGAGTCGATCAACAACGGCGCCACCATGGCCCGCTACGCGGCCCAGGGTGCCCATGTGACGCTGGTCACGTGCACCCTCGGCGAGGGCGGCGAGGTCATCCCGCCCGAGCTGCGGCATCTCACCGGCCCAGCGCTGGGGGAGTACCGGTTCGGCGAGCTCGCGTCCGCCATGCGCGCGCTCGGCGTCGATGACTTCCGGCTGCTCGGCGGCCCCGGCCGCTACCGCGACTCCGGAATGATGGGCCTGCCCGACAACGGCGTGCCCGGCTGCTTCTGGCAGGCCGACGTCGACGAGGCGGCCGGGCATCTGGCCGAGGTGATCCTGGAGCTGCGCCCCCAGGTCCTCGTCACCTACGACGACAACGGCGGATACGGCCACCCGGACCACATCCAGGCCCACCGTGTCGCCATGAGAGCCGTCGAACTCGCCGCCGAGGCCGGCCACCGCGTCCCCAAGGTCTACTGGAACCGCGTCCCGCGCACGGTCGCCGAGGCCGCTTTCGCCCGCCTCCAGGACGACCTGCCGGGGCTGCCCTTCGCCAAGTCCGCCGCCCTCGACGACGTGCCGGGCGTGGTCGAGGACCGCCGGGTCACCACCGAGATCGACGGCGCCGCGTACGCCGACGCGAAGACCGCCGCGATGGCCGCCCACGCCACCCAGATCGAGGTGGCACCGCACGGCGCCCGCTACTTCGCGCTCTCCAACGAGCTGGCGCAGCCCGTGTTCACCACGGAGTACTACGAGTTGGCGGGCGGCCTGGCGGGCGGCGAGCACGGCGCCGCGCGCGAGACCGATCTCTTCGCGGGCCTCGGGGAGGCGTCATGAGTTCCGACGGCCGCGGGTCTGTGCTCGCGCAACCGTTGCAGGCGCCCTCGGCCGGACGGGCCGCGGCCCTCCTCGGACTGGTCGTGCTCGGGGCCGTGGTCGGCCTCGCCGGTGCCCTCGTCCAGGCCGGCTGGTTCCCGGGCGGGCTGCTGCTCGCCCTGGCCGGCGCCGCCGGACTCTTCCTCGGCGGGGCCCGGGCCGTGGCGAGCCGCTCCGGGGCCGTCGCACCCGCGTTCGGCTGGGTCGTCGCCGTCATCTTCCTCACCGCCAGCAGGGCGGAAGGTGACTTCCTGTTCGGCGCGGGAGGCGGCTCGTACCTCTTCCTGCTCGGCGGCATGGCGCTGGCTGTGATCTGCGCCACAATGGGTTTGGGGCGGCAACCTCAGGCGGACGACGCCCGACTTGGCAAGTGACGTACCACTTCGCCGTGGGGCGCCCGTGCGAGTCCGGTGTGGGTTTCCCCAGCGGTCATGGGATAAGCGTCAGAAGTGGCCAGTATGGTGGTGCGCGCCGCCGAACCGCCCGAGCAAGGTCGTCACGGGCGGTGGAGCCAACCGGGAGAACCTGCCTTGAGTCGTGAAACTGACACTCCGTCCTCCGGGCCCAACGGGCGCGGTGGATCCGCATACCCCTCGGGCACGCCGCCGTACGGGACCCCCATGGCTTCCGACGACGCTACGGACGCGGCCCGTTCGGCCGCGCAGCCGGAGGAACGCAAGACCGAGACCACGCTGACCACCCGGATCCGGATCAACATCCCCGGCTCCCGGCCGATTCCGCCCGTGGTCGTCCGTACCCCCGTCGCGGACGCCGAGGGCGCCGCGGCCAATGCCGCGGCCGGCGTCGGCGGCTCGGGCGAGGAGACGGGCGCGCACGCGCGACCGGCGGGTACCACCATGTCCACCGGCACCGTCGACCTGCCCGCCGCCGAGCCGGCGCCCGCGCCGGCCGCCGAGGGGAAGGGCAACGACTGGTTCGCGCCACGCAAGTCCGGCCCGGCCAAGGGCGGTCCCCGCGGCGGCGCCGCCAACGGCGCGGCGGCGCCCGCCGGTTCGCCCGGCGCGGCGCCGAACGGTCCGACGCCGACCAGCCAGGCGCCCGGCGGCCCGGCGGCCCAGGGCGGTGCGCGTGCGGGCGGCGGCCGACCGGGCGGTGTGGTCGGCTCCATGAGCGTGCCCGGCGCGCCCCGTCCCGGCGCGACCAACGGCGCGGGACTGCCCGCGGGCGCGACCGGCGGCCCGGTGGCTCCCGGCCACGGTGGCGGCACCGGCTCCTTCGACGTGACCGAGGCGCTCGCCGCGGGCCCGCTCGGCGGCTCCCGGGGCGGCGCGAAGGGCGGCGGCGACAACCGTCGCGACGACCTGCCCTACTTCGCCGACAACGGCGGCCACAACGGCGCCCAGGCCGGTCCCGGCGCGCCCGGTGGCGGCCCGGCCGGACCCGGCGGGCCCAGCGGCTTCAACGGGCCGGGCGGTCCCGGCGGCCTCGGCGGCCCGCAGGGCCCGGCAGGCCCCACCGGCGGCCCGGTCACCGGCGACGGCACGTTCGTCCCGTCGGCGGGCGTCGGCGAGCCCTTCGGCACCCGGAACGGCCCCGCGGGCCTGGGCGGTCCCGCCGACGGCCCTGGCGGTCCCGGTGGTCCGCGCGCCCGTACCGCCCAGGCCAGGCCCGGCGCCGCGCACCCCGCCCCCGCCGGTGCCGGCCTCCCCGGCGGCGGCCTGAGCGACGACACCGCGATCCTCACGCCGCAGAAGCCCGCCCCCGAGCCGGGCATGCCCGGCTACGGCGCCCCGGCGGACAACGTCTCCGGACACACCGTCACCAGCGGCATCCCGGTCGTGCCGCCGGGCGCCAACTCCCCGTTCGCGCCGGGCGCCCCCGGCACCGGACCGCAGCCGCACACGCCGCCGAAGCTGCCCGAGCCGGTCTCGCCGCCCCCGGCCGAGGCCAAGGGCAAGGCGAAGGCCAAGAAGAAGCGCAGCAAGCTGCCGCTGCTCGGCGGTGTCGTGGTGGTCGCCGGCGTCGGCGTCTACGGCGCAGGGCTGCTCATGAACCACTCCGACGTGCCCAAGGGCACCACCGTGCTCGGCGTCGACATCGGCGGCGGCACCCGTGACGACGCGGTCAAGAAGCTCGACGACGCGTTCGGCAAGAACGTGAACAAGCCGCTGAAGCTGTCGGTCGACGGCAAGACCGTCTCGCTGCCGCCGGACCAGGCGGGCTTGCAGTTCGACATGCAGAACACCGTCGAGGCGGCCGCCAAGAGCGACTACAACCCGGTCTCCGTGGTCGGCTCCCTGTTCGGCCGGAAGCGGGTCGTCGACCCCGTCATGCCGGTGGACGAGGAGAAGCTCCAGGCCGCCCTCAAGGACCTCGGCGGCGGCTCCGGCTCGGTCACCGAGGGCACGATCAAGTTCACCTCCGGCAAGGCCGTCGCGGTCTACGGCAAGGCGGGCAAGGGCATCGACGCGGCCGCCTCCACCAAGGCGGTCGAGCAGGCGTACAAGACGATGGTGGAGACGGGCACCGCCGCCGCGGTGAACGTGCCGACGACCACCGTGCAGCCGACGGTCTCCAACGCGGAGGTCGACCGCGAGATGAAGGCGTTCGCGGAGCCGGCGATGTCGGCGCTGGTCACCGTCAAGACGGAAAACGGCGTCCCGGTGCCGATGAGCCCGCAGAACTCCCTGTGGAAGTTCCTCCGGGTCAAGGCGGTCGACGGCAAGCTCGTGGACAGCCCCGATCTGAACGCGCTCAAGGACCTCTACGGCAATGCCTTCGACGGTGTCAAGATCACCCGCGCCAGCGGTCAGAAGACGGCCGTCACCCCGCAGGACGTCTATGTCGCCCTGCGCCAGGCCCTGCTGAGCAAGACGAACCGGGTGGGTGTCATCGCCACCAACCCCAGCTGACGCAACCGCGAAGAAGGGGCGCCCGGTGCTCACCGGGCGCCCCTTCGCGCTTGTCAGGCGCTGTTCATGACATCTGTCATGCGGCTCTTTGGACGTCCGGCACTGCCCCCGGCCAGGGGCTCGCGGCCAGCATGGACGCATGACGACGACAGCGGCGACGACGGGCACCGGGACCCCGGTGGCGGTCGGGTTCGACCAGGTGAGCAAGGTCTACGGGAAGGTGCGGGCCGTCGACGGGCTCTCACTGCGGCTGCACCCGGGGGAGACCGTGGCCCTGCTCGGGCCCAACGGCGCGGGGAAGTCGACCACGCTCGACCTGCTGCTCGGCCTCAAGCAGGCCGACAGCGGCACGGTGAGCGTGTTCGGCCTGAGCCCGCGGGAGGCCATCGTCGCCGGACGGGTGGGCGCGATGCTGCAGAGCGGCGGCCTGATGGACGAGGTCACCGTGCAGGAGCTGGTCAAGCTGGCCTGCGAGCTGCACCCGAAGCCGTACCGGGTCACCGACGTCCTCGCCCGCGCGGGCATCTCGCAGATCGCCGACCGCAAGGTCAACAAGCTCTCCGGCGGCCAGTCCCAGCGGGTCCGCTTCGCCCTCGCCACCGCCGGTGACAGCGACCTGATCGTCCTGGACGAGCCGACCACCGGCATGGACGTCTCCGCCCGCCAGGCCTTCTGGGCCACCATGCGCGAACAGGCCGACCAGGGGCGGACAGTGCTGTTCGCCACGCACTACCTGGAAGAGGCCGACGCCGTCGCCGACCGGGTGCTGGTGCTGCACCGAGGCCGGCTGCTGGCCGACGGGACGGCCGCCGAGATCAAGGCCAAGGCCGGAGCGAGAAGGATCTCCTTCGACCTGGAGGGCGAGATCGACGAGGCGCCGCTGCGGGCGCTGCCCTTCCTCACCGCCGTCACTGTGTCAAAAAGCGGCTCCGCCGCGGGGAGCGGCCAGACGATCCGGATGCAGTCGTCCGACGCCGACGCCACCGTCCACGCCCTGTACGGCCTCGGCGTCTACCCCCGCAACCTCGAAGTCGCCGGGCTCGGCCTGGAGCAGGCGTTCGTCGCCATCACGGAGGCCGAGGAGGCCAAGGAGGTCACGCAGTCATGAACGCACTGATCAAGCTGGAGCTCGCCCGCGCCCTGCGCAACCGCAAGTTCCTGTTCTTCTCGGTGATCTACCCGTCGATCATCTTCCTGCTGGTCGCCGACCAGGGCGGCGGCAACCAGACCGTCGACGACTCCGGGCTGTCCGTCGCCGCCTACGTCATGGTCTCCATGGCCTCCTTCGGCGCCCTCACCGCCGTCCTGATGGGCAACAGCGAACGCATCGCCAGGGAGCGCGAGAGCGGCTGGGTACGGCAGCTGCGGCTGACCACCCTGCCGGGGCGCGGCTACGTCCTCGCCAAGACCGCGGGCGCCGCCGTCGTCAGCCTGCCGTCCATCGTGGTCGTCTTCCTGGTCGCCGCGTCCGTGAAGCACGTACGCCTGGAGGCCTGGCAGTGGTTCGCGCTCACCGGCGCGATCTGGGCCGGCAGCCTGGTCTTCGCCGCGCTCGGCGTCGCCATCGGCTACCTCGCCTCCGGGGACGCGGTCCGCCCGATCACGATGATCACCTACTTCGGCCTGTCGATCCTCGGCGGCCTGTGGTGGCCGTCCTCCTCCTTCCCGGCCTGGCTCCAGGACATCGCGAAGTGGCTGCCCACGCACGCGTACGCTGCACTGGGACGGGCCATCGAGCAGAGCCAGGCCCCGAAAGCCCAGGACATCGCCATCCTCGTCGTCTTCTTCGCCCTCTTCGTCGGCGGCGCGGCCTGGCTGTACCGGAAGGACACGCTGAAGGCGTGAGCACGATGACGGAAGACCTGCGGCCCGACGAGGAAGCGAGGGCGGACCGGCTGGTGCGCATCGGCCGGCCGCCCCGCAGCCGGGGCGAGGCGCTGCGCAAGCTGGTGTGGGTCCTGCCCTGGCTGGTCTTCCTCGCCTCCCCGGCGGACGACCTGGCCTCCGGCCACCACACCACCGGGGCCACGGCGGCCGGCTGGGCGGGCCTGACGGCCTTCGTCGGGATCTACCTGACCATCGTCTTCCGGCAGATGGGCCGGCCCTTCCGCGGCTGGGTCGTCGCCACCGCGATCACCGTGGAGTGGACGCTCGCGGTCGTCCTGGCCTTCACCCTCGGCGGCTCCTGGTTCGGCCTGTTCGTGTACGTCTCCGTGATGTGCGGACTGAACTTCCCGCTGCGGGTCGCCTACTGGACGATCCCGCTGACCACCGCGGCCATGACGCTGGCCGGCTGGTACGTCCACGACATGGAAGAGGCCTGGGGCCTGTTCCTGGTGGTGCTCCTGGTCGGCTACTCCATGACCGGCGTACGGCAACTGGTCGCCACCACCGTCGAGTTGCGCAAGGCCCGCGCCACCGTCGCCCAACTGGCCGCCAACGAGGAGCGGCTGCGCCTCGCCCGCGACCTGCACGACCTGCTCGGGCACTCTCTCTCGTTGATCACGCTGAAGAGCGAGCTGGCCGGCCGGATGCTCCCCGACCACCCCGACAAGGCGGCCCAGCAGGTCTCCGACATCGAACAGGTGAGCCGCCAGGCGCTGGTGGACGTCCGCGAGGCCGTCACCGGCTACCGGCGGCCCCGGCTCGCCGCCGAACTGGCCGGCGCCCAGGTGGCCCTGACCGCCGCCGCGGTCACCGCCGAGGTCCCATCCGACCCCGACCTGACCGGCGTACCTGAGGACGGCGAGGCGGCCCTCGCGTGGGCGTTGCGGGAGGCGATCACCAATGTCGTGCGGCACAGCGGCGCGAGCGCCTGCACGGTGGAGCTGCTGCGCCGGCAGACCCTGGACGGGCCGGTCCTCGAACTCGCCGTGGAGGACAACGGTTCGGGCGGTTCCGGCAAGGGCCCCGGCAACGGGCTCACCGGGCTCACCGAGCGTCTGGAGAAGGCGGGCGGCACGCTGGAGGCGGGCCGTGTGAAGCGCGGCTTCCGGCTGGTCGCCCGGGTCCCGCTCGGCTCCGGCGTGGCCGTAGGATCCGGGGCATGAGCAGCACGATCAAGGTCCTCCTCGCCGAGGACCAGTCGATGGTCCGTGAGGCGCTGGCCGCCCTGCTGGGACTGGAGGACGACATCGAGGTCGTGGCCCAGGTCGCGCGCGGCGACGAGGTGCTGGCCGCGGCTCGGGCGAACGCCGTCGACGTGGCCCTGCTCGACATCGAGATGCCGGGCTGCACGGGCATCGAGGCGGCGGCGCGGCTGCACAAGGCGCTGCCCGCCGTGAAGCTGGTCGTCCTCACCACCTTCGGGCGGCCCGGCTATCTGCGCAGCGCGATGGAGGCGGGCGCCGACGCGTTCCTGGTCAAGGACGCCCCCGCCGCCCAGCTCGCCGAGGCCGTCCGCAAGGTCCTCGCCGGCGAACGCGTCATCGACCCCACCCTCGCGGCAGCCGCTCTCGCCGAGGGCGCCAACCCCCTCACCGACCGCGAGCGCGAGGTCCTCCGCGCGGCGGCCGACGGCTCCACGAACGCGGAACTGGCGGCAGCCCTGCACCTTTCGCAGGGAACGGTACGCAACTACCTCTCGACGGCGATCCAGAAACTGGCGGTCCGCAACAGAGCGGAAGCGGTCCGGATCGCGCGGGAGAAGGGCTGGCTGTAGGGGAGCCCCCCTCAGCCCCGTCAGCCCCCTGCAACCCCCTCAGTTGAGACGGGCCCGAGCCGCCCGTGCCTCCCCCCGCACCTTCTCCGCCGCGCTCTCGTCGACCACGTCGATCAGCCCCGCGTACCGCTCCAACTCCTCGGCCCCGTCCACGAAGTCACCCCGCTCCACCAGCAACCGCGCCCGCTCGTAGCGCAGCCGGGCCGGGTGCGACGGCAGCAGCAGGGACAGGTCCACCGCCCACAGGCCCACGTCCGACCGCTCCGGGCGGGCCGCGGCCCACGCCCGTACGTTGTTCAGGATCCGCCGTACGACGTCCAGCGCGTCGGCCGGCTGTAGCATGGCCGGCTCCAGCGGCACCCCCGCCGCCCCCACCACCAGCAGCTCCGCGTCGGCTCCGGTCAGCACCCGCCCCCCGTCGAACGGATCGGCCAGCACCTGCTCCTCCGCCGCCCCGAACCCGACCACGAAGTGCCCCGGCAGCGCGACCCCGTACACCGGCGCCCCCGCCCGCCGCGTGACCTCCAGCCACACCACGGACAGCAGGATCGGCAGCCCGCGCCGCCGCCGCAGCACCTCGTGCAGCAGCGAGGACTCCAGCCGCTGGTACTCCGCGGCGGTGCCCCGGAAGCCGAACCGTTCGCCCAGCACCCGCTGCGCCGCCGTCGCCCACGCGTGCGGCCCGCCCGGCCGGTACGGCAGCTGCCCGGCCAGCCGGTCCAGTTCCATCTGCGCCGCGTCGATCCCGGCCTCGTCCAGCGAGCCGTCGGCCACCGCGCCCAGCAGCAGGCACAGCGTCGCCAGATCGGGCCGCTCGGACCGCGCCTCCTCGGCGAACCGCCGCCGTACCTCGGCGGCCCGTGCCGACGACGGCGGACGCGGATGCGGATGCGGACGCGGCTGACCGGAAGCCATAGCTGTTTCGTGCCCCTTCGGAATGATCGCTACCGCCTCGGCTCCGGATTCAGGAGCCGTCCGCCTCCGGCGCCCGGTAGTGGTGGTACGCGTGGTGCGCCGCGAAGCCCAGCCGCCGGTACAGCGCCCGCGCCCCCTCGTTGCCGGTCTCCACCTGTAGCCAGGCCGCCGACGCGCCCTCCTCCAGCGCCCGGCGCGCGAGCGCGGCCATGACCTCGGTGGCCAGCCCCCGCCGCCGCAGCCCCGGATCCACCTCGACGGCGGCGAACCCGGCCCACCTGCCGTCCACCACCAGCCGCCCGATGGCCGCGGGGGCGGCTCCCGAGGCCGCGCCGGGCACGGTCGCGAACCACACCGACGGCCCTCCGCCCAGCACCCGCAACGCGACCTCGCTCACGCCCTTGCGCCGGTACCGCGCCAGCCAGTCCTCGCCGGCCTCCCGGGAGAGCAGCACACCGGCCCCGGCCGCCCGGTCGGCGACCGCCGCCAGCCCCCCGGTCCACAGCTCGGCGCTCACCTCACGCACCCATCCGCGCCGCTCCAGCTCCGCGCACAGCGGCTCCTGCGTGCCCTGGGCGCCGGTCGCGGTCTGCACGTACGCGGGCAGCCCCCGCTCGGCGTACCACCGCCGTACGGCCGCCAGCGCCGCGTCGAGCGGCAGCCCCGGGTCACCGAGCGGCAGGACGCTGTTCGCCCGCCGGGTGAACCCCGCGGCCGCTCGCAGCTCCCACTCGCCGAGCCGCTCGCTCTCCAGTGGCCGCCAGCCCCGCGAGGCGACCCGTGCGAGCTCCCCGTACGTGGCCGCGGGCCCGCGGCGGCGCGCCGGAGCGGCCGGCACCACTTTCGCCGCGACCAGCGCGGACCGCGGTATCCGGACGATCTCACCGTCCCGCCGTGCGATCGTCAGCATGCCGTCGTCCCATGATGTGAGAACACCCACCGTGTCGGTGAACTTCTGCGCGGCGGCACCATTTCCCGTCAAACGGCGCACCGATACTCGTTTGCCCACGTCAGCAGCGGTGATACGGACCTCGTAGCGTCCTGCGGCAGAGATTTCCACTGGTCAGTTCACCCCTCCTGTTCGGATCATGCCCAGGAACGGAGATACTAGGGGCGGGCATCGACGACGCCGCGCTCCCGCGCGCCAGGCGGCGGAGCCTACGGAGGCCCGCCAGCGCCCAATCGAGGAGGAACGACAGCGTGACCTACGTCATCGCGCAGCCTTGTGTCGACGTGAAGGACAAGGCGTGCATCGAGGAGTGCCCGGTCGACTGCATCTACGAGGGCCAGCGGTCCTTGTACATCCACCCGGACGAATGCGTCGACTGCGGAGCCTGTGAGCCGGTCTGCCCGGTCGAGGCGATCTTCTACGAGGACGACACTCCGGAGGAGTGGAAGGACTACTACAAGGCCAACGTCGAGTTCTTCGACGACCTCGGCTCCCCGGGCGGCGCCAGCAAGCTGGGCCTGATCGAGCGGGACCACCCGTTCATCGCCGCGCTGCCCCCGCAGGCCGAGTAGTCCGCACCGGCGGCCCGCCGCAACACCGTGCCGCCTCGGTCCCGTACGGCCTGATCATGCCCGATCGGCGCCGTACGGGGCCGAGGCGTTTGCCGTACCGGCCGTGGTCGGCTGTGCCGGCCGTACCGGCTGTACCGGTCGTACCAGCCGTACCGGTCGTACCGAAGAAAGTGAGCAAGCAACCGTGTCCGCAGTCTCCGACCGTCTGCCCGCCTTCCCCTGGGACAAGCTGGAACCGTACAAGAAGACGGCAGCGGCACACCCGGACGGCATCGTCGACCTGTCGGTCGGCACCCCGGTGGACCCGGTCCCCGACCTGATCCAGAAGGCCCTGATCGACGCGGCCGACTCGCCCGGCTACCCCACGGTCTGGGGCACCCCGGCGCTGCGCGACGCGATCACCGGCTGGGTCTCCCGCCGCCTCGGCGCCCGGGAGGTCACCCACCGCCACGTCCTCCCGATCGTCGGCTCCAAGGAACTCGTCGCCTGGCTCCCCACCCAGCTCGGCCTCGGCCCCGGTGACCGGGTCGCCTACCCGCGTCTCGCCTACCCCACCTACGAGGTCGGCGCCCGCCTCGCCCGCGCCGACCACGAGGTCTACGACGACCCGCGCGACCTGGACCCGGCCGGGCTGAAGCTGCTCTGGCTGAACTCCCCGTCCAACCCGACCGGCAAGGTCCTCCCGAAGCAGGAACTCACGGAGATCGTCGCCTGGGCCCGCGCCCACGGCGTCCTGGTCTTCTCCGACGAGTGCTACCTGGAACTCGGCTGGGAGGCCGACCCGGTCTCGGTCCTGCACCCGGACGTCAACGGCGGCTCGTACGACGGCGTCGTGGCGGTCCACTCCCTCTCCAAGCGCTCCAACCTCGCCGGCTACCGCGCGGCCTTCCTGGCCGGCGACCCGGCGGTCCTCGGCCCGCTCCTGGAGATCCGCAAGCACGGCGGCATGATGACGCCGGCCCCGACCCAGGCGGCGGTGGTGGCGGCCCTCTCCGACGACACCCACGTCCAGGAACAGAGGGAGCGGTACGCGTCCCGTCGTACGGCCCTGCGGGGGGCCCTCCTGTCCCACGGCTTCCGCGTCGAACACAGCGAGGCGAGCCTCTACCTGTGGGCAACGAGGGACGAGTCCTGCTGGCGGACGGTGGCCCACCTGGCGGACCTGGGCATCCTGGTGGCCCCCGGCGACTTCTACGGCGAGGCGGGCGAGAACTTCGTACGCGTGGCCCTGACGGCGACGGACGAGCGCGTCCGGGCAGCGGTGGCACGGCTCAGCTGACGGGGCGCGGGGCCCTGACATGTGCGGCTCCGCCGCGTGGGCGCGACCAGCCCCCACCGGCGGGCAGCCGAGGCACGCCGAGGCACAACGAAAGGGACCCGGGGAGAACCCCGGGTCCCTTCTCACCTCACCGGCCGGACGTCACCGGCGCAGCGGCGTCAGCCCCCGATGGGGAGCCCCTTGACCGGCAGGCCCCCCTTGGCGAGCCCGTCCGTCGGCAGCCCGCCCTTCGTCGCGGTGGACGCCGTGTCACCCAGCAGCCCGCCGGCGGAGCCCACCGCGTCGCCCGCGGTGTGCTGCACCACCGGCGCCACCTTCTTGACGGCCTTGCCGCCGGTCTTGCCCGCGGCCGGCACCGCCGACTCGACGGCCTTGCCGCCGGTGTGGCCGACGGCCCCGGTGACGGTCTGCGCCGCGCCGTCGGCGGTGCTGCCGACGTTCGCCCCGTCCAGGGCGGTCAGACCGCCCAGGTTCGGGGCGGCCGGCAGACTCGGGGCCGCGCTGGCGGAGCCGGCCGCACCGACCCCGGCAGCCGCTCCCGCTGCGACGAGCAGCGCGGCACGGGCGATCCGGCGGGTCAGAGGGAGGGACATGATGCTCCATTCGACGGGAGGGAACGTGATCGCCGTGACTACCGCTCGAAGCCCGCGAAGGTTGCGGAGACCCAAGGTAAAGAATTGATAACGCATCGCATTATCAGGTGTGGGGGAAAACGGGCAAACGGGTCCCTGGCGGTCGTTTCGCAGAATCCTTACGTCCCAGTGCTCCCAGGGGATTTGACGCATGTGCGAGTGACCGTGCGAAAACGTGCGCACACCGCGCGTGCGTGCCCCGGCCGACCCTCCCGAGGGAACCTGCGAACTACTGTCCGGTCACGATCCGCACCGAGCCCGCGGACCTCTCCGCGCCGCCCGTCCCCTGGGCGCCGGACACCGGCTGCCACTGGCTGTCCGTGCTCCCGGCCGCCCACTCCCGGCCCGCGTACGACACCCGCTGGATGTGCAGCGCCGACGAGTTGGCCACCGCCCAGTGCGCCAGCTGCCAGCCGCGCTCGCTCTCGGTGCGCCCCGACTTGTCGGTCTTCTTCCCCTCCGGCACCGGCACGGTCACGGTCCGCCCGTGCGCCGTGGCCGTCACGCTGGGAGTGGGGGTCGGCCTGGCCGACTGGCTCACCTCGGCGCCGGCCTCCTCGACCGCGTCCCGTCCGAAGTCCCGTACCAGCGCGGTCCGTACCGCGTCCGGACCCGTCGCCGCCGCCCCGGTGCCGGCCGCCGGGCGCCCGTCGCACGTCAGCGTGGCCGCCGCCTGCCCGGTCAGGGCCGCCGCGAGCAGCGATGCGTCGGTCTCGTGCTTGGCGTACGCCTCCGGGTAACCGCTGCGCTGGACGCGCTGCGCGGCCACCGTCAGCGGCAGGGTCTCGTAGTCGGGCACCTTGGCCAGGTGGGCGTAGAACATGCCCGCCGCGTACGCCGGGTCCAGGATCTGCTTCTCGGTGCCCCAGCCCTGCGAGGGCCGCTGCTGGAACAGGCCCACCGAATCCCGGTCGCCGTGCTTGATGTTGAGCAGCCCCGACTCCTGGATCGCGGTCGCCAGAGCGATGGCCACCGCCCGCTCGGGCATGCCGCGGCCGGTGCCGACGGCGGCGATCGTCGCCGCGTTTACCGCCTGCTCGGGCGTGAACTGGTACGACTCGTCGTCGCTTCGGCCCGAGACGACCTTGCAGCCCTCGGCGCCACCGCCGCCGGTGACGTACTGGACGACCAGATAGGCCGCGACGGCGCACAGGATGAGCAAGCCCGACACGAAACGCAGGACACGGCCGCGACGCTTGGGGCGGATGGGGGACGGCTCTGACACGCGTACAACATACTGGAGGGTACGAGCCGCCCACCCCCGGGTCCGAAAGCCTGTGAACCCTCTCACGGGATCGCCCGCGCTAGGGTCGAGGTCATGGCCGACACCTCGCTTGACCTCACGCTGGACGCCGCCGCGCTCACCGCGCGGCTCGTCGACCTCCCCTCCGAGAGCGGCACCGAGAAGCCCCTGGCGGACGCGATCGAGAGCGCGCTGCGCGCCCTGCCGCACCTGACGGTCGACCGGTACGGCAACAACGTGATCGCCCGGACGAACCTCGGCCGCTCCGAGCGCGTGATCCTGGCCGGCCACATCGACACCGTCCCCATCGCGGAGAACGTGCCCTCCCGGCTCGACGCGGACGGCGTGCTGTGGGGCTGCGGCACCTGCGACATGAAGGCGGGCGTCGCCGTCCAGCTGCGCATCGCGGCCACCGTCCCCGCCCCCAACCGCGACCTGACCTTCGTCTTCTACGACAACGAGGAGGTCGCCGCCGACCTCAACGGCCTCAAGCACGTCGCCGAGGCCCACCCCGAGTGGCTGGCCGGCGACTTCGCGGTGCTCCTTGAGCCCTCGAACGGCGAGGTCGAGGGGGGCTGCCAGGGCACCCTGCGCGTCCTGCTGAAGACCTCGGGCGAACGGGCCCACTCGGCGCGCTCCTGGATGGGCTCCAACGCCATCCACGCGGCCGCCCCGATCCTCGCCCGCCTCGCCGCCTACGAGCCCCGCTACCCGGTCATCGACGGCCTGGAGTACCGCGAGGGCCTCAACGCGGTCGGCATCTCGGGCGGGGTGGCCGGCAACGTCATCCCCGACGCCTGTGTGGTCACCGTCAACTTCCGGTACGCGCCCGACCGTTCCGAGGCCGAGGCCATCGCCCACGTCCGCGAGGTCTTCGCCGGCTGCGGGGTCGAGGAGTTCGTGGTCGACGACCACAGCCCCGGCGCGCTGCCCGGCCTCTCCCACCCGGCCGCGGCCGCCTTCATCGAGGCGGTCGGCGGCACGCCGATGCCCAAGTACGGCTGGACCGACGTCTCCCGCTTCTCGTCCCTCGGCGTCCCCGCGGTCAACTACGGTCCCGGCAACCCGCACTTGGCACACAAGCGGGACGAAAGGGTGGAAACCGGCAAGATCCTGGCGGGCGAGGAGCGGCTGCGCGACTGGCTGACCAGCTGAGCGCACGACGGCGCTGCGCGCCCGACATGCCGACGTCCCGCGCGTGTAACCCGCGCGGATCTACGCTGAACCAGATACACCTGCAAGCGGAGGGAGCGCACATATGCCTACCGGGAATCCCGAGGGGAAGAAGGTGCCGCCGGACGAGCAGCGCCTGGGACCGGTCCTCCGACGGCGCGGCCAGGTGACCGCGAGCACGACGGACCAGCGCCTGCTGGACGCGGGTGGCCCCTCCGACTGGGTCCACACGGACCCCTGGCGGGTGCTGCGCATCCAGTCGGAGTTCATCGAGGGCTTCGGTACGCTCGCCGAACTGCCGCCCGCTATCAGCGTGTTCGGTTCGGCGCGGACGCCGGTCGACTCGGCCGAGTACGACGCGGGCGTGAAGCTCGGCCGGGGCCTGGTCGAGGCCGGCTGGGCCGTGATCACGGGCGGCGGTCCGGGCGCGATGGAGGCGGCCAACAGGGGCGCGCTGGAGGCGGGCGGCGTCTCGGTCGGCCTCGGCATCGAGCTCCCCTTCGAACAGGGCCTCAACCCGTACGTCGACATCGGCCTCAACTTCCGCTACTTCTTCGTGCGGAAGATGATGTTCGTCAAGTACGCACAGGGCTTCGTGGTCCTGCCCGGCGGCCTCGGCACCCTCGACGAGTTCTTCGAGGCCCTCACCCTCGTCCAGACCCAGAAGGTCACCCGCTTCCCGATCGTCCTGTTCGGCAGCGAGTACTGGGGCGGCCTGGTGGACTGGCTGAAGAACACCCTGGTCGCCCAGGGCAAGGCGGCCGAGAAGGACCTCCTCCTCTTCCACGTCACGGACGACGTGCAGGAGGCGGTGGGCCTGGTCTCGAAGGAAGCGGCCCGCTAGGACCGCCTGACCGCCTGCCCGCCCACCCGACTCGCTCCGCTGAGAAGCCGAGGCCGAGGGCCCTCGTCGGCGCGCCGACCGGCCGAGCCGGTTCGTGCACTTCTCGACTCACCGAGTCGGGCGGTGGGTGAGCGAGGTTTTCGGGGGTCCGGGGGCGGATCCCCCAGGACGCGGCGGCGCGAACCGTCGGCTACGCCAGCCCCCGCCGGGCCACCGCCGGCGGGCGGTGGCCGGCGATCGACGCCACCATGTCCAGCACCTGACGCGTCTCGGCCACCTCATGGACCCGGTACACCTGCGCCCCCAGCCACGCGGACACCGCCGTCGTCGCCAGCGTCCCGATGACCCGCTCCTTCAGCGGCCGGTCCAGGGTCTCGCCCACGAAGTCCTTGTTGGACAGGGAGACCAGCACCGGCCACCCCGTCTCCACCATCTCCCCGAGCCGGCGCGTCGCCTCCAGACTGTGCCGGGTGTTCTTGCTGAAGTCGTGCCCCGGATCGATCAGCACCGACTCCCGCGGCACTCCCAGCGCCACCGCCCGCTCGGCCAGCCCCAGGGTCACCCGCAGGATGTCGGCCACGACATCGTCGTACGACACCCGGTGCGGCCGCGTCCGGGGCGCGGCCCCGCCCGCGTGCGTGCACACCAGCCCCACCCGGTACCGCGCCGCGACCTCCGCCAGCCCCGGGTCGACCCCGCCCCACGCGTCGTTCAGCAGATCCGCCCCGGCCTCGCAGGCGGCCTCCCCGACCGACGCCCGCCAGGTGTCCACGCTGATCACGACGTCCGGGAAGCGCCTGCGCACCTCCGCGACGAACCCGACGATGCGCCGCGCCTCCTCCTCGGCGGTCACCTCCTCGCCCGGCCCGGCCTTCACTCCGCCGATGTCGATGATCGCGGCCCCTTCGGTCACCGCCTGCTCCACGCGCGCGAGGGCCGGCTCGTCGCGGAAGGTCGCCCCCTGGTCGTAGAAGGAGTCCGGCGTCCGGTTCACGATGGCCATGATCACCGGTTCGTTCGGCCCGAATTCCCGCCTGCCCAGCCTGAGCATCGCCTGTGACCTCCCGTAGTGATTCCCTCGCTGCGACCGCCTGCGACCCTAACTGTCAGACTCGCATGGCACGATCGGACACAGACACATTCGACACCGAGCACACTGAGCACAACGAGTGCTGCTGCACCGCTTCACCGAGCCTGGGGGCCCACCGCGATGGTCATGTTCCTGTTCCTCGTCGTCGCGCTCGCGGTCGTGGTCGCCGCGGTCACCCTCTCCGTGGTGAGCGGCGGCGAGAGCGGCCCGCTGCCCGAGGTGGCGCCCGAGCGGCTCCAGGACCCGCTGCCCCCGGACCGCCCGGTCAGCCGCGCGGACGTGGAGAGCATCCGCTTCCCGCTCGTCCCGCGCGGCTACCGCATGGCGGACGTCGACGACGCGCTCAGCCGTCTCGGTGCCGAACTCGCGGAGCGCGACGCCCGGATCGCCGACCTGGAGTCCGCGCTGGCCGGCACCCGGGCCGCGCCGCACACCCCGCACACCTCGCTGGACAAGCCCGAGCCGGAGGACCGGCCATGAGCGAGACGACCGACATGGCCGCCGGAGCGGCGGTGGCCGGGCCGGACGGCAGGCTGCGCTGCCCCTGGGCCCTGTCCACCGAGGACTACGTGTCGTACCACGACGAGGAGTGGGGCCGCCCGGTCCACGGCGACGACGCCCTCTACGAACGCCTCAGCCTGGAGGCCTTCCAGTCCGGCCTCTCCTGGATCACGATCCTGCGCCGCCGCCCCGGCTTCCGGGCCGCCTTCGCCGACTTCCACATCGGGAAAGTGGCCGCGTTCACGGACGAGGACCGCGACCGCCTGCTGGCCGACCCCGGCATCGTCCGCAACCGAGCGAAGATCGACGCGACGATGGCCAACGCGAAGGTCCTGGCGGAGTGGGCCCCGGGCGAACTGGACACCCTGATCTGGTCCCATGCCCCGGAGCCGGGCACGTACCCCGCACCGAAGACGATCGCCGACGTCCTGCCGGTGACCCCGGAGTCGACGGCTCTGTCCAAGGCCCTGAAGAAACGCGGCCTGCACTTCATCGGCCCGACGACGGCGTACGCCCTGATGCAGGCGTGCGGCCTGGTCAACGACCACCTGGAAGCATGCGCAGCCCGTAGCGCCCCTTAGGGGCGCGGGGCCGCAGCTCTCCGCAAGCCGTCACCGCCCCAGATACTTCGGCCTCTCCTTGTTCACGAACGCCTGCACGGCGATCGCGTGATCCTCGGCGGCCCCGGCCCGAGTCTGCAACTCGTCCTCCTTGTCGAGCGTCTCGTCCAGGGAGTGCGTGAGCCCGTAGGCCACGGCCTCCTTCAGCGCCGCGTAGGCCACCGTCGGCCCCTCGGCCAGCTTCCGCGCGGTCTTCTCGCCCTCGGCCCGCAGGTCGGCCGAAGGCACGACCTTGTTGGCGATGCCCAGCTCAAACGCATCCTGCGCACTGATGCTCCGCGGAAAGAGCAGCAGGTCAGCGGCGCGACCGGGCCCCACGACGCGGGGCAGCGTCCAGGAGACGCCGGAGTCCGCGGTCAGCGCCACCCCCGCGAACGACGTGTTGAAAGCGGCCGTGTCGGCGACCACGCGGTAGTCCGCGGCGAGCGCGAACCCGAGTCCGGCGCCGGCGGCCACCCCGTTCACGGCGGCGACGACCGGCTTCGGCGCCGACACCAGCGCCCGCACAATCGGGTTGTAGTGCTCCCGGACCGTCGTCATCGTCTGCCCCGCCCCGGTCTCCCGGTCGGACGCGAGCAGCGTGATGTGCTCCTTGAGGTCCTGGCCCACACAGAACGCCCGGTCCCCGGCGGCGGTCAGCAGGATCGCCCGGACGGCCGTGTCGGCCGCCGCTTCCTGCGCGGCCTCCCGAAGGGCCACCTTCGTCGCGATGTTCAGCGCGTTCATCGCCTCGGGGCGGTTCAGCGTGATCGTCGCGAGCCCGTCGCTCACCTCGTAGAGCACGGTGTCGGTCATGGTGCGTCCCCTCCGTCGTCTCCGTCGTCGCGGCTGACGTACCGCTCAGTACGTCGATGTCCGAAGGACAGCATGGCGGAGATCGCCGTCGGGTGACCGGACCTGGTGTGTGACCTGCGTCAAAGAAAACCGGAGCCGACTCGGTCGGCGTAAGGACGCGAGGTGGCGAAGTATCGCAGCCACATCGCCGAATTGGGTGGTTTTGCTCGCGCGCGTTGCCCAAGCGATGCCTACTGATGTTGGTCATCGGGTCCTGAGATGCGGGATAATGGCTTGGAAGCAATGTGTTCGATGCCGGAGTCGCGTGTCCCGCCAGGACCGTGCGTGCCCTCGGGGGCCGTCGGCAGACGATGAGCTGTTTTCAGGAAGGGGAACCAGCATGGCGGCCATGAAGCCGCGAACGGGTGATGGCCCGCTCGAGGTGACCAAGGAGGGGCGGGGCATCGTCATGCGCGTTCCGCTCGAAGGCGGCGGTCGGCTCGTCGTCGAGCTGACCCCTGACGAGGCCGCGGCGCTCGCCGACGCCCTCAAGAACGTCGTCGTCTGAGGCGTCAGCGACCATACCCTTTCGGCGGCCCCGGCATCGTCATCGGTGCCGGGGCGCTGTCGTCTTCACCGGTCCCTGCCCGCGAGCTCGGTCCCCGCCCGCGAGGGCCCGGTCGCCGCCCGTGCGGGCCAGGCGCTCGGCCGGAAGTGCCGCGATACGCCGTCAGTCGTCCGCGGCGCCGTGGTGGCTGGTCGCGCGGTTCCCCGCGCCCCTTCGAGGCACCGCCGGTCAGCAGCCGGCTTCACCCGGCCTGCTCAGCGCTTGACCGCGCACAGCAGTCCGTCGCCCACCGGCAGCAGCGACGGCACCAGCTCCGGGCTCTCCCGGACCGTGCGCAGCAGTTCGCGCAGCCGCAGCACCTCGGTCGGCTGCGGCCTGGAGTCGACGGTGCGGCCGTTGGCGAAGACGCCCTCGAAGATCACCAGGCCACCCGGACGCAGCAGGCGCAACGATTCAGCGAGATAGTCGGAGTACTCCAGCCGGTCACCGTCGCAGAAGACCAGGTCGTAGCCGGCGTCCGCGAGGCGGGGGAGCACGTCCAGGGCGCGGCCGGGGATGAAGCGGGCCCGGTTGCTGGCGAAGCCGCAGGCGCGGAAGGCCTGGCGGGCGAACTGCTGGTGCTCCGGCTCGGGATCCACGGTGGTCAGCACGCCGTCCGGGCGCATGCCGTGCAGCAGATGCATCCCGGACACCCCGCACCCCGTGCCGATCTCGGCGACCGCCTTGGCGTCCACGGAGGCGGCGAGCATGCGCAGCGCGGCGCCCGTGCCGGGCGACACCGAGCGCAACCCTGCCTCGCGGGCCCGGTCACGGGCCCACCGCAGCGCTTCGTCCTCGGCGACAAAGGCGTCGGCGAACGCCCAGCTCGTCTGCCGGTTGCCGGTAATGACCCTCTCCTGTCCCCGTGGTTGCCTGGGCGTGACTGTATCCGTTGGCACCGGGAACCCGCAGATGGGACCAGGCGTTTAGAGAGGTGGAAGACAAGGCGGGGGGACACGAATGGATCACGATGGCGAGACGGCGGTCGGTCACCTGCTGCGGCGGCCGGACGAGCCGTACCAGCAGAGATCAAATTCTCGTAAAACCGCTTATCCGGTGCTAACGGGCGAGGCGGCTATGGTAGGGGCTCCACTGGACACCACCAGAGCCGACAGGGGAGGTGCGGCCGCGCCTGGGGATCGGGGAGGAGTGCTACGGCGCTTCCTCGGATCAGCAGGCAAGCCGAAATCCGTGAACGACACCGTCGCTGACCCCAGCCACGCCGACGCGCTCGCCATGAGCGAGGACCGGACCGCGACCTTCTCCACCGACGCGGACGGGCAGGCATGGACTCCGCCCACGTGGGAGGAGATCGTCAGCACGCACAGCGGACGCGTCTACCGCCTGGCCTACCGCCTGACCGGAAACCAGCACGACGCCGAGGACCTCACCCAGGAGGTCTTCGTCCGCGTCTTCCGCTCCCTGTCGACCTACTCGCCGGGCACCTTCGAGGGCTGGCTGCACCGCATCACCACCAACCTCTTCCTCGACATGGTCCGCCGCAAGCAGCGCATCCGCTTCGACGCCCTCGGCGAGGACGCGGCCGAGCGCCTGCCCAGCCGCGAGCCCACCCCCTCGCAGGCCTTCAACGACGCGCACTTCGACGCCGACGTCCAGCAGGCCCTGGACACCCTCGCGCCCGAGTTCCGCGCCGCCGTCGTGCTCTGCGACATCGAGGGCCTGTCGTACGAGGAGATCGCCGCGACCCTCGGCGTGAAGCTCGGCACGGTCCGCTCCCGTATCCACCGGGGCCGCTCCCAGCTGCGCAAGGCCCTCGCGCACCGCTCGCCGCAGGCCCGCAAGGCCGAGCGCCGCTCCTTCGTGCCCCGTGTTCCCGCACTGGGAGGAGGGGGCGCGACCGCGTGAGTGGATCACGACCGAAACCGGCCGAGCGGCTCGCCGAACAGCATCTGGGAGACCGACTCTCCGCCCTGGTGGACGGAGAGCTCGGTCATGAGTCGCGCGAGCGCGTCCTGGCCCACCTGGCGACCTGCGCCCGGTGCAAGGCGGAGGCGGACGCGCAGCGCGCGCTGAAGAACGCCTTCGCGGCGGCCGCCCCGCCCCCGCCCTCCGAGAGCTTCCTGGCCCGCCTCCAGGGGCTGCCCGCGGGCGGTGACCCGGACGGCGGCGGTTCACCGTTCGGCGGGGGGGCTCCCTCGGGACGCGGATCCGACAGCGGGGTCTTCGGCATGAGCCGGGACGACCGTTTCGAGTTCGGCTATGTCCCGGCCCGCGCGCACGACCCGGCCGCGGCCGTCGGCCGGGGCTTTCGCATCCACCCCGTCGGCCGCCCGGACAGCGACCGCTCCGCCTCGCGCTCCATGCGGTTCGCGTTCGTCGCCGCCGGCGCGGTCTCGCTGGCCGCCGTGGCCCTCGGCGGGGTCACCGCCGGCCTGCCCGGCGCCCCGGCCGCCGACGCCCGCAGCGGCTCCGGCGGCGGCAGTGTCGCCCCGGCCGGCACGGCGGGCTCGGGCACCACCGGGACCGCCGACACCCAGCGCCGCCGCCTGCTCACCCCGCTGCTGTCGTCCGGCACACTGCTCGGCGGCACCCCCGCCGTGCCCACCTCGGTGTCCGCGCCGCTGCTGCCCGGAGTGCCCTCCCCGGCCGCCGCACAGCAGGCGCTGCGGGAACTGACCGCACCGGTGATGGCCGGCGCGGCCGCGGTCTCCCCGCTGATACGGCCGCTGAGCGCCAACCCTCCGCTCACCCTCACCTCGTGGACCGCCGCCCCCGGCGCCACCGGCGCCGGTCTGCTCGCCGCACCCGTCCCCGACACCACCTCCGCGCCCTCCCCGTCCCCGTCCCGCTCCTCCCACACGCACCGCTGACCGGCCTGCCCACCTGCCGAACGGCCCTGCGCGGCGACTCGCGAACCTGGTTGAATCCTGTGAGCCAGCCATGCCCGTGACACCGCCGCGGGCACGGAGCCGACCTTCCGCGAGCCCGCCCGTGGCCACCAGGGCCGGGCCGCGGTGAGCCCGCGAGGAGAGCATGGACGAGGGGATACCGACGTCACCGGCGACACCCGGTGCCACCACCGGCAACGCTCCGGCCCTCCCGCAGGGCGACACGCCCGGGTCCGTGGCAGTGCGGCCGCGGTCGCGGAGCCGACGGAGGCTCGTCCTGGGGGCGCTGGCGCTCTCCGTGCTCTCCGGTGCGCTCGGCGGGCTGGTGGGCGCCTCTCTGGAGCGCACCGGCGGTGTGGAGGCCGTACAGCTGTCCCAGCCGGGTCCGCCGCCGGCCGGGCGGCCGCCCGGCGACGTCACCGGGATCGCCGCGCGTGCGCTGCCCAGCGTCGTCACCCTGCGCGTCACCGGCACCGGCGAACAGGCCACCGGCACCGGCTTCGTCATCGACACCCGTGGGCGGATCCTCACCGACAACCACGTCGTCGCTCCCGCGGTCCTGGCGGGCGGCCGGATAACCGTGACGTTCAGCAGCGGAGTCACCGCCCGGGCGACCGTCGTCGACCGCGACGCCGGCTACGACCTCGCCGTCGTCCAGGTGCACGGCGTGCACGGCCTGACCCCCCTGCCGCTCGACCACCCCGGCGATCACGCCGGCGACCACCCCGGCGATCCGGACAGGAACTGACAGAAACCTCACAGCCGGGGCCCCGCTCGTGTCCCGACTAGGCAAACAACCCGGAAAACCGGTCGTACACACGCAGTCGGACACCTCGGGGCGGTACCGGACGGACAGGTCCGCCGGGTACCGTGGACCCGGCCCGGACCACGGAAGACCCGCAACAGCGACCGGAGGGCCGAGGACCGAGGACATCGCAAGGAGCTTCAGGTGTTCAATGACATAGGACCACTAGAGCTGGTGACGATCGTTGTCCTCGCCGTGCTCGTCTTCGGTCCGGACAAGCTCCCGAAGGTCATCCAGGACGTCATGCGGACCATCCGCAAGATCCGGGAGTTCTCGGAGAGCGCCAAAGAAGACATCCGGCAGGAACTCGGTCCGGAGTTCAAGGACTTCGAGCTGGAGGACCTCAACCCCAAGACCTTCATCCGCAAGCACCTCGACAGTGACGAGCTGGGGCTGAAGGAGATCCGCAACGGCTTCGACCTGAAGAAGGAGATGGCCGAGGTCACGGACGCGGTGCACAGCCGCGACACCGACCCCTCGCCGTCGTCCTCCGGGAGCGGTTCCTCGGGGAGCGGCCGGATCGACATGAGCAAGAAGCCGGATGATCCGGGCAACGACCGTCCGCCCTTCGACGCGGACGCCACCTGACTCCCGATCACCGACCCGCGCATGAGCGGCGCACGTGACGCGTTTCATACCGCGTGTGCGCCGCTCATATGTCTTTTACCCCCCGAACCCGCCGCCCGTGCGACCCACGCACCGGGCGGTTTCGCTGCTGGTTGCGGCGGTGTCGATATGCTGCCGAGTTGTTGTGCGGACCGGACGAGTGCGCCCGAAGGGGGGCGGGCCGCCCCGGACCGACGAGAGCTAGGAGGCGTCCGGGCAGATGGAGACGACAAGTCGGGTGGACGGACAGGCGCCGGTCGCGGAGGACCAACAGCAGGTCCGCCTGGCCCGCCGCACGGTCGACGGCTACCTGGAGGCGCCCTTCCCCTGGTACGGCCTCGACGAGGCCTTCACAGGGCCGCGCTGGCTGATGCAGGTGGGCACGGCGGCCGACGGGGCCGTCGAGCACGGTTCGATCGGGCACGGGGACGAGCCGTCGGTGCGCAACGAGCACCTGGCCGCGGCCGCGGCCGCGAGCGAGTCGAGGGAGAAGTTCGCGGTGGTGGTGACCGTCGCGGCGAGCCCGTCCCGAAGAAGCGCCGACGGGACCGGTCTCCTGGAGGCCACGTCGGTGGCGTCCGCCGCGTGGCTGGCGGGCGTCGGCCTGCTCTCCTTCACCTGGCCGGGCCAGATGGACCACAGCCTGCGGGACGACTGGCTGGAGCAGCAGACCGAGACCGCGTGGGAGCTGGCGGACGACCTGGCCGGCGACGCCTGGTCGACGTTGTCACTGCCGGTGGACGGAGTGGCCACGCCGTTCCACTACCGGGAGTCGGAGTTCGGGTGGGTGCTGGCCGGGTCCACGGAGGAGGGCGTGCATCTCGGTGCGTACGGGCGGGGGATGAGCGCGTACGGGCTGGGGTTCGCGATGATCAAGGACATTGCTGCGTACGCATGAGAAAAGGGGCGCCGGTGGTGTGTGGCGCCCCTTCGCCGTAGGGGGCTGCGGTCGTCGCGCGACCGCGGGTGCGTCGTGGCTTGTCGCGCCCGTGCGGCGGAGCCGCACACGGGAACAGCGCCGCGCCCCTTGCGGGGCGCTGCGGTTGCGGTCCGGAACTCTAGAACTTGTTGCGCGGGGTGATCCCCAAGGACATGCCGGAGAGGCCTCGCTGCCTGCCGCCCAGCTTGCCGGCGATGCCGCGCAGGGCAGCTGCCGCCGGGCTGTCCGGGTCGGTCAGGACCACCGGCTTGCCCTCGTCGCCGCCTTCGCGGAGGCGGACGTCGATGGGGATGGAGCCGAGGACGGGGACGGTCGTACCCGTCGTGCGGGTGAGGCCGTCGGCGACGCTCTGGCCGCCGCCCGTGCCGAAGACGTCGACCATCTCGCCGCAGTGCGGGCAGGGGAGGCCGGACATGTTCTCGACCACGCCGACGATCTTCTGGTGGGTCTGGACCGCGATGGAGCCCGCCCGCTCGGCGACCTCCGCCGCCGCCTGCTGAGGCGTGGTCACGACCAGGATCTCGGCGTTCGGGACCAGCTGGGCGACCGAGATGGCGATGTCACCGGTGCCGGGCGGCAGGTCGAGGAGGAGGACGTCCAGGTCGCCCCAGTAGACGTCCGCGAGGAACTGCTGGAGGGCGCGGTGCAGCATCGGGCCGCGCCAGACCACCGGGGCGTTGCCCGGCGTGAACATGCCGATGGAGATGACCTTCACACCGTTCGCCGACGGCGGCATGATCATGTTCTCGACCTGGGTCGGGCTGCCGTCCGCGCCGAGCATGCGCGGGACCGAGTGGCCGTAGATGTCCGCGTCGACCACGCCCACCTTGAGGCCGTCGGCGGCCATCGCGACGGCGAGGTTGACCGTGACCGACGACTTGCCGACACCGCCCTTGCCGGAGGCGACCGCGTAGACGCGGGTGAGGCTGCCGGGCTTGGCGAAGGGGACCTCGCGCTCGGCCTGGCCGCCCCGCAGGGCGGAGGCCAGCTCCCTGCGCTGCTCGTCGCTCATCACGTCCAGGGTGACGTCGACCCGGGTGACGCCCTCGACCCGGGAGACCGCCTCGGTGACGCGCTGGGTGATCGTGTCCCGCATGGGGCAGCCGGACACGGTCAGGTACACGGTGACCGCGACCGCGCCGTCCTCCCCGATCACCACCGATTTGACCATCCCCAGGTCGGTGATGGGCCGGTTGATCTCGGGGTCGTTCACCGTCGCCAGTGCCTCGCGCACCGCGTCTTCGCTAGCCATACCAACGATGGTACGGCGCGGCCCAGGCCCCCTATAACGCCCCTCAGCGGTCGTCTACGTCACGCCCCGCCGACCGTTCTGCCGGGAATACCGCATGTTCGTGATGGCCGTCCCGCCGCTCGTCCATGTCTTTCAGCAGGTCCTGGAGCTCGGAGCGGATCCAGTCCCGGGTCGCCACCTCGCCCAGGCCCATGCGCAGGGCGGCGATCTCCCGGGTCAGGTACTCGGTGTCGGCGATGGACCGCTCGTTCTGCTTGCGGTCCTGTTCGAGGTTGACGCGGTCGCGGTCGTCCTGCCTGTTCTGCGCGAGCAGGATCAGCGGGGCCGCGTAGGAGGCCTGCAACGACAGGGCCAGGGTCAGGAAGATGAACGGGTACTCGTCGAAGCGGAACCTGCCGGGTGCCACGATGTTCCACAGGACCCACAGGATGATCACGAACGTCATCCAGACGATGAACCGTCCGGTGCCCAGGAAGCGGGCGATGCGCTCGGACAGCCGTCCGAAGGCATCCGGGTCCCATTCGGGCAGCAGCCTGCGCCGCGGCGGCCGCGGCTGGTCCAGGCGGTGGCCGCGCGACCGGCTGGCGGCGGTGGCGCCCGACGGCGTCCGCTCACGGGTGCTCTCGCGCTCAGGCGCCATGGATCCCCGCCCCCCTTCCCGGCGTCTTCTCCGCCGCCGGCTCCCCCTCGGCCAGGTGGAACTCGGTCTCCCGCCAGTCCTCCGGCAGCATGTGGTCGAGGACGTCGTCCACGGTCACCGCGCCGAGCAGCGCCCCCGCTTCGTCCACCACGGGCGCCGCGACCATGTCGTACGTGGCGAAGAACCCGGCGATGACCGGGAGCGTGGCGTCGGGGTCGAGGGGTTGCAGGTCGTCGTCGACGACCAGCGAACTGACCAGGGTGTACGGGGGATCGCGCAGCAGCCGCTGGAAGTGCACGGTGCCCAGGTACTTGCCGGTCGGGGTCTCGTCGGGCGGCCGGCAGACGTAGACCTGGGCGGCGAGGGCCGGGGAGAGGTCGGGGTTGCGGACCCGGGCGAGGGCGTCGGCGACGGTGGCGTCCGGACGCAGGACGATCGGCTCGGTGGTCATCAGACCGCCCGCCGTGTGTTCCTCGTACGACATCAGGCGCCGCATCTCGGCCGCGTCCGCCGGCTCCATCAGGCTCAGCAGCCGTTCCTTGTCGGCTTCGGGGAGTTCGCCGAGCAGGTCGGCCGCGTCGTCCGGGTCCATGGCCTCCAGGACGTCCGCCGCCCGCTCCTCCTTCAGCTTGCCGAGGATCTCGATCTGGTCGTCCTCGGGGAGTTCCTCGAGTACGTCGGCCAGCCGGTCGTCGTCGAGGGCCGCGGCCACCTCCGCGCGGCGCTTGGCGGAGAGGTGGTGCAGCACGTTGGCGAGGTCGGCGGGGCGCAGCTGCTCGAAGGTGGCGAGCAGGCTCTCGGCGCCCTGGCCGTGCTCCTCCAGGGAGAACCCGGTGACCTGGGACCACTCGACGGTGAGCGTCTCCCCCCTGGTCCGCCGGAAGGTCCCGGTCCTTCCCTTGCGGACGAAGACCCGGTCGATCTCCCAGTCCCGGCGGGCCGGCAGCTGCTGCACGGCCAGGTCGAGGACGGTGACCTCCTCGCCGGTCTCGACCAGCTGGACACGGCGGTCGAGGAGTTCGCCGAAGACCAGACGTTCGGTGGGGCGCTGCTCGAAGCGGCGGACGTTCAGCACGCCGGTGGTGATGACCTGGCCGGACTCCACGCCGGTCACCCGGGTCATGGGCAGGAAGATGCGGCGCCGGGTGGACAGTTCGACGACCAGGCCGAGCAGCCGGGGCGGGCGGCGGCGCACCCGCAGCATGACGACGAGGTCCCGGAGGCGGCCCACCTTGTCGCCGGCGGGATCGAAGACGGGGACACCGGCGAGGTGCGAGACGAAGATGCGGGGAGCGCCGGCTGCCATGGTGTTGCTTCCTTACCTACCGAAGTACCGCTTGCGTGTTTTTCAGTCTCTTTCGCCCGCTCGGTGGGCTTCAGGCTAGCCCGTACCGATCGGATACGCCCTGGTGGGCGGTCCGGACGGACTGGCTCCGCCGGGCGGCTCGGGCACCGGTACGCTGCGGTACGCCCTGCCGGACCCCTCAGAAAGGCGGCACTGTCCGTGACCGCGATCGCTCCGGGCCGTACTCGCCGCGCCGCACTGGTCACCGCCGTGTGCGCACTGGCCGTCCTCACCGGATGCGGAGGGGATCCGGACGCGGGCACGAACGGGGTGGGCAAGCTGGCGCCGGACGTGATCCAGTCGAAGACGCGGGCGGCGGCGGCGTCGGTGGCGACGGTGCGGATGGCGGGGACGGTGGTCACGAGCGGGCGTACGTACCAGCTGGACATGCGCCTCAACAAGGACGGCGGGACCGGGTCGGTCACCTCGAAGGGCTCGACGTTCCAGCTCCTGCGGGTCGGCGACACGCTGTATCTGCAGGCTGACGCGGGGTTCTGGAACCACGCCGACGGCAGCGACACGACCGCCGCGACCAAGCTCGACGGCAAGTACGTGAAGGTGCCGCGGTCGGATCCCGCGTACAAGAAGTTCAGCGGCTTCACGGACAAGGACGTCCTCCTCTCGGGCCTGCTGACCCTGCACGGTTCGCTCTCGACGGCCGGTCACCACGAGCAGTCGGGTACCCCCACCATCCGCATCACCGGCGACGGCGGCTCCGGCGGCACCCTCGACGTCTCCCTTCAGGGCAAGCCCTACCCTCTCCGCCTGCAACGCGCCGGCGGCGCCGGCACCCTCACCTTCTCCGACTGGGGCAAGGACTTCAGCGTGGCCGAACCGGAGAAGGGCGAGACGGTCGACTACGGGAAGCAACTGCCGTCGTCGTAAGGGCCGGTGGCGGCGTGGGGGACGTGGCCACGTGCGGCGAGTCCGGCACCGCCGGCCGGCGCCGCGGGGGCCGAGCGCCGTTGCGGCGGACCGCAAGCCGCCACCCACCAACCCCATGGGCCCACCACTCCCACAGTCTTGCGGCCCCACAAACCCGCCGGTCCCACAAACCCGTGTGTGCGGCACGGCCGGTCGGCGCCGCGGCGGGCTGAGCGCCGTTGCGGCGGATCCGCAGGACCGACGGATCGGAGGGGCCGGCGGGTCTGTGGGCGTTCGGGGCAGGTGGCCGACGGGTTTCTGGATCCCGCCGCAACGGTGGTCCGCCACTGCGGTCGTGTTCGGCGGTGCCGAACTCTGCCCGGGCTCTCGCTACTTGGGCTTTCGGCGCTTCGAAAGCAGCCGTGGCAGGCCGGCCGGGACGGGGCCGCGGGTCGTCGCCGGGGACGCGACCGGCGCTTCGGACAGGCTGCCCTCCGGAAGGGGCAGCACCGCCCCCGTCGGCGTCAGGCGCAGCACCCTGCACTCCCTCGCCCAGCGGTCCGTCATCGCCTCGCCGTCGGGGGCGTTGAGGCGTTTGCCCTTCAGTTCCGCCACCGCCGCGTCCCACTCCGGGGTGCCGGCGGGCAGTTCCGTGACCGTCGCCGTCCAGGTGACCAGTCGGCCGCCCTTGTCCTTGCTGCGGACGGTCACCTCCGCCGACCCCCCGTCGGCCAGCTCACCCAGCGGCTGCTCGGCCCCGTCGCCGACCAGGCACACGCCCCCGTCGGCCCACGCGTGCCACACCGCACGCGCGGCCGCCGCTCCCGCGGCCCGTACCCAGACGAGGCCGGACTTCTTCGTGGCCTCCTCGACGAGGGCCTGGTCGAGCAGCTCACTTGTCATGGCGCCCACCCTAGAGCCAGCCGTTGCGCTTGAGCGTGCGGTGGATGCCGAGGCAGATGCAGACCGTGATGCCCATGATCACCGGGTAGCCGTACCTCCAGTGCAGCTCCGGCATGTATGTGAAGTTCATGCCGTACACACCGCACACCATCGTCGGCACGGCGATGATCGCGGCCCATGCCGTGATCTTCCGCATGTCCTCGTTCTGCGCCACGGACGCCTGCGCGAGGTTGGCCTGGAGGATGGAGTTGAGGAGTTCGTCGAAGCCGATGACCTGCTCCTGGACCCGGGCGAGGTGGTCGGCGACGTCCCGGAAGTACTTCTGGATGTCGGGGTCGACCAGCCGCATGGGCCGTTCGCTCAGCAGCTGCATCGGGCGCAGCAGGGGCGAGACCGCGCGCTTGAACTCCAGCACCTCGCGCTTGAGTTGGTAGATCCGCGCCGAGTCGACACCCCGGGACACCCCGCCCCCCCGGCCCGGCGTGAAGACCTCGGTCTCCACCTCGTCGATGTCGTCCTGCACGGCGTCGGCGACGGCGATGTAACCGTCCACGACGTGGTCGGCGATGGCGTGCAGCACGGCCGAGGGGCCCTTGGCGAGCAGCTCGGGGTCGTCCTGGAGCCGGTGCCGCAGCGCCCGCAGCGAGCCCTGCCCGCCGTGCCGGACGGTGATGAAGAAGTCCCGGCCGGTGAAGCACATGACCTCGCCGGTCTCCACGACCTCGCTGGTGTCGGTGAGCTGGTCGTGCTCGACGTAGTGGATGGTCTTGAAGACAGTGAAGAGCGAGTCGTCGTAGCGTTCGAGCTTCGGGCGCTGGTGGGCCTGGACGGCGTCCTCGACGGCCAGCGGGTGCAGCCCGAACTCGCTCGCGATACCGGCGAATTCGGCCTCGGTCGGCTCGTGCAGCCCGATCCACACGAACCCGCCGTCACGGCGCACCAGCCGCATCGCCTCGTGCGGGGTCAGCGGCTTGCCCGTCTCGACCCGGGCGCCGTCGCGGTAGACGGCGCAGTCGACGACGGCCGACGGCGTGCCGGGGTCGCGGGTGGTGTCGTACGCGCCGCTGTCCGGACGCAGGCTCTTGCGCAGCGAGGGACGGGACGGGCGGACGACGGCACGCAGGTCGCGGATCATCGACATGGGCAGGCTCCTTCGCGACAGGCAGCGGAAGACCGCCGGCGAACGGGTGGAACTACCCGGAATGGGGACGTCCTGGCTTCGGATGTTTGGCACGTCCACAAAGCGGGGAGCACCGCACCGTTGCGGTGGCGACTTCGCTACTGATTCAGATCAGACAAACGGATCCAGCGGGGTCCGGAACGGACCGGTCAGAAGGATCAGGCAAGCGAAACGAAGTGCTCTTCCGAACGACAACGCGCACGAGAAGGCGGCAGCCAGCCAGAGAAGAAATCAGAGGCCGGAAGAGCGAGTGGTACTGCACGGGTGACTTCGATCCATGACAGCCCCACCTCCTCCAGCCGGTCCCTCGTAAGGGAGTCCTGTCGGCGTCGGGGTCTGACCGCGACGCACTGCGTGCTGCCCCGAACCGCCGCGGCCAGAGTAGCAGCAGGCCTCGGTGTCAAGGCGCCCCTTTGCCCGGCACTGACGAGTTCTATGCTCACGCCATGGCTGAAGTTCTTCCTCTGGTCGAAGCCCGGTTGACCACCGCACTGGGCGAACCGGACGCGCGCGCGGCGGTCACCTTCCTCGGCACGGACCGCATCGAGGTGCTCCGCTTCCACGAGGATCTCCAGGGCGAGGACGTCGTCCGCTACGCCACCCTCGGCATGTCCGCACACCCCATGACCGACCCCACCGCGATGGTCGCGGACCCCGTGAAGGGACCGCGCGCCGAACTGGTCCTGTCGGTCCGGGCCGGGCTCGCCGAGACCGACAAGGTGCTCCGCCCGCTCGCCGTACTCGCCGCGTCTCCGCAGGTGGAGGGCCTGGTCGTGACGCCGGGCGCGTCGCTGGACGTCGGCGGTCCGCTGTGGCCGGGGGCGCCCTTCACCTCCGTCCTGGTCGGCGAGCCGGGCGGTCTCGTCGAGGATCTGGAACTGGACGCGCCTCTCGATCCCGTACGGTTCCTGCCGCTGCTGCCGATGACGCCGAACGAGGCGGCCTGGAAGCGCGTGCACGGCGCCGGGGCCCTCCAGGAGCGCTGGCTCGCGAACGGGACGGACCTCCGGGACCCGCACCGGACATCCGTCCCGCTGGACTGAACGCGTTTGGTGAGCAAGCTCACCAAACGCCGTTCACGGCGAGTCAGTTGGCAAAGACCGTGACGCTGTCCTCGGTGGCGTGCCGCGGTTGCAGTTCCGCGGCGTCGTGGGTCAGCGCGTTCCGTCGTACGAGCACCACCACCGCGCCCAGGACCGCGGTGACCGCCGCCACTGCGAACGGGACGTGGATGTCGGTCCACTCCTCGATCTTCGGCGCGAAGTAGGGAGCGGCCGCCGCGGCGAACCAGCGGACGAAGTTGTAGCCCGCGCTCGCCACCGGGCGCGGCGCGTCCGACACGCCGAGGGCCAGTTCGGTGTAGACCGTGTTGTTCACGCCGATGAACGCGCCGGACAGGATCGTGCAGACGACGGCGGCGGTGTGGCCGCCGTAGCCGAGGACGAGGACGTCGGCGGCGAGCAGGACCAGAGAGCCGCCGAGCACCTTCAGGGACCCGAACCGCTTCTGCAGGCGCGGGGCGACGACCACCGAGAAGAGCGCGAGCAGCACACCCCAGGCGAAGAAGACCGCGCCCGAGCGGTACGGGGTCATGTTCAGCACGAACGGGGTGAAGGCCAGCACGGTGAAGAACGTGTAGTTGTAGAAGAAGGCGGAGGCCGCCGCTGAGGCGAGGCCGCCGTGGCCCAGTGCCCGGATCGGATCCAGGATCGAGGTCCTGCGGGCCGGCTTCGGCTGTTCCTTCAGGAACGCGGTGATGCACAGGAAGCCGATCGCCATCAGGGTGGCGGTGCCGAAGAAGGGGTAACGCCAGCTGATGTTGCCGAGCACCGCGCCCAGCAGCGGGCCGCACGCCATGCCGAGGCCGAGCGCCGACTCGTAGAGCAGGATCGCGGCGGCGCTGCCGCCGGCCGCCGCGCCGACGATGACGGCCAGGGCGGTGGAGACGAACAGGGCGTTGCCGAGGCCCCAGCCGGCCCGGAAGCCGACCAGCTGGCCGACCGTGTCGGACGTGCCGGCCAGGCCCGCGAAGACGACCACGAACGCGAGGCCGAGCAGCAGGGTCCTGCGGCCGCCGATCCGGCTGGAGACGAAGCCGGTGAGCAGCATCGCCACGGCGGTGATCAGGAAGTACGAGGTGAAGAGCAGGGAGACCTGGCCGGGTGTGGCGTCCAGTCCCCTGGCTATGGAGGGCAGGATCGGGTCGACGAGTCCGATGCCCATGAAGGCGACGACGGACGCTCCGGCCGTCGCCCACACGGCCTTCGGCTGCCGCAGGATGCTGCCCGCTCCCGCGTCGAATGGGTCGTCCATGCGCTTCCTCCACTCTGTGCCGTGAATGCCTGTGCGGATTCCGTTACGGATTTGGTTGGCTTATACACATAGTAAGTTAGAGGTGCTAACTAATGCAAGGCGCATCTAGTTCCTTCCGGTGACTGGTTCCGCCCGGACGGGTGATCGTCCTTGACGTGGGGGATCCGGGGTAGGACCGTGGGGCCCTATGAGGGGCGAACCCAGTTGCCCGAAGTGTGGTGGCCGGGTCAGGGCTCCCGGACTCTTCGCCGACACCTGGCAGTGCGATGTGCACGGGACCGTGCATCCGGTGCAGCCCGTGATCCCGCCCGGCGTCGAGGCCCTCGGTGTGGTGGTGCACCGCACCCAGGTCCCGGTCTGGATGCCCTGGCCGCTGCCGGTCGGCTGGCTGTTCACGGGTGTGGCGTGCGCCGGTGACGACCGCAGCGGAGGGCGCGCGACCGCCGTCGCCTGCTCCGGACCCGCGCCGCTCGGTGGCATAGGGGAGATGATCCTGGTCGCCGAGGAACTGGGCGTCGGTCTCGGGGCCCGGTACGCGGGGATCGACGGGCCGGATCCCGGGCCGTACATGAACGTGGAGAAGCCGCCGCAGGCGAAGGTGCTGGCGGCGGGGCGGCCGACCCCGCTCTGGCATGTCTCCGGGGCGCCGGACGACCGGGCCGTCTTCGCGGGCGAGGCTCGGGGGCTGTGGCTGTGGGCCGTGGTGTGGCCGGAGCAGACGGGGTTGCTCATGTACGACGAGTTGGTGCTGACCGACTTGCGGGACGCGGGGGCCGAGTTGGATCTGGTGCCCTGCGGCGCGTTGTCGCCGCGTTTGCTGGAGCCGTAGGAGCCGTAGGAGCCGTAGGAGCCGTAGGGGCCGGTGTGGCCGGTGTGGCCGGTGTGGCCGGTGTGGCCGGTGTGGCCGGTGTGGCCGGTGTGGCCGGTGTGGCCGGTCGTGCGCGGGCCGGTGGGGGCTGAGCGCGCCCACGCGGCGCAGCCGTATCTCGATGCCGCCCGCGCCCCTGGGCAGGTCAGGTAAAGGTCGCTCACAGGTTGCGGGTGTGACAGGGCGCCCCGGTCGGCCGCTATCCTTGACGCGTCCCCATCCGTACCGGCCCGTTGGAGTCCGCGTCGTGCGCATCGATCTGCACTGCCACTCCACCGCCTCCGACGGTACGGACACCCCGGCCGAGCTGGTGCGCAATGCCGCCGCTGCCGGTCTCGACGTCGTCGCGCTGACCGATCACGACACCACCCGCGGGTACGCCGAGGCCATCGCCGCGCTGCCCGAGGGGCTCACCCTGGTCCCCGGGGCCGAGCTGTCCTGCCGTGTCGGCGGCGTCTCCATGCACATGCTGGCCTACCTCTTCGACCCCGAGGAGCCCGCTCTGCTCGCCGAGCGCGAGCTGGTCCGGGACGACCGGGTGCCGCGAGCCCAGGGCATGATCGCCAAGCTGAACGCGCTGGGCGTGCCGGTCACCTGGGAGCAGGTGAAGCGGATCGCCGGGGACGGGTCGGTCGGGCGGCCGCACGTGGCTTCCGCGCTGGTCGAGCTCGGTGTCGTACCGACCGTGAGCGACGCTTTCACCGAAGCGTGGCTGGCCGACGGCGGCCGGGCCTTCGTGGAGAAGCACGAGACCGACCCCTTCGAGGCGATCCGGCTGGTCAAGGGCGCCGGCGGCGTGTGCGTGTTCGCGCACCCCGGGGCCGCCAAGCGCGGGCGTACGGTGCCCGAGGCGGGGATCGCCGAGATGGCCGCGGCCGGTCTCGACGGCATCGAGGTCGACCACATGGACCACGACGAGGACACCCGCGCACGGCTGCGGGGGCTCGCCGGGGAACTGGGGCTGCTGGTCACCGGGTCCTCCGACTACCACGGCAGCCGTAAGACCGTGGCGCTGGGCGAGTACACCACGGACCCCGAGGTGTACGGCGAGATCACGCGGCGGGCGACCGGTGCGTTTCCGGTGCCGGGGACCGGCGGGGCCCGAGGCTGAGTCCTCGCACGCCCCCAGTCCCTCACTCCGCAAGGCCTGTAGCACCCCCATGTTCGATCTCGCCGTCTTCGGCTCCCTCTTCCTGACCCTGTTCGTCATCATGGATCCCCCCGGGATCACCCCGATCTTCCTCGCCCTCACCGCCGGCCGACCCGGCAAGGTGCAGAAGCGGATGGCCTTCCAGGCCGTGTGCGTGGCGGGCGGCGTGATCACCGTCTTCGGGCTGCTGGGGCACCAGATCCTGAACTACCTGCACGTCTCCGTGCCCGCGCTGATGATCGCGGGCGGGCTGCTGCTCCTGCTCATCGCGCTGGACCTGCTCACCGGCAAGAGCGACGAGCCGAAGCAGACCAAGGACGTCAACGTGGCGCTGGTGCCACTGGGCATGCCGCTGCTGGCCGGCCCCGGTGCGATCGTGTCCGTCATCCTCGCCGTGCAGAAGGCCGGCAGCGTGGCCACGCAGGTGTCCGTATGGGCCGCGATCCTCGCCATCCATGTCGTGCTGTGGCTGGTGATGCGCTATTCGCTGCTGATCATCCGGCTCATCAAGGACGGCGGTGTGGTCCTGGTGACGCGCCTGGCGGGCATGATGCTCTCCGCGATCGCCGTACAGCAGATCATCAACGGTGTCACCCAGGTGATCAAGGGCGCTTAGGGCTCCGCTCAGGGTTCCATACGCGGAGCCCCCGTACGGCGTGGGTGCCGTACGGGGGCTCCGAAAGCTGTGCGGTGCTCCGCGTGTCGTCGAGGTGTCGTCGTCGCTGTGTCGTCGTCGGTGTGGTGCTCGTCCGTCGTTGCCGCGTCGTCTTGTTACGAAGCCTGGGTCTCGGCCGGTCGGATCCACAGGCGCTGCCCCACGGCGGCGGCCTGCTGCACGATCCCGCTGACGGAGGCGGCGTCCACGACAGTGCTGTCCACGGTGGTGCCGTCGACCTCGTCGAGTCGCATGATTTCGAAGCGCATGGCCTCTCCCTTCGTCGCTGTGTTCCGTATGAGTCAACGGCTTGCGTGTTACAAACATTCCCTACGCTAAGGAAATTTTTCGAACGTCTAATTACCGACCGGTAAGAGTCTGTACGAGACTGACCGGGACCGGTTGTGTTCGCAGCGTGACCGCCGGGACAATGGAGGCGATGAACGACGACCTCACCGCCCTCCAGGCCCGTATCGACCGCACGAACGAGCTGCTCACCCGCATGCTCGCCGAAGTGGCCAAGACGCCCTCGACGCACGCCATCTTCGTGGACGCGGGCTACCTCTACGCGGCCACGGGCCGGCTCGCCGCCGGGACGGAGGACCGCCGTGCCTTCGACCTCGACGCCGAAGGGCTGATCGAAGCGCTCATCGACAAGGCGCGCCAGATCTTCGCCGACAGCCGGCTGCTGCGCGTCTACTGGTACGACGGCGCCCGCCGCCGCATCCACACCGCCGAGCAGCAGGCCATCGCCGAGCTGCCCGACGTCAAGGTCCGCCTCGGCAACCTCAACGCCAACAACCAGCAGAAGGGCGTCGACTCCCTGATCCGCACGGACCTGGAGTCACTCGCCCGGCACCGCGCCATCAGCGACGCGGCCCTGCTCGGCGGCGACGAGGACCTGGTCTCGGCGGTCGAGGCCGCCCAGGGCTACGGCGCCCGAGTCCACCTCTGGGGCATCGAGGCCCCCGAGGGCCGCAACCAGGCCGAGCCGCTGCTCTGGGAGGTCGACAGCCAGCGCACCCTCGACCTCGAATTCTTCAAGCCGTACGTCTCCCGGCGCACCGCCCCCGCCTACGAGGCCGGCGCCACCAGACCCGCCCGTGAGGACGTCCGTTTCATCGGCGCGCAGATCGCCGCGAAGTGGCTGTCCTCGCGGGGCCGTGAGACGCTCGTCGAGCTGCTGCCCGGCCACCCCTACCTGCCGGGGTCCGTCGACCAGGACCTCCTCGTCGAGGCCGAGAGGATGCTCCAGTACTCCCTGCGCGGCCAGGCCGACCTGCGCCGCGCCCTGCGGGACGGCTTCTGGGAGCACCTGCAGGCGCAGTACTAGCCCGCGTCGGCGACAGCGTCCCAGAACGCGGCGAGCGCCTCGGCGGTGGCGGCGGGCCGGTCGGTGTTGGGCGAGTGCTCCGCCCCCTCGATGACCGTCCGGTGTGCCCGCAGCCGCAGCGCCATGTCGTCCAGCAGCGGTACCGGCCAGGTGTCGTCCCGGGCGCCCGACAGCACGTGGAACGACAGTGGTACGGCGGCCAGTTCCGCGACGCGGTCCGGCTCGGCGCACAACTGGCGCCCGGTGGCGAGGAGTTGGGCCGGCTTGTTGCCCAGCCAGCGGCGCCGCAGATCCTCGCCGTCCTCCGGCGTCTCCTCCAGCGCGTCCAGTTCCTCCGGTGCCTCCAAGGCCTGCATGGCCTCCCACACCTCGGCCATCGACATCACGGCGAGCGCGTCCCGCAGCAGCTTCACGCGCTGCTGCTGGGAGGGGGAGATCTGTGCCGGACCCGAGGCCATCAGGGTCAGCGAGCGGAACGGCGACCGGTCGAGGAGCACGGCCGCGCGTGCGATGTGACCGCCGAGCGAGTGCCCCAGCAGATGCACCGGCCCGCCGTCGCCGACCGCCGCCGCCTGCGCGAGCACGTCCCGCGCCAACTCCTCCTGGGCGTAGGCCGATTCGTCGTCCTCCGGACCGTCCGACTCGAACTGCCCGCGCCCGTCGACGGCGACCGTCCGGTACCCGCGCCGGCCCAGCGCCTCGTGCAGCCGGTTGAAGTCCTCCTTGCTCCCGGTGAACCCGGGCAGCAGCAGCGCGACCCCCCTGGCCTCCACCCCGGCGGCCACGGGTGCGTCGACGACGGCGAACTCACCCCGGTCGGTGACGAGCGTGTACGCGCGGGCACCGGCGGGCGGGACGAAGGTACGAGGCCTGCTCATGGGGGAGAGGGTAACCGGAGCGGGGTGACCGACCGGGATCCGGTGGGTGAATCCCGGCCCCGGCCCCGGCCCGAGGCACGCCGGGCCGTGCGCAAACGCCGACGGCCCGGACCACACGGGGTGGTCCGGGCCGTCGTGGCGTGCGCTCAGGCCTCGGGGGCCGCGGCGGTGACCTTCCGGGTGCGGCGGGCCTTCGGCTTCGCCTCGGTGTCGGCCGCCTCTTCGACGGACTCGGCCGTCTTGCGGGTGGCGCGTCGCGTCGGCTTGGCCTCCGGCTCCGCGGTGGCCTGCGCCGGGATCTCCGCCGTGGCGGCGGCTGCCGTCGCCTTGCGGGTGCGGCGCGGCTTGGCCTCGGTGGCCTCGGCGGAGTCGACGGCGGCCTCGGCCGCCTTCCGGGTCCGGCGCGGCTTGGGCGCGGCCTCAGCGGCCTCGGCCACGGCCTCAGCGGCCTCCGGGGCGACCGCGGCCGTCTTCCGGGCCCGCCGCGGCTTCGCCTCGGCGACCGCCTCGGCCGTCTCCGGCTCGGCGGCGGCTGCCGTCGTCTTGCGGGTGCGGCGGGGCTTGGCCTCGGTGGCTTCGGCGGTGTCCACCGCGGCTTCGGCGGTCGCGGCCGTCTTGCGGGTCCGGCGCGGCTTGGCCTCGGCCACCGTCTCGACCGCCTCGACGGCTGCCGCGGGGGCGGTCGTCTCGGGAGCCTCGGCCACCTTGCGGGTACGGCGACGGGCCGGGGCTGCCGGGGCCTCGACGGCCTCCGCCGGAGCCTGTGCGACCTCGGTCACGGGCTCGGCGGCCTTACGGGTACGGCGGCGGGGCTTGGCCTCGGTGGCCTCGGCGGTGTCCACCGCGGCCTCGGCGGTCGCGGCCGTCTTGCGAGTGCGGCGCGGCTTGGCCTCGGCCACCGTCTCGACCGCCTCGACGGCTGCCGCGGGGGCGGTCGTCTCGGGAGCCTCGGCCACCTTGCGGGTACGACGGCGCGCGGGGGCTGCCGGGGCCTCTTCGGTCTGCGGTGCCTCGGTCACCGGCGTCGCCTCCGCCACCGGCGCGGTCTCCGCGGACTTGCGGGTGCGACGGCGGCGCGGCTTCTCCGCCGCGGCGGGTTCGACCGCGGCGGGTTCGACCACGACCGGTTCGACGACGGCCTCGACCGTCTCCACGACGGCCTCCGGCGTCACGGTCACCGGAGCGGCGGCCGCCACCGGCTCCTGCGCCGCCCCGCTGCGCGTACGGCGACGGCGGCGCGGGGTCCGGGTGGCCGCCGGCTCCGACGCCGCGAGGGCGTCGGCGGTGGCGTCGGGCGACGCGGTCTCGGCGGCCGGCGCCGTGGACGCCGTACCGGAGGCCTGGTCCAGGGCCGTACCGCCGCGCGTGCGACGGCGGCGGCGGGGGGTACGGGCCGGACGCTCGCGCTCCTCGGAGCGGGCATCGGGGCGGGACTCGGCGCGGGACTCGGCGCGGGAGTCGGGGCGACCGCCCCGGCCACCGCGACCGCCCCGGCCACCGCGGCCGCCGGTCTCGCCCAGGTCCTCCAGCTCCTCCGCGTCGAGCCCGGCGCGCGTGCGCTCCGAACGCGGCAGGACACCCTTGGTGCCCGCGGGGATCTTCATGTCCTCGAAGAAGTGCGGGGAGGTCGAGTACGTCTCCACCGGGTCGTTGAAGCCCAGCTCCAGCGCCTTGTTGATCAGCTGCCAGCGCGGGATGTCGTCCCAGTCGACGAACGTGATCGCCGTACCCGACGCGCCCGCGCGGCCGGTACGGCCGACCCGGTGCAGGTACGTCTTCTCGTCCTCGGGGGACTGGTAGTTGATGACGTGGGTGACGCCCTCGACGTCGATGCCGCGCGCGGCGACGTCGGTGCAGACGAGGACGTCCACCTTGCCGTTGCGGAACGCGCGCAGCGCCTGCTCGCGGGCGCCCTGGCCGAGGTCACCGTGGACGGCGCCGGAGGCGAAGCCGCGGCGCTGGAGCTGCTCGGCGATGTCGGCGGCGGTGCGCTTGGTGCGGCAGAAGATCATCGCGAGTCCGCGGCCCTCGGCCTGCAGGATGCGCGCGATCATCTCCGGCTTGTCCATGGAGTGCGCGCGGTAGACGAACTGAGCGATGTTCGCGACGGTCGCGCCCTCGTCGTCCGGCGCGGTGGCGCGGATGTGGGTGGGCTGGCGCATGTACCGGCGCGCGAGGCCGATGACCGCGCCCGGCATGGTGGCCGAGAACAGCATGGTCTGGCGCTTGGCCGGAAGCATGTCGATGATCTTCTCGACGTCGGGCAGGAAGCCCAGGTCGAGCATCTCGTCGGCCTCGTCGAGGACGAGCGACTTGATGTGCTTGAGGTCGAGCTTCCGCTGGCCCGCGAGGTCGAGGAGCCGGCCCGGGGTGCCGACGACCACGTCGACGCCCTTCTTCAGGGCCTCGACCTGCGGCTCGTAGGCCCGGCCGCCGTAGATCGCCGTCACGCGCACGTTGCGGACCTTGCCGGCCGTCAGCAGGTCGTTGGTGACCTGGGTGCACAGCTCGCGCGTGGGGACGACGACGAGCGCCTGCGGAGCGTCGGTGAGGTCCTCGGGGGCGGCGCGCCCGGCCTCCACGTCGGCGGGGACGGTGACGCGCTCCAGCAGCGGCAGACCGAAGCCGAGGGTCTTGCCGGTGCCGGTCTTGGCCTGGCCGATGACGTCGGTGCCGGACAGGGCGACCGGGAGTGTCATCTCCTGGATGGGGAAGGCGGTGGTGATGCCGATGGCTTCCAGGGCCTCGGCGGTCTCGGGAAGGATTCCGAGTTCACGAAACGTCGTAGTCAGGGTGCTGCCTCTTCTGTGTGTCGCGGCGCGAGGCGAGCGCGGGGGTCTTTGACGGACCGTGCCGGGGACGTCGGCTGCCTTACGGGCGGGCCGTGGGGCACGCCGTAGTGCACGGGACCTCTGCCGACGCTCTAGCGCTCGTACCGCTGAGGGTGTGTCCCTCCGGTCGTCGTACGCACAGTGCCGTACGAGCCGGGAGGGCTGTCGGGTCGGAGCCGATCGGGCCACCGACCGGGCATCCTCATACGTGCGGCCTGTCGAGGTACGCCGAGATTCGACGGCGTACCAGCAGGCGCATTACCACCATACCCCGGAATCGTGCACATGTGATGGCCGATTTGGTCACGTCATGGTAGTCACAGTGGTTGACCAGGGGCTTCCCCGAGTCGACGGGCGGGCTATTGTGCGCTTCATGACGAGCTCTGACAAGCCTGAGACCGCCTCCGCCGAACCGACCGGTGTCGCCGCCCAGGACTGGGGGCAGGCGGCTGCCGACCCGCACTATCGTGCCGCGGTCGTGGACCTGCTCGGCGCGCTCGCGTACGGCGAGCTCGCGGCGTTCGAGCGCCTCGCGGAGGACGCCAAGCTGGCGCCCTCACTGGTGGACAAGGCCGAGCTGGCGAAGATGGCGTCGGCCGAGTTCCACCACTTCGAGCGGCTGCGCAACCGGCTGACGGAGATCGGCGAGGACGCCACGCAGGCGATGGAGCCGTTCGTCGCGGCCCTCGACGGCTTCCACCGGCAGACGGCGCCGTCGGACTGGCTGGAGGGCCTGGTCAAGGCGTACGTCGGCGACTCGATCGCCAGTGACTTCTACCGGGAGGTCGCGGCGCGCCTCGACTCGGACACCCGCGAGCTGGTGCTGGCCGTCCTCGACGACACCGGGCACGCCGGGTTCGCGGTGGAGAGGGTGCGCGCGGCCATCGACGCCGACCCGCGCGTGGGGGGCCGACTGGCTTTGTGGGCGCGGCGGTTGATGGGCGAGGCGCTGTCGCAGTCGCAGCGGGTGGTGGCCGACCGGGACGCGCTGTCGACCATGCTGGTCGGGGGTGTGGCCGACGGGTTCGATCTCGCCGAGGTGGGGCGGATGTTCTCGCGGATCACCGAGGCGCACACGAAGCGTATGGCTGCGCTGGGGCTGGCGGCGTAGCGCTCTGTGGGGGGTGGTTGCGGGGAGGCACGGGGCCTGCGGCCGGTGGGGGCTGGTCGCGCAGTTCCCCGCGCCTCTCGGGGCGCGCCTCGGCTCGGGGCGTTCGAAGAGCTACGCCGGGATCGATCGTCGGCGCAGGCGGCGGCCCGCCGGGCGGAGCAGCAGGGACAGGGACGCCGCCGAGACGATCGCCGCGCCCAGAAGAGTGACCAGGACCGCGCCGGGGCCGAGCGCGCTGTGGGTGACGAAGTCCCCGAAGAGGGCTCCCGCGACGCCCGTGGAGAACACCAGGGGGCGGGCCGGGAGCCGGTGGGACAGGCGGTTGGCCGCGGTCCACGACAAGGCCAGGCCGAGCAGTGCTGATCCAAGGACTTCCAGGAGCATCACGAGGGGTCCCTCCCACGGCCGGCCGGTGCTTCACGGTCGTAGCCCGTCATACCCGTGACCTGCGGAATGCAATCCTCCTCTGTGGACGACTTGTGGGCCACATGTGGAAGGCGGACACGGCGGAGGGGCCGGTACCGGGCTCCCAGGATCCGATGGAGACACAGGCGACCGTGACCTTGTCGAAGTACTCGAAGGCCCGGGCGATCCCGG